>DATLYG010000170.1:0-34813 GCA_035574985.1 Thermoanaerobaculia bacterium | reverse complement strand
CGCCGAGGCTCGACTCGCGCACGGCCCAGACCATCTTCTGCTGCCTCGGATCGGAGTAGATGACCGCCGTGGGCGCGCCGGGATCACGGCGGATCGCGTCGACGAGCCGCCGCGCGAGTGCGTCCGCCTCCTGGCGCGTCGCACCCCCGAACTCCGCCAGCAGCCAGCCCCTGCCGGAAGGGAGGAGGGGGAGCGACAGCGGATGCATTCCCTTCGCCCGCATGTCGTTGACGAGCGTGTCGTCGAGACCTTCGAGTCCGATCGGTCGGAACTCGAGGATCCGGGGCACGTGATCGGCGGCCACGTAGACGTCCTCGTAGCCGAGGACGACGAGGGTGCGGACCGGCGGACTGTGGACGAGGCGGCACTTGGCCTCGAGCGTGATCGCGCAGGTCGACTCCGAACCGACCAGAGCACGGGCGACGTTGAAGCCGTTTTCCGGCAGGAGTTCGTCGAGGTTGTAGCCGGAGACGCGCCGCGGGATCTTCGGGTATCGCCTGCGAATCAGATCTCCGTACGTGTCGCGGATCCGCACGAGCCCCGCGTAGATCTCTCCCTTTCTCCCTCCCTGCGCGATGATCCGTTCGAGTTCCGCCTCGGAGGTCGGGCCGACGCGCATCTGATGGCCGTCGCAGGTGAGGACGGTCATCTCGTCGATGTTGTCGACGGTCTTGCCGGCCATCAGTGCGTGAACGCCGCAGGAGTTGTTTCCGATCATCCCGCCGATGGTGCAGTGCGTGTGCGTGGCGGGGTCGGGGCCGAAGGTGAGACCGAATTTCTCGGCGGTGTCGCGGAGGTCGTCGAGGACGATGCCGGGCTCGACGCGGGCGAACCGGGCGTGCGGGTCGAGTTCGACGATCCGGTTCATGTACTTCGACATGTCGATGATGACGGCGACGTTGCAGCACTGGCCGGCCAGACTCGTCCCGGCGCCGCGGCCGAGGATCGGCGCGCCGAACGTTCGCGCCAGCTCGATCGTGGCGACGACGTCGGTGACGTCTCGCGGGATGACGACGCCGATCGGGACCTGTCGGTAGTTGGAGGCGTCGGTCGCATAGAGTGCGCGCGAGCCGTCGTCGAAGCGCACTTCGCCGCGCACCTCCCTGCGGAGCGCGGCCGCGAGGGCCGCCGCGTCGACGTTCAACTGCTGGATGCGGTCGCGGTGCTCGATGCGCGCCGCCACCGGCCGGTCGGAATGCGGAAACGCGATCGGATCGAATCGCCGGATCTCGTGCGCCATTCGCGCGATCTTATCGCGGGGGCGCGAGGCCCATGCCTCACGCGTCTCGCGCCCCGGCGGGCCGGAATGACACAATCTCGCGCTCATGAGCGAAGAACGGACCTCGCTCCTGGCGCGCACCGGCATCCGCATGGCCGACGCCTGCGAGCGCTACTTTCCCGACGCCTTTCTGTTCGCCCTCGCCGCCATCATCGTGGTGTTCGCCGGCGGCGTCTCGATCGGAGTCAGACCGTCGACGCTGGTGGCCGAGTTCGGCAGCGGCTTCTGGAGCCTCGTGAACTTCACGATGCAGATGATGATCATCATCGTCGGCGGATTCGTCGTCGCCAGCTCGCCTCCCGTCGCCCGGCTCACCGAGCGCCTTGCCGCGATCCCGCGCAACGGGCGCACCGCCGTCGCCTTCGTGGCCCTCTTCGCCACGCTCTCGTCGCTGATTTCGTGGGGGCTGTCGCTGATCTTCACCGGCCTGCTGGTGCGGGAGATCTGCCGCCGGATCCCGGACGTCGACTACCGCGCCATCGGCGCCGCCTCCTACATGGGCCTCGGCAGCGTCTGGGCGCTCGGGCTGTCGTCCTCCTCCGCGCTGATGCAGGCCACGCCGAGCGCGATTCCTCCCGCCCTCCTGCCGATCACGGGGGTGATTCCGCTGACGCAGACGATCTTTCTCTGGCAGAGCGTCCTCATGGCATTCGTTCTGATCGTGCTGTCGGTCGCCGTCGCCTACTCCTCCGCTCCGGCCGGGCGCGACGCGAAGACGGCGGCGGAGATGGGCATCACCTTCGAGCCGATGACGATCGAACGGACCGAGTCGCGCACGCCCGCGGAACGGTTGGAAGAGAACCCGCTGTTCACGATCGTGATCGCAGCGCTGATGTTCGCCTATCTCTTCCAGCAGCTCCGCGCGAAAGGGGGACTCGCCGCCGTCGATCTGAACAACCTGAACTTCGCCTTCATCGCCCTCGGGCTGCTGCTGCACTGGCGTCCGCGATCGTTTCTCCGCGCCGTGGCGAAATCCGTTCCCGCGGTCGCGGGAGTCCTGATTCAGTTCCCGTTCTACGGCGGGATCTTCGGGATGGTGGCGAAGACGCCGATCTCGGAGCGGCTGGCCGACTTCTTCGTGAACATCACCACGCGCGACACCTTCCCGGTCGTGATCGCGCTCTATTCGGCGCTGCTCGACATGGTCGTCCCCTCCGGAGGCGGCAAGTGGGTGATCGAGGCGCCGTACGTCATGGCGGCGGCGAAGCAGTGGGGAGTCCACCCCGGATGGACGATTCAGGTCTACAACGCATCGGAGAGCGTCACGAACCTGCTCAATCCGTTCTGGATGCTCCCTCTGATGGGCATTCTCAACGTGCGGGCGCGCGACCTGGCCGGTTACGCCATCCTGCAGTTCCTCTTTCAGGCCCCGGTGGTCTTGTTCCTCTGCTGGATTCTCGCGTATACGTTCTGAGATGCGAGGTGCTGGACGGCTTCTGATTCTCGCCGGCGTGATCCTGCTCGTGTCGGGCGTGCTGCTGACCTTCTCGGGGAAGCTGGGGATCGGGCGGCTGCCGGGGGACATCGTGTGGCGGCGCGGGAACTTCACGTTCTACTTCCCGCTGATGACGTCGATCCTCCTGTCGATCGCGCTGACGTTCGTCCTCTGGCTCCTGCGCAGATAGGCGCAGACCATGCAATTCCGTGGAAACGATGACTTCGACAGCATCGCTTCTCGCGGAAGAGAGCCGGGACTTCTACCGGCAGGCGCTCCGTGTTCTGAACGAGAGGGGGGTCCCGTACCTCGTGGGGGGAGCGTACGCCTATGCCCGCTACACGGGAATCGAGCGGCACACCAAGGACTTCGACGTGTTCATCAGGAGGACCGACTACGGCCGCGCCGCGGAGGCATTCGAGCAGGCGGGGTACGAGACCGATCTGGTGTTTCCGCACTGGCTGGGGAAGGCATTCCAGGGAGAGGACTTCATCGATCTGATCTTCAGTTCGGGGAACGGCGTTGCGGAGGTCGACGACGAGTGGTTCGAGAACGCGGTGCCGGCGAAGGTTCTCGGCATGGACGTGACGCTCATTCCGCCCGAGGAGATGATCTGGTCGAAGGGTCTGATCATGGAGCGCGAGCGGTTCGACGGCGCCGACGTCGCCCACATTCTGCACTCGGAAGGGGAGCGCCTGAATTGGGACAGACTAGCCAGACGATTCGGGCCACACTGGCGCGTTCTCTATGCGCACCTGGTGCTGTTCGGCTTCATCTATCCGTTCGAGCGGTCGAAGATCCCGGCGCGAATCATGGATCACTTCGGGGAGAAGCTGGCAGCCGAGACGCACCGGGCGGACGAGCCGGACAAGGTCTGCTTCGGCACGATCCTCTCGCGACAGCAGTACCTGACCGACGTCGGGAAGTGGCGGTATCGCGACGCGCGGCTCGGCAGGATGTCACCGGAGGAGATTGCGCACTGGACGGCCGCGATCGACCGCGATGGGGACGAGTGACGTGGCCGGAACGGAGATCGTGAGGATCGCGGCGGTCGCCGATATGCACGTGAAGAAGAACTCGCAGGGGGCCCTCCAGCCGCTCTTTGCCGAGATCTCGCGCTCGTCGGACATCGCGCTCCTCTGCGGCGATCTGACCGACTACGGGACCGAGGAAGAGGCGCGCATTCTGGCGAAGGAGATCTCGTCGTCGTTGCGGATCCCCTCCGTGGCGGTCCTCGGCAACCATGACGTCGAATCGGGGCGGGAAGCGGAGATCGTCAGGATTCTGACCGATGCCGGAATGGTCATTCTCGACGGCGATGCGTACGAGTACCGCGGCGTCGGCTTCGCCGGCGTGAAGGGTTTCTGCGGCGGATTCGGCCGGCGCGCTCTCGGCGCGTGGGGAGAGACGATCATCAAGGAATTCGTCCACGAGAGCGTCAACGAGTCGCTCAAGCTCGAGGCGGCGCTCGCCCGGCTGCGGACTCCGCAGAAGATCGCCCTCCTCCACTACTCCCCCGTTCACGCGACGGTGGTCGGCGAGCCGGAAGAAGTGATCCCGTTCCTCGGTTCGTCGCGGCTCGAGGAGCCGATCGACCGCTACCGCGTCACGGCCGTGTTCCACGGACATGCGCACCGCGGCAGTCTCGAGGGGCGAACGAAAGCAAACGCCCCGGTCTACAACGTGGCCATGCCTCTTCTGATGGCGGCCCGTCCGGAGCGTCTCCCGTTCCTGATGATCGAAGTTCCGGCCGGCGAAGGCGTGCCGCTCCCGGTCGCTTCGTGCCCCATTCGCTAAATTCGACGGCCCGCAACGATGTTGTCGGATTTAGCGAATGGGGCGCTCAGTCCCTCAGCGGGAAAGTTGATTGCAGAAAAGGCAAGAGTCTGAAGAAAAGGCAAAACACACCCCGTTCCCCATTCCGATGACGCCGGGCGGTGTAGGACGAAGGCGGTGAATGTTCTCGCGTGACGCGAGTGAAGGTTTGTTCTCGCTGATGCGAGTGAGTATGTGAGTGTGAAATGTCTGCTGGTGAAGTTGCCGCTTTTCGCGTTTGTCCGGGGTTCAAGAAGCGTAGCGAAGAAAGGGGACAAAACGGATTGTCGCGCGGGTGAGCTACGGGCTCGAGCCCGAGCCCGAGCCCGAGCCCGGTCTTTCCCGGAATCTTGCAACACGTGCCTTTTTGGTTCCGGCTATGTCGGGTTAGGCGAGGGTTAGGCGATGGGTTAGGCGGGTATACACTTCTGGCGCGATGTGCCACAGGGCGTGACGCGCGAGACCCTGCTCCCCTTCCTTCGAGCGGGCGTACCTTAGTCCACTCAGCTTCGTAGTGTTCGAGGTTATTCGGAGGAGGCCGACCCCGCAGTTCTAGTTGGGAGTATCATCTCCGAACCTCGAAGCCCATCGATGACCGCCTAACAACAGGGGGGTGGACATGAAGCGACTCTCTCTCACCCTGGCGGCTTTCCTTCTCGCCCTCCCGATTCACGCGGCGTGGCGCAGCGAAGGGCCCTTCGTCGGTGCCATCGTCGACGTCGCCATCGATCCCGCGAAACCCGACACGCTCTACGCGGCCAGCCACTCGGGCGGGGTCTGGCGCAGCGATGACGGAGGAAAGCAGTGGATGCTTCCCGGTGACGGAATGGTCCACCGGCCGGTCGAGTGGATCGAGGTCGATCCCGGAAATCCAGCCACGATCTGGGCGGGCATCGACAGTCCGGGACGCCCCGCATTGTGGCGCTCTCCCGACCGCGGAAAGACGTGGGCGCCGGTGCGCCCCGAAAAGGGTTCCTACATGGTCGGACAACGGATCGCGTTCGCGCCGTCGAACCCGGCCATCATCTACGCCCCGTCGACGAACCTCCACTATCGAAGCAGCGATGGCGGCAAGACGTGGGAGAGCTTCCGCGTGCCGAATCAGGACGCCTACGCGTTTGCCATCGACCCGAAAAATCCGAAGGTGATCTACGCGGGCGGCCGCGGGTCGGAGCACCAGATGCGTCGCAGCTCGGATGGAGGAATGACATGGAAGCCGGTGGGCGAGGGACTTCCCGAGACGAGCATCAAACTGCTAGCCATTCCTCGTGAACGTGCGTCGACGGTCTACGTCGTCATGGGCTTCGGACAACTGTTCAAGACCGGCGACGGCGGTGACACGTGGACCGAGCTCGACCTGGGGCTGCAGGGAACGGATGACCTCTTCAGCCTCGACATCGATCCGCACGATCCGCTGACGCTGTTCGCGGGAACGGAGAACGGTCTGCGCAAGAGCACCGATGGCGGAGAGTCATGGAGCACGGTCGGCGGCGGGTTGGGCAACTGGTACTGCAAGGGTGTTGCGCTTCATCCGAAAGAGCAGGGCGTGGTGTACGCCGGCACGACCGGCAAAGGATTCTTCAGGAGCACCGACGGCGGCGAGACCTTCGAGCCGTTGAGCAACGGACTGGCCGCGGGATGGACCGAAAAGATCTACGCGCCGCCTGAAGGCGGACCGATCTTCGCGCAGTTGAGCGTCGGGCTTTATCGTCAGGACGGCCCCGGCGCGTGGACCGAGCTCCAGGCGCCGTTCGATCCGGGGGACACCCTGAAGATCGACGGCGTGATCTTCGATCGCCAGTCGGCGAAGCGAGTCTTTGCGCACGATGGCGCGAAGTGGTGGCGCTCCGAGGATGGAGGGCGAGCGTGGCAACAGGTGGAGGTGCCGGAGCCGAGCATGAGGGAGATGATGCGCGGCAAATTGAGCGGTCCTGAGTTTCACGCGCTTGCGCAGGATGCCGGCGACCCGAAGATTTTCTACGCCGGCGGCTCGTGGTCGAAGGACACGGGAGGCGCGCCGGTGAACAAGTCGATCAACGGCGGGAAGAAGTGGGAGGCTGCGGGAACGGGAATCACGGGGAGTGTCACTCTGCTGCGGCCTGCAGCTCCCGGAATCGTCTACGCCGCGGTCGGGAAGGACGGCGTCTATCGCACGGCCGACGCCGGCAAGAGCTGGAGCCTCATGGGCCGTCCGGGTGAGATCCGCGAGTTGGCCGTCGATCCGACGAAGCCGGAGCGCCTCTTTGTCTCCGCGAAGGGAGGGCTCTTTCGCAGCGTCGACAGCGGCGCGACGTGGGCGAAAGTCTCGCAGGGCGTCAAGGGAGGAGACGATGTCGAGGCCGTGGCAGTTTCACCCTCGGGCAAAGTGTTCTGCGGGACGTTCGATGGCGTATTCATGAGCGCCGATGGCGGCGATACGTGGAGCGCGATGAACGACGGATTGCTGAACACCGATGTTCGCGCGCTCGCGATCGGTGGGAATCGGCTGTATGCGGGGATCGCGGGTGGGAGTGTGTACTCGACCGAAGTGCCGTAGGTCTCGAGGACGCGATGGAAAAGAAACATCGGCCGCTCTTGAATGTCGGCGCGCTGCTGGGGGCGGTGGTCGTCCTGGTGTTCCTTTGGGAATTCATGGAAGGGGGGATGGACCAGAATCTCTTCCGTCTGTTCCCCCTCTTCCTGGTTGTGGTCGGGTTGATGATCGCCGCCGCTGTTCTTCGCGTCAGGCGCCGCATCAAGACGCTTCAGCGCATCTCCGGCGAACTCGGCCTCGACTTCCACTCGAGCGGTGACGAGAACGCGATGCGCACGTTCTTCGATCCGATCGACGCCGCAGCCGAACAGGCCGCGCTGGAAAAGGTCCTGAGCGAGGCCGGTGCTCACTCGCCGGAAATCAGGAAGGCGATCTCGGATCGATTTGCGAAGACGAGGTCGCGTCGCGGTCTGGAGCAGAGTGTGCTCCGCCGTCTGACTCTCTTTCGCGAAGTCGACCACCCGAGAACGCGAAACATCATGGCCGGACGCCTGGCGGAGGCGGATGCGGCGGTGTTCGACTACACCTACACCACGCGGCAGATGGATCCTTCGAGCTCCACTTCGGTGTCACAGACGGTGGCTGCGTTTCGCTTCCGCGGCCGCGCGCTCCCCGCGCTTGAACTGACACGCGCGGGCGTTCTGCAGCCGGCAGGGGAGCATCTCGACTTTGCCAGCCATCCGGCGTTCTCGAAACGATTCCGGCTGCGCGGCGACGACGAAAATGCGCTGCGCACGCTGTTCGACTCGAAGGTGCTCAGTTTCTTCGAGAGTCTCGATGACGACTTCGATCCCATCGTCGAAGCCGGCGGCGAGTGCCTGGTCGTTTATCGAAACGGGCGCCTGGTCAGGCCCGATGCCGTGAGCGCGTTCGTGGCGCAGGCCACTGCCATCGCCGGCGCGCTCGGTGGATCAAGACTGCCGGTGGGCTAAGAGTTGAACGGTTCACCGTCGCGAAAGACGAGTGCGTCAGTCGCGCGGCGGCATGCCCGCACGGAGTCGCATTCTTCGTTTGTCCTCGCGCCGCGGCGGGGGGGCCGATCGCCGGCTGACTCCAGGAGGCGCATATGTCGCGCATATGGAGCGCCGACTCCTGGGCCAGACCCAATCCTTCCCGATGGATCGCTGGAGGTCCTTCCTGCATTTCCTCATGCGGAGTTCACTGCCGCGAGCAGAACCGTGTATCCCGTGAGAATCAAACTGCCACCATTGGGGACATTCGGATCGGCAGCAAAATCGAGTGCGCTTCAGAACTCTTCTTTGCGCTCTCGATCAACGATTCCGAGCGGCAGCCCCCGGTTCAAGCCGGAGCCCAATCTGATGGCGCTCTACGGCTTTTGCTGGTGGGATCCGGCTACTGCGTTGACGTCAGCCCCGGCGAAATCACCTGCTACTCGGGACGCACGGAATGCTTCTACTGGTGGGGGTGGGCGCCCGATCCGTACCCACCCTCGTCCGGTGAGCCATCCGTGGGTGGGGGAACGCCCAGCGACCCGTACAATACGCCCCTGACGGATGAACAAGTGTCGGGTGCTCGACCCCGCGAAGACGCTTGCGACGTCCCAGTTGACGAACCTCCTCGAATGCAGCGCGCTCTTCGAGAAATATGGCAGACGGGGCGTCGATGTGATCGCGTCAACCGATTATCGGAATGGTGAATCGACAAGCGAATGTCAGTCAAATCCGTTGTGGGGGGCGTGGACAAGAGTCGGCTCGTCCACGGTCTATCTGTGCGACAAGTTCCTGACAACGAGCGACGATCAACGGGCCATCAACATCATCCATGAGGCTCTGCACTCTGCTGGAATAGACGAGTACCCCGGTGATCCGAACGGTCTGAGTTCGTGGCAGATCAACGAAATGATTGCAGCGGCCTGTCAGCTTTACCTCGGAGGACAGCCGTGAATCGACCTCTGATCCTGGCATTGTTTCTCGTCCTGGGCATGTCCCCCCCGACCGCCGCACAGTTCTGCGGAACCTTCGTGTCGCCTGAAGGGCGAAGTGGAGATCGTCTGTTTTTTTCGGTTGCCGAGGCACTCTATCCAACAGAGTTCTCCTTCAGAGTCGGAGAAACAAGAGGAACTGTCACATCCGTTAGACTCCTCGGTACGCTTCCGAGCCGCGGCAGTGGTTCACGGGCGTGGCACGCTCGACGGGCGGGCCGGTACTTCGAGATTCGAGAAAGGATGCCTGACGGGACGGAGCACCTCACGGGGACATTGAGCCTTCCCCTTGATGTGGCCTGGATGGATTCGGCTGAAGACGCGGAACGAACTCCTTGGTTATTCTTCGAGGGATACGAGCGCGTCGCAGCAGTGTATTGGGACGGATCTCGGTGGCTCCTTCATTCTGTCGTCGACGGAACACTCCCGAGACCTGTCCTCGACCGGCATGACGGAGGCATTGTTGTCGGATGCTGGTCCTTCAAAGTCGGGAAGAATCCGTCGCGGTGGCTGGCATCGCTACCCCCCTCGGCCGACAAGTGCTTTTCCGTCGTTTTCTTCCCTCTGCGCGACGGACGTGTGCTCGCCGCCCGGACCACGGGGAAGAAGGATTTCTGGATCACCGGGGATCGCGGAAAGACGTGGCGCGAGATCGACACGCCGTGGTCCTCCGGCGACTCGTTTACGCGCGCGGAGATCATTCCGAGCAGCGGCGAAGCTCCCGCCGTGCAGTGGTCGAGCGATCGCAGCGAGAGTCGCGTCGTCGAATGGCGTGATGGCGAATGGGTCACGCTGGCTCGCAATTCCGACCCGCGCCGCGGAATGGCCATGATCGTCGATGGTCAGGTCGTCTGGCTCGACTCCTGTTATCACGTCGGCAACGGAGGGGAAGCCTCGAGCGAACATCGAATCGGCGTCACGCTGTTCCGTGGCGACCAGGAGCAACGGCTCGAGGTGACGTTGCATCGCGATCCGAAGGAAAAGCTCCCCGAGCCGAGGTCCCACTTGGTGCCGTAGCCATGGATGTTGCGGGCGGGAGTAGCGGCGTGCCCCTCTCCCCGCTCGCGGGCGCGTTCCTGTCCCCTCAGAACTTCTGGACCCTTCCCACCTTTCCGTCGAGCCTGAACTCGACGAACCCGGTATCGCTGACGAAGACCAGCCAACCAATCGAACGGCAGAACACGCCGGCGCCCAACTGGACATGGCTCACTTTTCCCGCCGGCGCGCCTAACAACGCCGGCGCCTGCTGGACGAGCTTCGGCACGACCGAGAAGTCGATCTTCGCCAGCGCGACCTTTTTCTTGCAGTCGTCTTCCGTCGCCTCATCGGGTCCGGTCACCGTCCCCGCCTTGTAGGTGTACTTGCCACGCCCGGTCGGGCTGTCGGTCTGCGGGACCGTGGCCATGGCGTACTTGTCGTAGATGATCAGTTCATAGACTTCGGGAAGCCGGCCGGGAAGGGTGGAGGAGAGCTGCGAGAGGTCCTCCCACAGAACCCCTTTCTCCTCGACCCGATGCTGGTCGGCGATGTCGGCGACTTCCTGCGACTTCCCCGGCTCGACGCGAAACAGCGCGTTCCGCGCGGCGACCCGCATCCAGTCGTCGGTGCTCTCGAGCTGCTCGCGCAGCATGGGGATGGCCTCCCGCGCCGCTTCTCTCATCTCGCCGATGGCGCTCACCGCTGCCTTCCGCACGGATGGCCATTTATCACTCTCTCCCGCCTTCATCAGCGCCGGAAGTGCGGAGATCGCCTTCGGGCCGATCTCGCCGATGGCCTCCGCGGCGCTCTCCCGCGTCTTGTTCTGGGGATGCGTCTCGAGACACTTGACGAGGTCCGGCAGCGCGGGAAGCGCGGCCGCCTTCATGTCTCCCAGCGCGGAGGCCGCCGCGCTCGACGTCTCCTCGTCGCGCGCGGTGAGCAGTCCGGCGAGCACCGGCGCCGCGTCCTTCAACGGCGGATCGTATCTGCCGATGGCGCGGATGAGGGTCGTCCCGTCGCGCGTCCCGAGGTTTTTCAGGATCTCGAGGATGCGTGGAGCGAGCGTCTTGTCTCTCCGTCCGACGATCTTTCGCAGTGCCTCGAGAGCGTCGCCGCGGTCGTCCGACTCTTCGCTCGCATGCGCGCATTCCCACGCGTGCTCGAACAGTTCGCCGGGAGGCACCTCGGTCGCCAGCACCCTCAGGGCGATCACGCGATCGGCGCAGTCGGTGAAGGTCAGCAGGCGACGGTAGGCGGGAACGAGTCTCGATTTCGGCGTTCCCAGCTTCAGCAGCGCTCCCGCCGCGTTTCCGACGACCGACCCCGAGGGATCGTCGAGCGCTTTCGTGAGCGCGGGGATCGCCGGGCGTGACGCCTCGCCGAGGTTCCAGAGCGACGCCGCCGCGTTCGCCCGCACCGCCTCCGACGAGTCTTTCTCGAGCGCCGTGGCGAGCGCGGGAACCGACTCCGTGGCGCCTAACTGCCCGAGCTGCCAGGCTGCATCGGAGCGCGCGGAGGCATCGCGGTCGCTGGCGAGCGTTTTCTCGAGCTTCTGGATTTCCTTTGGAGTGGCTGCGGACGAACCGATCGGGAAACCGACTGCGAGGAGGAGGACGAAAGGGGCGAATCGTCGCATGGGACCTCCTTGATTCGGCGGGACTCGGAGATTCTATGCTCAGTGGGGCGCCGGCGCCCCACTGAGACGGACGACGGATGACGAGAACGCAACATTCCATTCCTTCCGCCGTAACGACCAATGAAGAACGCTCGGAACGAACATCCCGATCATCGCGCCGATGAAGAAGACGATCCACTGATCGATGACGAGAAAGCGGAACCAGCGCCTCCACGTCTTGTCGCGCGGGTGAGCTACGGGCCCGCGCCCGAGCCCGCGCCCGGTCTTTCCCTGAATCTTGCAACACGTGCCTTTTTGTTTCCGGCTATGTCGGGTTAGGCGGGTATACACTTCTGGCGCGATGCGCCACTCTTCCTTTCCCGAGGGCGTGACGCGCGAGACCCTGCTCCGCTGGTTCCGCGAAGGGCGCGCCCGGTCACGCGAGATCTTCGAAATCCCAGACCCTTCCACGTACTACACGCGGCCCATCCGGCTGCGGAATCCGATCGTGTTCTACGAAGGTCATCTCCCGGCGTTCACGATCAACACGCTGGTGAAGCTTGCGCTGAAGAAGCCGGGGATCGACGATCACTACGAAGTCCTCTTCGCGCGGGGAATCGATCCCGATTCCCCCGATGCGGTACGGGAGCCGGGGGACGTATGGCCGTCGCGTTCTGCGGTGCAGAGCTACGGTGCGGCCGCGGACGCCATCGTCGAGCGAATCCTCGCCGAGGAGGTCATCGAAGACGACGCGGTCCCGCAACTGCGCGGAGCGGAGGCTGCGATCGCGATCCTGGAGCACGAGCAGATGCACCAGGAGACGCTGCTCTACATGCTCCACAACATGCCATACGAGCGGAAGCGCAGTCGCGCGCCGCTGGGAGGTCCGGAAGCCGGTTCGCCGCGGGAGCGGGTGCGCGACGGGGATCCTTCCTTTGCGCGAATCCCGGCCGGCCGGGCGACGCTCGGCGCCGCGCGCGACCAGATCGGGTTCGGATGGGACAACGAGTTCCCGCTCCACCGCGTCGATGTCGACGCGTTCGAGATCGGCCGCTACAACGTCACGAATGCCGAGTTCCTCGAGTTCGTCGAGGCCGGCGGTTACCGGCGGCCGGAGCTGTGGGGAAACGCGTGGGAGTGGATCGCGAGCGAGGGAATCCGGCATCCGCACTTCTGGCTCGAGCGCGACGGGGAATGGTTCTGGCGCGGCATGTTCGATCTGATCCCGCTGCCGCCCGACTGGCCGGTGTACGTGACCTGTGCCGAGGCCGAAGCGTACGCACGATGGAAAGGGATGCGGATCCCGACCGAGGCGGAATACCACCGGGCGGCGTTCGGCACGCCGTCGGGCGAAGAGCGGCTCTATCCGTGGGGGTCGGAGGTTCCCGACGCGTCGCGGGGAAACTTCGGTTTCATGCAGTGGGACCCGCTGCCGGTCGGTTCCTTTCCGGCCGGAGCGAGCGCATGGGGAGTTCACGATCTGGTGGGAAACGGATGGGAATGGACCGCGACACCGTTCGGCGGCTTTCCCGGATTCGAGCCGATGGCATCGTACGCGAACTACTCCGCCGACTTTTTCGACGGGCAACATTACGTGTTGAAAGGAGCTTCACCCGCGACGGCACGCGAGCTGGTGCGCCGCAGCTTCCGCAACTGGTTCCGGCCGAATTACCCCTATCTCTACGCCACGTTTCGTCTGGCACGATAAAACCTCGGCGGTCCGCTTTGTGCACGCCCGGAGAGTCATGGACATGAAAGTCTACAGAGCAAAAACGTTCAACCTCAGCGGACTGAAAGGTATCTCCGACAAGACGCTGGAGATGCATTTCAAGCTCTACGAGGGGTACGTCACCAACACGAACACCCTCACCGAGAAGATCGCGGCGATTCTCTCCGACGGAAGGGTCGATCAGGAGGAAATGCCCGCCTATTCCGAGCTGACCCGCCGCCTCGGGTTCGAATACAACGGCATGGTGCTCCACGAGTACTACTTCGGCAACATGAAGAAGGACGGGGGGGGCGACGCTCCGAAGGGATCGGAGTTCCGGCGGGCCGTCGAGAGAAGCTTCCCGAGCTACGACATCTGGAAGACCGATTTTGTCGGCGTGGGAAAGATGCGCGGCGTGGGATGGGCCGTCGCCTATCTCGACCCTGCGACCGGCCTGGTCTCGAATCACTGGATCACGCTTCATGAGACGGGGAACGTGGCCGGATTCGTCCCGCTGCTCGTCATGGACGTCTGGGAGCATGCGTTTCTGCTCGACTACGCGCCGGCCGACCGGCCGAAGTACATCGAGGCATTCCTGGCGAATGTCGACTGGGAGGCGGTCGAGACGCGCATGCAGAACGCACCGGCGATGACGTCCGTGCGGTAGAGTCGGCGGTCTGATGAAGGACCGCATCGACGCGATTCTCCAGCGCAGACAGGCCGAGTATCTCGACTCGCTGCAATCGCCTCGCGACGCGCTTCTCGAGCGGATGGAGGAGTGTGCGCGCGAGGAAGGGCATCCCATCGCCGACCCGGAGGTCGCGCAGCTCCTCCGGATTCTGGTGCGGATTCGCCGTCCGCGCCGCCTTCTCGAAGTGGGAACGAACATCGGCTACTCGGTGGTGGTGATGGGACGCGAGTGCGGCGAGGGATCGGTCGTCGAGACGATCGAGATCGACCGGTCGATTCTGGCGAAGGCGAAGCAGTTCGTGGCCGGGGCGGATCTCCGCTGCCGGGTGGTCTTTCACGAAGGGGCCGCGCTCGACGTCATCCCGGCGCTCGAAGGGACGTTCGACTTCGTCTTCATCGACTGCGTGAAGACCGAGTACGAGCAGTACCTCGACGGCCTGCTGCCGAAGCTCGAGCCGGGTGCGGTGATCGTCTGCGACAACCTGTTGTGGAAGGGTCTGGTGGCCGAAGGATCGCGCGAGCCTTCACCCGCCGCGCTGCGGCGCTTCAACGAGCGGCTGATGACCGATCCCCGCCTCACGAGCATCGTCCTGCCGCTGGGTGACGGGACCGGCGTTTCGGTGGTCCGCTGAAACGAAAAGGGCAGGCCCGCGGGCCTGCCCTCGATCGTTCGTCGGATGGCGGGCTACTTCGAGGCGGCCGTCGTCGAGGCCGGCTTGATCGTGCCGCGCAGCGGCATCGTCACCACCGGTTCGAGCTTGTCGTTGGTGTGGATCTTCACTTCGCCCTTGATCTCGCCGCTCTTGGCGTTCTTCCCGATCTGGAGCGTCACTTCGTACTCACCCTTGTTGGCGGTCGGTTTGACGGTGGCGGAGATCGCCGGGACCGAGCTCTCGATCTTCGTCACCTGGAACGTTTCGGGAGTCTTCAGGTCGTTCGAGCGAAGGATGATCGAGCGCGTCGAGGCGGAGTCTCCCACCGTGACCTCGCCGAAATTCACGCCCGAAGTGGGCATCGGGTCGACGCGGAAGCGGGGGCGAATCACGCCGGAGAGCGACAGAAGGTACTCCGGCTGGTGCTTCGAGTTGGTGACGATCCTGATCTTGTCGGCGAGCGGGCCGACCTTCGCATCCGGTCCGCCGACGGTGACGTCGATGCGGTACTGGCTCTGTCCGGGACGGCCGTTGGGCGCGAGCTGCGTCGGATCGTCGATCTTCTTGTGCTCGACCTTGATCCACTCGGCGGGGGTCTCGACCTTCACGATCTCCCACGGATCCTGCTCTTCGGTGTAGAGCACCACCGACTGCTTCTCGACGTCGCCCTGCAGCATGTTGAAGCGAACGAAGCCCGCCGGGTACGCCTCGACGTACGGCTTGACGATCGCGGTGATCGTGACCTGAGCGGTCGGCGTGGAGGGATCGTTCGTCTCGAGCGTCACCGGCTTGGAGATCGGGCCGTTGAACTGTGTGGTGTCGATCGCGGCGACGACCTTCCCCGTCTCGCCCGGCTTGATCACCTTGTCGAACTGGGCAACCGTGCAGCCGCAGGCGGGCTTGGCGGCGATGATCTCGAGGTCGGCGTTTCCGGTGTTCTTGACGGTGAAGGTCCAGTTGAGCTTCTCGCCCTTGGGCACCGTGCCGAAGTCCTTGACCGGGTCGACGACGGTCAGGCGCGGCGCCTTGTCGCTCTTCGCCGTTTCATCCGCGATGGCGAGAGAAGCGAAAAGGGCCACCACAAAAGTCAGAGTCGTGATGGTGATGCGTTTCAACATCGGGAGAGTCCTCCTGATCGTGGTCCGTGATCGGTTGGTCGGTGTTCGTACGGCCAGACGACCGAACACCCTGCTAAAAGGGGGCATTCCCCTCGCAATTCTACAATTCGCACCGTATGGCACACCTGACCGACATTCCTCCCGTCAAACGCGTCTACCTGATCGGGATCTGCGGCACGGCGATGGCCTCGCTCGCCGGGATGCTCCAGAAAAGGGGGTACGAGGTCGCCGGATCGGACGAACACGTCTATCCGCCGATGTCGACGTATCTCGAGAGCCTCCGCATCCCGGTGCTCGAGGGATATACGAAGGAGCACCTCGAAACGTTCCGCCCCGACCTGGTGGTGGTCGGAAACGTCGCCTCTCCGTCGAACGCGGAAGCGGCCGCCACCGTGGAGATGGACCTTCCGTACACGTCGATGCCGGAGGCGATCGACCGTCTGTTCATCCGTGGGAAACATTCGATCGTCGTCACCGGGACGCACGGAAAGACGACCACGACCTCGCTCATGGCATGGCTGCTCGAGTCGGCGGGGCGCGATCCGAGCTTCGTCGTCGGCGGAATCCCGCTCAACTTCCATCAGAACTTCAAGCTGGGAGAGGGAGAGGATTTCGTCATCGAAGGCGACGAATACAACACGGCCTTCTTCGACAAGGGGCCGAAGTTTCTCCACTACCACGCGAACACGCTCATCGTGAACAACATCGAGTTCGATCACGCCGACATCTACCCCGATCTCGCCGCGATCGTGGAGGCGTTCCGGAAAGCGGTGGCCCAGGTGCCCTCCGGCGATCGGATCATCGCGAACGGAGACGATCCGAACGTGCGGTCTCTGCGCGGCGCGGCCCGGGGGGAGTGGGTGACGTTCGGCTGGGAGCGTGGGAATCACCTCTTCGCGACCGACGTCGAACTCGCCCCCGAGGCGACGTCGTTCACGGCGTGGTGGGAAGGGAAGGAGTGGTACCGCTTCCGCAGCACGCTTTCGGGACGCCACAACGTGCTCAATGCGCTCGCCGACATCGCCGCGGCGCGACTGCGCGGGCTCGGCGCCGGGGCGATCCAGAAGGGGCTGGAGACGTTCGCCGGAATCAAGCGAAGGATGGAGGTGAGGGGAGTGGAGCGGGGAGTGACCGTCATCGACGACTTCGCTCACCATCCGACGGCGATCGCCACGACGCTCGAAGGGGCACGCAAGCGGTATCCCGGCCGCAGGATCTGGGCGCTCTTCGAGCCGCGCTCGATCTCGTCGAGCCGGAAGGAGTTCGAGAGCGGCTACATCGATGCCTTCCGCGGCGCAGACCGCGTCGTGATCGGTCCGGTCTTTCACAGGGACCGCTACCAGACGCGGTACGGGCTCGACAAGATGATGTCGGTGCCCGGCATCGTCACGGCGCTGCGGGCCGGCGGGATCGGGGCCGACCACATCGAGTCGTTCGACGACATCGCGGAACGGGTCGCCGCCGAGGCGGGCGAGGGCGACGTCGTGCTGGTGATGTCGTCGGGGGCATTCGGCGGGATCCACGAGAAGATCCTGGCGCGCCTGCGTCAGGAATAGATTCGCGCATCGCGCGCTTTCCATCCGTCCCCGGAAGAGAAAGGAGAGAGCCATGCCGGATCAGAAAGTCCACGAGCTCCTGCGCAAGCACGACATCGCCCTCGACGATGTGCGCGAGCGCCGGACGTCACTCGGACATCTTCGCCGGATCGTCCACGCCGAGCAGATGCCGTTCGACGTGTTCAAGGCGATCGTCCGCCTCCGCAAGTAGGGGCGCGCCGCGGCGCGCCCGCATTGCTCCGCTTCCACTACAATGTGCGGCTCATTTGGTCCCCGGGAGTCGAGACATTGCCCTTTCGTGAAGAAGCGCATGCGCTGATCGATCAGAACCAGTTCGACGCCCTGGAGACGCTCTGGATGAACCAGATCGAGAGCGATCCCGCTGGCGTCGACGTCTACCTCGAGGTTGCCAGGGCGCTTCGCAAGCATGACCAGCGGACGCTCTCCGATACGCTGACCGCCCTTCTGGCCGACGTGCTGAAGGAGCGCGGTCTCTGGCGCGAGCGCCTTCGGGTCCTGAAGGAGATCGCGCGTCTTTCGCGCCATCCGACGACGCTGCGCCCGCAGATCGAGGAGGCTCTGCGGAAGGCATGGGGCAGCCGCAGGAGCTTCGAGCGGGCGTTCTCGGTCGCGAAGTTCAGCGATCCGCAGAGCAATCCCGCCGAGCGCGCCGAGAAGATCGAGACATGGCTGACCTTCGACGAGGGCGAGGTGTTCTTCATGGCCGGCCGTGGTGCCGGTGTGGTGACGGAGCTGAATCCGGAGCTGGGTATCTGCCGCCTCGACTTCGAGAAGGAGAAGCGGGTCTCGATTCCGCTGGGGGCGGCCACGAAGTTCCTCGTCCCTCTCCCCGAGGGGCACGTTCTCCGCGAGAAGATCACGCGCCCCGAGGCTCTCCGCGAGGAGGCCGCGGGCCGTCCGTCGGAATTCTTCGCGCGCATCCTGCAGAGTTTCGGGCGGCCGATGACGATGGGGGAGGTGCGCGACGCCGTGATCGGTATCGTCCCCGAGGCGAAGTGGACGGCGTGGTGGACCGCGGCGCGGAAGAATCCTCAGATCGTCGTCAGCGGCAGCGGCGCGAAGGCGACGTATTCCTGGAGCGGTTCGGCAGACGAGGCCGAGAAGACGATCCGCCGCGATTTCGAGCGCGCCGATCTGAAGGCGAAACTCGAGATCGCGCGCAAGCACAGCGCGCGCAGCGGGGAACTCGCCGACTTCTTCTCGTCGGCGCTCGCCGCGGAAGCGGCCCGGCTCGGACGGACCGATCCGGCGATGGCGTGGCAGATCCTCGCCACCCTCGAGTCGCTGCCCGGGACGTACGAAGCTCCGATCGATCCGGCGTCGCTGCTCACCGGGGCGATGGCCTCGCGCACGGTCGCGGCCATCGCCGACAAGGCCCTGCGCGAGCGGGCACTCGCCGTGGTGCGCGAACGGCACCCCGACTGGCCGAAGGTCTACGCCGAGCTGTTCTTTCTCGACGAGGAGCCGCGGATCCTCACTTCGATCATCTCCGCGCTCGAAGAGGAGGGGCAGACCGACATTCGCGACCGCCTCATCGACGAGACGCTCCGCTATCCGCGCCGCCATCCACGCGCCTTCTACTGGTACGTGAAGCGGCTGACCGACGACGAGGGGGCGGGCCGCGCGAACTACGCGCTGCTCTTCCAGATCCTCGAGGCGATCGGCTCGGAGGAGTTCGCCCCCGTTCGCGCCCGGCTGAAGGACTCCTTCGACAGGGGAGGGCTCGCGCTCCGCATCGTGATGAACGAGGAGAACGAGGAGCAGGCGCGCAAGCTCGTGGAGGTGATCGACCGCTACGGGGCCCTCGAGGAGTACCGGCGCGAGAACATCAAGCACGCGGCGCTGATGAAGTATCCGGCGCTGCGCGAGCCGCAGGCCGAGCCGGTGTATGCCACGGCCGAGGCGCTCGAGAAGAAACGTGCCGAACTGACGCAGATCAGGAACGTCGAGATCCCCGCGAACTCGAAAGCGCTCCAGGCGGCCCGCGAGATGGGCGACCTCCGCGAAAACTTCGAATACAAGGCCGCACGCCAGCGCGCCGAGTACCTCTCGGCCCGTGCGGCCGAACTCTCCTCCGAGATCTCCCGCGTGAGGCTCATCGATCCGGAGACGATCGACACCTCCGCCGTCCGTGTCGGAACGAAGGTCGCCCTCAGCAACGGCGACGTTCGCCGCGAAGTGACGATTCTCGGGCCGTGGGAGTCCGATCCAGAGCACGGAATCTACTCGAACCAGTCGGAAGTGGCGAAGAAGCTGATCGGACACGTCGTGGGCGACATCGTCTCGTTCATGGGGAACGACTACCAGATCGACGCCATCCGCAAATGGACCGAAGGGGCGTAGGCGCACCAGCGCCTCCGCGCCGTCTCATCGTTTAGAATCGCGTGGGGAGGACCTGAATGGCTTACGTGATTGCCGAACCCTGCATCGGGACGAAAGACACGGCCTGCGTCGACGTCTGTCCGGTGGATTGCATTCATCCCCGCAAGGACGAGGCCGAGTTCGCCACCGCGGAGATGCTCTACATCGACCCGGAAGTCTGCATCGATTGCGGCGCCTGCGAGCCCGCGTGCCCGGTCCAGGCAATCTTCCCGGCCGACCTGGTGCCCGAGAAGTGGGCGCACTTCACCCAGATGAACGCGGACTGGTACAAGAATCGCGCTTGAGGCGCTTTTGTGATATACCTCACGAGCGCCCAGGTCCAGCGACCCTGACATTTCGTCGAATCATCCGTTCCGTGCCATTGGGATCGTGTAGGGGCGTGCCGCCCCTGTCGTTCTTTGAGACGCTGATCGAGACCCTTCAGCCTCGCGCCCACCTCGGACCCAACCACGGTTGAGCGGGCGAATGGGCGTGCCTCCGTGGACCCAATTGCTGAAGCTACCTCTCTCTCTGCAACGCGAGCCGGAGGGTCTCGACCAGCGTTTCACGACCGCACGTCACTGCCTTCCCACTTCAATCGAACGTAGAATCGCCTCCCGCAAGGAGGCTTCTGCATGTCAGGACGCGCGCTCGCAGCGCTGATTGCCGTTCTCGCCCCGTTTCCAGCAACCGCCGCCCGCCTTCCGCTCGCCGTCGTCCCGTCGCATTACCGCATCGTTCTCACGCCCGATCTGGAACGGGAGGTGTTCGCCGGCGAGGAGACGATCACGGTCGCGGTGAAAAGGCCGGCGAAGTCGATCACGCTGCATGCTCTCGAAATCGAGTTCGACGAGGTGACGATCGAAGCGGGCGGATCGAAGCAGACCGCGGCCGTGTCGCTCGATTCGAAGGAGCAGACCGCGACGCTCGCCGTGACGAACGAGATCCCCGCCGGGCCGGCGACGATCGCCATCCGGTACCGGGGGAAGCTCAACGACAAGCTGCGAGGCTTCTACATCAGCAGGACGGACCGGCGGAAGTACGCCGCGACGCAATTCGAGCCGACGGACGCGCGGCGTGCGTTTCCATCGTTCGACGAACCGGCGATGAAGGCGACCTTCGACCTCGCCGTGGTGGTCGACGAGGGGGACACGGCGATATCGAACGCGCCGGTCGTCGATGACCGCCCCGGTCCCGGAGAGGGGAAGCACACCATCACCTTCGGCACGACGGCGAAGATGTCGACGTACCTGGTGGCGCTGCTGGTCGGCGATTTCGAGTGCATCGAGGGAGGCGCGGACGGCATCCCGATCCGCGTCTGTGCCGTTCCGGAGAAAAAGCACCTCGGCCGGTACGGCCTGGCCACGGCCGAGGCCGCGCTGACGCATTTCAACCGGTACTACGGAGTCCCCTACCCGTTCGGGAAGCTCGACGTGATCGCCGTCCCCGACTTCGAGGCGGGGGCGATGGAGAACACCGGAGCGGTGACGTTCCGCGAGACATCGCTGCTGATCGACGAGAAGGAAGCGGGGGTCGGCAACCGCAAAGGGATTGCCGCCACGATGGCGCACGAGATCGCGCACATGTGGTTCGGCGATCTGGTGACGATGAAGTGGTGGAACGACATCTGGCTCAACGAGGGGTTCGCGACGTGGGCGACGGCCGGCTCGCTGAAGGCGTGGAAACCGGAGTGGAACATCGATCTCGACGAGACGCAGGCGACGAGCGGCTCGCTGGCCGTCGATTCGCTCGAGTCGACGCGTCCGATCCGGGCACGCGCGGAGACGCCGGCGGAGATCAACGAGATGTTCGACGGCATCGCCTACGGCAAGACCGCGGCCGTGCTCCGCATGCTCGAGTCGTATGTCGGTGAGGAGGCCTTCCGGGACGGCATCCGCGCCTACATCAGAAAATACTCGTATTCGAACGCTGCCGCGGAGGACTTCTGGAACACGATGGCGGCGGCGACGAAAAAGCCGGTCGACCGCATCATGAAGAGCTTCGTCGACCAGCCCGGCGCGCCTTTGATCAGCGCCTCCGCCCGCTGCGAGGGAGGATCGACCCTCCTGACGCTGACGCAGAAACGGATCTTCTCCGACCGGAAGCGGTTTCTGGCCGGCTCGAACCAGACCTGGACCGTTCCGGTCATGATCCGCGACCTGGACGACTCGGGCGGCGGCGGCCGCGGCGTTCTGCTGACGAAGGCGGCGGAGACGTTCCGCCTGCCCGGCTGTACGCCGCATCTCTTCCTCAACCGCAGCGGACGGGGCTTCTACCGGAGCGCACACGCACCGGAGATGCTGCAGACCGCGAAGAGTCTCGATGCCGCCCTCACACCGGCCGAGCGGATCACGCTGCTGAACGACAACTGGGCGCTCGTTCGCCTCGGAGAAAAGGAGATCGCCGAGCAGATGGCGCTGCTCGACCGCTTTCGCGGCGAACGCAATCGCGCCGTGCTCGACGTGATCCTCGGCCAGTTCGCGGGGGTGGAGAGCACGCTGGTCGGCGAGGAGGCCCGCGAGCCGTTCCGGGCCTGGCTCCGCGACTGGCTCCGGCCGCTCGCAGCGGAACTCGGCTGGGACCCGGCGCCCGGTGAATCGGATGAGCAGAAGCAGCTTCGCGCCAGCGTGCTGGGCACATTGGGCGGAGCGGCGATGGACGAGGCCACGCTCGCCCGCGCGCGCGACCTCGCCTCGAAAGCGATCGACGAGCCGTCCGCCGTCGACGGCTCGCTGCTCGATACCGTTTTCCACCTCGCGTCGCTGAGCGGCGACGAGGCATGGTTCGACACGCTGAAGGAGCACCTGCCGAAGGCGAAAACCCCGCACGAGTACTACCGCTATCTCTACTCGCTGACCGCCTTCCGCCAGCCGGAGCTGCACGCCAGGGCGCTCGAACTGGCGCTCTCGCCGGCGATGCGCAACCAGGACCTTCCGCGCTTCCTCGGTGCGATGCTCGGGAATCGCTACGCGCGCGAGACGACGTGGGAGTTCATCAAGAGGAACTGGGCGCAGCTCGAGACGAGGTTCACCACGTGGGGGGGCGCGGGGGTCGTCGGCGCGACGGGCGTCTTCTGCGACGACCGGAAGCGCGAGGACGTGAAGTCGTTTTTCGCCGAGCATCCGGTACCGGCCGTCGATCGCGGTTTGAAGCAATCGCTGGAGCGGATCGAGAGTTGCGCCGCGTTCAGGGCGCTGCAGTCGGCGAACTTCGATCGATGGATCGGAAAGACGGCCGTGCCGCCGTCGGCGCAGTAGACTCCGCAGCCATGAAGATCGCATTCATCGGACTCGGAGCCATGGGATATCCCATGGCGGGACATCTGGCCCGGCAGCACGAAGTCATCGTCTGGAATCGCACGCGGGAGAAAGCCGAGCGCCACGCGCAGGAGTACGGCACGCGCGTGGCGGACGATCTCGCGGCATGCGCGGGAGCGGAGGTCGTGATCACGATGCTCCCGACGAGCAGCGAGGTCGACGCGATCGTCGATGCCGTCGGGGAGCACCTTCGCGCCGGAACGCTCTGGATCGACACGACGAGTGGCGATCCCTACGCCAGCCCGAAGACGGCCGCGCGGCTCGCGGGGCGCGGTGTTGCCTTCGTCGATGCGCCCGTCACCGGGGCGGTCGCCGGCGCGCAAAATGCGACGCTCACGATCATGGTCGGCGCCTCGCCCGAGGACTTCGCGCGCGCCCGCCCGATCCTGCAGCTCTGCGGAAAGACCATCATCCATGTCGGCCCCGTCGGCGCCGGCCACGCGATCAAGGTGCTGACGAACGCGATCATGGGGGCGACCGTCTGGATCACGAGCGAGTGTCTGCTGCTGGCGAAGCAGTTCGGAATCGACGTGAAGACGGCGCTCGAGGTGACGAACGCCGGCAGCGGGCGGTCGAATGCCTCGGAGAACCTTCTGCCGATGCGGCTGGTCGAGGGAAAGTGGCCGTTGATCTTCAAGCTCGCACTGCACGACAAGGACATCCGCATCGCCGCGTCGATCGCCCACCGCCAGCATGCCGCGGCGCCGATGCTGGCGCTGACCCAGCATCTCTTCACCGCCTCGCTGAATCAGCTCGGCGAGGCGGCGGACTACATCGAAGTGGCGAAGATCGTGGCGAGGATGAACGGCACGGAGTGGTGAGGCGAGGCGGCGGGGGTGCGAGGCCGAACGATCCTTCGGCGTTCGCGCCTGCTCGCGCGCTCTCCTCACGTTCGGTACAGCACCGCACCCCAGTGCAGGCCCGATCCGAGGGCGGTGAAACAGATCAGCATCCCCGGCCGGATCCTCCCGTCGGTCACACACTCGTGATAGAGGATCGGAAGCGTGCCTGCGGTCGTGTTCCCGTAGCGTTCGATGTTGTGCGGTACCTTCTCCGGCGGAAGAGCGAGCTGCCGGCCGACCGCTTCGACAATCCGCAGGTTGGCCTGGTGGATCAGGAGGAGATCGATCTGCGCGACATCGATGCCCCCCGCGGCGCAAACCGCGCGAACCGACTCCGGCATCTTCGACACCGCCTGCCTGAACACCTCGCGTCCTTCCATCACCGGGATCGGCTCGCCGGCGTCGATCTGCTCCTTCGTCACGAACGGACGGTGGCGAAACCCGACGCCGGGAACATAGAGCGCCTCCACGTTCGAGCCGTTCGTGAAGAGGCGCGCCGCGACGAAGCCGCGGTCTCCGTCGCCGGCCGCCTCGATCACCACCGCCCCGGCACCGTCGCCGAAGAGAACCGTCCGGTCGCGGATCTTCGTGTTGGCCTCGTACTCCTCTCGCGTCAGTTCGCGCACGGGGCCGCCGATGGTCATGTCCCATCCGTTCTGCCACGGCATGAACGGCGTGTGCACGTCGGCGCCGACTAGCAGGATCCGCCGGTACTTGCCACTCTGGAGGAGTGAATCGGCCAGGTCGAGGCCATAGAGAAAGCCGGAGCACTGCTGACGGATGTCGAAGGTGGGGATCGACTCGGGGAAGCCCATGCTCGCCTGCAGGATCGGACCGTTGCCGGGGAAGTAGTAGTTCGGGGTCATCGTGGCGAAGATGATCGCGTCGATGTCGGCGGTCGTTCGTCCCGCCGCCGCGAGCGCGGCCCGGGCCGCTTTCGCGCCCAGCTCGACCGATCCCTCGCCGGGGTCGGCGTAACGGCGCTCCTCGACGCCGCTCCGCGTGCGGATCCACTCGTCGGAGGTATCCATGATGCGCGCGAGCATCTCGTTGCGCACGACGTTTCTCGGAATCCCGATGCCGCTTCCAGTGATCACCGATCGCATGACGGGGTGGATTATTGTCTAGTTTCGGCCCCGCGCGAGAGCCGTCAGCTCGTCGCGCGTGAACGAGTACCTGCGGCCGCAGTACTGGCAGGTGATGTCGGACCCTCCCTGTTCGATCATCTGCCGCAGTTCCTCGCCGGAGAAGAGGGTGAGCGTGCCGAGAGCGCGCTCGCGGCTGCAGGTGCACCGGTAGGCGATCGGCACGTTGAAGCTCGCGTCGATCTGTTTGTACCCGACGCCGTGGAACATCTGTGCGACGACGTCCTCGATGGGCATCTTCTCGATCAGCGTGCTCAGAGGCGGCGCCTCCCGGATCCGCTCCTCGATGGTGCCGATCGACTCCGAGGAGGCGTGCGGGAAGGCCTGGACGACGATCCCGCCGGCGGCCGCCACCCCCTCGCGGCGGTTCAGGACGCCGAGGAGGACCGCGGAGGCGATCTGCTCGGAGCGGAGCAGATAGCGCGTCAGCTCCTCGGCGACGCCGCCTCCGCCGAGCTGCAGTTGCGAGGTGTACGGTTTTCCCGACGGCGGCGTGCCGCGGACCACGGTCAGCATGCCGTTTCCGATGGCGCGAACGACGTCGAGGGATCCGTCCTGCTCCGGCACCGGATTGGCGACGAATCCGCGTGCACCGCCCGAGACATTCGCCTCGGCGATGACGCTGCCGAGAGGACCGTCACCCTCGATGCGGATCGTGACGTACTGGTTCCGGACGTCTTTGTCGAGCAGGCGCGCCAGGAGAATCGAGGCGGTGAGGGTCCGGCCGAGAGCGTCGGCCGCAACCGGCGAGAGGTCCTGAAGCCGGCGCGCCGTCTCGACGGTCTCCGTCGTGTCGGCCGCGAGAATCCGGAAGTCTCCGTTGCCGGCCATTCCCTGGATGAGGCGATCACCCTGTCGCATGGTGAGGCTCGCAACACGTCGTTCCCGGCCTTTGTTTCGCCCCCGGGCTCAGCGTTTGCTTTCTCCGACGACCGGAGGTGAGGCATGCGAAACGCGTTGATGCTGACAGCGATGCTCCTGTTCGCCGCCGCGTGCAAGGTCGAAAAGACCGGCGACGATACCTACAGCGTGACCGCGCCGACGCCGGAGGCGGAAGCAGCCGCGCGGAAGGCGAAGGAGGAGGCGAAAGAGGCGGGACAGGTGATCCGGGAGAAGGCCGGCGAGGGGGCCGAAGTCGTGGGAGGAAAACTGCAGGAGGCCGGGCGGAGGGCGCAGAGCGGGACGAGTCCCACCAGCACGACGGCGACGACGGCCACGAGCGGCACGACGAGCACCACGACGACGCGGAAGACGTCGACCTACTGAGCCGCATGTAAAATGCGCCCCAACGGGCGGACGTGGACTCCGCCACTTGGAGTGCGCTCGAAGGAGGATCTACCCAATGGCAGTGACTTCCGGAAGAACGTCTCTCGCGAACAAAACGGCGACGCTCAAGGTCGGCGATCAGGCGCCCGACTTCGAGTTGCCGGGCCATCGCGGAGGAGAGAAGTTCAGACTGAGCGACTATCGTGGAAAGAAGAACGTCGTCCTGGTCTTCTATCCGCTGGACTGGACGCCCGTCTGAACGGTCCAGATGCCGGGATATGAGGCCGAGATGGCCGACTTTGAACGGTATGATGCCCAGGTCGTGGGCATTTCGGTTGACAGCGTTCCCAGCCACGTGGCGTTTGCGAAATCCATCGGTGGAATCGAGAAGTACCCGCTCCTGGCCGACTTCCATCCCAAGGGTGAGGTCTCGAGGAAGTACGGCGTGTACAAGGAGGACAAGGGGCACTGCGAACGGGCCATCATCGTGGTCGACAAGCAGGGCATCGTGCGCTACATCGACGTGCACGACATCGGAGAGGCGCCCGAAAACGCGCAGATCCTCGAGGTCCTTCGCGAACTTTCCTGATCGTGATTCCGCCGGGCGGGTTGTCCACGAGCCCGCCCGGTGAACCTTCCGCCATGCTCAACATCTCTCGACGTTGTGTCCCGTACACACCCTTCGACAAGGAACTCTCCACGGCGACGGTCACGCTGGTGACGGCGACGGGGGTTTACCTTCCGGACCAGGAACCGTTTCCGACCGAGGACCCGGGGGACGTCAGCTACCGGGTGATCCCCGGAACGACGGAGGCGTCGGCACTGCGGATCGCGCATCATCACTACGATCACTCGGAGGCGGACGCCGATCCGAACATCGTCTTTCCGATCGACTCGCTGCGCGAACTCGCCGCGGAAGGGGTCATCGCCGCGGTGAACGAGCACCACTTCAGCTACGGCTTCACGACGCGGTTGCGCGAGCTCTACGAGACGACCTTCCCCGAGATTGCCGACAGGATCGAGCGTTCCAGGACGAAACTGGTGCTGCTCACCGCGGGATGTCCGGAGACGTGCCACCGGTCGATCGGCAATCTGGCGCGCGAGATCGAGGCGCGCGGTGTTCCGACGCTGATCATCAGCGCGTCACCGGCGGCGACCGAATCGGTGCGCCCTCCGCGTGCCATGACGTTCGAGGGCTCGGCCGTCGGACGGATCGTCGGGCGCGCCGGCGAGCGCGATTTCCATAAAAAGGTCGTTCGCGCCGCGCTGGAGATGTTCACGCACGACACGCCGCCCGGGAAGGTGGTCGTCAAGCAGATCCGCTGAGCCGGCCGCGCGCGACTCTTGCAGGGACTTTCCCGCGGGAGGAAGCCATGCGCATTGCCGAACTCATGACGAGAGATCCTGCCTGCTGCACGCCCGAGACCCCGGCGCGCAAGGCGGCGCGAGCGATGGCGGAGAAGGACTGCGGCTGCCTGCCGGTCGTCGACGAAGGGCACCGCGTCATCGGGACGGTCACGGATCGTGACCTCGCCTGCCGCTGCGTCGCCGAAGGAAAGGACGCCGAGACTCCGGTCCGCGACCTGATGACGGCGAACCCGAGCTGCTGCGGTGCCGACGACGATGTGGCGGTCGCCGAAAAGATCATGAAGGAGCGCCAGGTCCGCCGCGTGCCGGTGGTCGACCATGCCGGTTGTTGCATCGGCATCGTGGCGCAGGCCGACCTGGCGCGTCACGTGAAGGCCGACATTCCCGAGCGCGAACTCGCGAGCGTGGTGCAGAGGATTTCCGAGCCGGCGTAGCCGGACGTGCGGCGGCGTGGCCGCCGCCGCCCAAATCCTCTATTCTTCGCGTCGTGAGTACTCAGATCGACGAGGCGGTCGAGAAAACGAGCGAATGGAGCGTCGGCGATTCGGCCGCGCTGTACATGATCGACCGCTGGGGCGGCGGTTACTTCGACGTCGGAGCGAACGGCGAGATGACGGTCGCGCCGCTCCAGGAAAATGTCGCCATCTCCATCATGGACGTGCTGCGCGAGGCGCAGTCGCTCAACCTCTCCACTCCGATCCTGATCCGTTTTCAGGATCTGCTGCGGCACAGGGTCGAGACGCTCAACCATGCGTTCAATCGGGCCATCGCCGAAAACGGGTATCAGGCGCCCTACCGCGGCGTCTTTCCGATCAAGGTCAACCAGCTCCGCGAGGTCGTCGAGGAGATCCTCGACGCCGGCCGCCCCTTCAACTTCGGCCTGGAGGTGGGATCGAAGCCGGAGATGTACGCGGGACTGGCCATCCACACCGACCCCGACTCGCTGATCGTCTGCAACGGGTACAAGGACACGGCCTTCATCCGGATGGCGATGCTGGGACGGAAGCTGGGGAAGAAGGTCATCCTCATCGCCGAAAAGCTCTCGGAGATCCGCCTGATCACGAAGATCGCCGCCGAGATGGGGGTGGAACCGTACATCGGAGTCCGGGTGCGGCTGCTGTCGAAGGGGGCCGGGAAGTGGGCCACCTCCGGAGGGGAGCACGCGAAGTTCGGCCTCTCGACGGCGGAGATTCTCGAGGCCATCGCCATTCTGCGCGAGGCGAGGATGGAGTCGGCCTTCAAGCTGCTGCACTTCCACATCGGCTCGCAGATCCCCGACATCTTCACCATCAAGCGCGCCGTACGCGAGGCGGCGATGTACTACGCGAAGCTCTACAAGATGGGGCACCGCCTCGAATACCTCGATGTCGGCGGAGGGCTGGCCATCGACTACGACGGGTCGCGGTCGACGTTCCATTCGTCGATGAACTACTCGATCGAGGAGTACGCGACCGACATCGTCTACAACGTGATGGACGTCTGCGACGACGAGAACGTGCCGCACCCGACTCTCGTTTCGGAATCGGGACGCGCCATCGTCGCCCACCACTCGGTGCTCGTCGTGCAGGCGTTCGGGGCCATCGAGAAGACGCCGCTCGAGCCGCGGGAGATCAAGGCGGCCGACCACAAGCTGACGCGCGAGCTGATCGAGATCGACCGCACCATCTCCGAGGAGAATCTCACCGCCGCCTGGCACGACCTCGTCCAGATCAAGGACCAGGCGCAGTCGATGTTCGAGCTGGGTCTGCTCAACCTCGACGTGAAGGCCCGGGTCGAATCGCTCTTCTGGGAGATCGCCGAACGCATCCAGGCCATCGCCGCGGGGATGGACCCGGAGGAGATTCCCGAAGAGCTGAAGAACCTCAACATCGAGCTGGCCGATCAGCACATCTGCAACTTCTCCGTGTTTCAGTCGCTGCTCGATCACTGGGCCCTCGGGCAGCTCTTCCCGATCGTTCCGATCCATCGCCTCGACGAGCGGCCGCAGCTCGAGTCGACGCTCGTCGACATCACCTGCGACTCCGACGGCAAGGTCTCGAAGTACATCGATCTCAACGATGTCCGCGAGACGCTGCCTCTGCACGAGATCCGGGACGGCGAGCCCTACTACCTCGGCGTCTTCCTCACCGGTGCCTATCAGGACATCATGGGAGACATCCACAACCTCTTCGGCCGCGTCAACGAGGTGCACGTCTTCCTCGATCCCGACGAGGAAAGCGGCTTCTACATCGAAGAGGAGATTCCGGGGCAGTCGATCGGCGAAGTGCTGGCGATGACGCAGTACGACTGGCGGGACCTCGAGAAGCGGATGAAGGCGCAGATCGATGCCGCGATCAAGCAGGACCGCCTCAAGCCCAACGAAGGGATGAGGCTCCTGCAGGACTACGAACGCGGCCTCAAGGACCAGACGTACCTGTCGCTGTGACGGCCGTCATGCGGGAAATCCCCTCCGGTCGGAAACCGTTACATGAGCGTACTCAGATGAAACAGGAGACCACCATGCGAAGGGCACTCGTGCTCACTGTTCTGCTCGCCCTGGCCCTGGCCGGCCGCGCGCCGGCGGGGACGGAAGCCCGCCTGACCGGCAAGGTCATCGACGCGGCGACGAAGAAGCCGATCGAGAACGCCGTGATCACCGTCGTCTCGACCGAGAAGCGCAATTTCAAGCAGGACTTCAGGACGAAGAAGGACGGCACGTACGCGATCTTTCTTCTCGACGGAACGATCCGTTACAAGTTCACCTGGAGCGCGCCGGGCTACGCCGCGTTCGAAGACACCATCAAGCTCGACATCGGCATCCCGAACACGCGCGACATCGCTCTCGTCCCGGCCAACGCCGTGGCCGCGCCGGCAGCAGGGGCGAAGGCGCCGCCGGCGAGCGACCCGGCCGTCGAGGCGTTCAATGAAGGGGCCACGCTGGCCAACGAAGGGAAGATCGTCGAGGCGATCGCGAAGTTCGAGGAAGCGATCGCCAAGAAGCCCGATCTGACGGCGGGATATCGCGCCCTCGCGAAACTCCACCTCCGGACGAAGGACTATGCGAAGGCCATCGAGCGGGCGAACCGGGCGCTGGCGGTCGACGACGAGGACTCGGAGATGTACGCGGTCCTGTTCGAGGCCTATACGGCGACCGGTGACAAGGCGAAGGCCGCCGAGGCGAAGGCGAAGATGCCGGCCAACCCGGGCATGCTCTTCAATGACGCTGCGAAGCTGATCAATGCCGGAAAAGACGCCGAGGCGGAGCAGCTGCTCAAGCAGGCGATCGCCGCCGACGAGAATTTCGCTCTCGCGTACTACGAGCTCGGGATGATCTACGTTCGCGCCGGGAAGAGCGGTGAGGCACGCACGAACCTCGAGAAATACATCGCGCTCGATCCGAACGGAAAGGAAGCGGCGACCGCCAGGGAGATGCTGAAGTACATCCAGTGAGCGGCCCGTCTCACGAAGCCGATCAGGAAGCGCCGGCCAGAATGCCGGCGCTTTCGTTTTCGTACCCCAGGACCGGCGCCAGCCACCGCTCGACGAGGGCGACCGGCGCACCCTTCCGGCGCGCGTAGTCCTCGACCTGATCGCGTCCGATTCGTCCAACGGAGAAGTAGCGCGCCTCGCGGTGGGCGAAAAAGAGCCCGCTCACCGACGCTGCCGGCAGCATGGCGAAGTTCTCCGTCAGGCGGAGACCGGCCCTTCCGGCGTCCAACAGCTCGAAGAGCGTCGTCTTTTCCGAGTGATCGGGGCAGGCGGGATAGCCCGCAGCGGGGCGGATCCCGCGGTACTTCTCGGCGATCAGTTCCTCGTATGTGAGATTCTCGTCCGGCGCATACCACGCGGTGCGGACTTCCTTGTGCAGCATCTCGGCGAGCGCCTCCGCCAGCCGGTCGGCCAGCGCCCTGGTCATGATCGCGTGATAGTCGTCGTGGTCGCGCTGAAAGCGGGCCACCAGTTCATCGCCCCCGATGCCAGCGGTGACGGCGAATCCACCGATCGAGTCGGCAATGCCGCTCTCCTTCGGAGCGATGAAATCCGCGAGGGCGAGATTGACGCCGGTGTTCGTCTCCTGCTGCTGGCGCAGGGTGTGGAGCCGCGCGAGGACGCTCGTGCGCGAGGCGTCGGCGTAGATCTCGATGTCGTCTCCGGCGCTGTTGGCCGGCCAGAGGCCCCAGGCGGCGCGGGCCTTCAGAAGGCGCTTTTCGACGATCTCCTCCAGCAGCTTCCGCGCATCGTCCCACAGCTCCCGGGCGCGCCCGTCGTCGAGGATCCGGGGAAAGCGTCCGCGGATTTCCCACGCCGCGAAAAACGGCGTCCAGTCGATGAACGGCTCGATCCGTTCGAGCGGGATGTCGTCCTCGATGCGGGTCCCGGTGAAGGGGGGGCGTGGCGTGTCGGCGAAGTCGAGCCGTGCGCGGCGCCGGCGCGCCTCGTCGAGGGTCAGAAGCGGCCGGTCGGCGAGACGCGCCTCCTGCGCTTCACGCAGCTTCGCGTACTCGGATTCGATTGTGCGGACGAACTCCTCGCGCCGGTCGCCGAGCAGCGAGCTGACGACGCCCACGCAGCGGGAGGCGTCGAGGACGTGCACGACCGGCCCGGCATAGCGGGGGGCGATCTTCACCGCCGTGTGCAGCTTCGACGTCGTCGCTCCCCCGACGAGCAGCGGGAGAGTGAAGCCTCGCCGCTGCAGTTCGCGGGCGACGTGCACCATCTCGTCGAGCGACGGGGTGATCAGACCGGAGAGGCCGATGATGTCGGCCCGGCACTCGATCGCGGTGTCGAGAATCTTCTCCGCGGAGACCATCACCCCGAGGTCGATCACCTCGTAGTTGTTGCAGCCGAGAACGACGCCGACGATGTTCTTGCCGATGTCGTGGACGTCGCCTTTGACGGTGGCGAGCAGGATCCTCCCGCGCAGCGACTGCTCGCCCGCCTTCGCTTTCTCCGCCTCCATGTACGGCAGCAGATGGGCGACGGCCTTCTTCATGACGCGTGCGCTCTTGACGACCTGAGGGAGAAACATCTTTCCCGATCCGAAGAGGTTCCCGACGATGTTCATGCCGTCCATCAGCGGGCCTTCGATGATCGAGAGGGCGGAGGGATGAGTGGCGCGCGCCTCTTCGAGGTCGGCTTCGAGATGATCGACGAGGCCCTTCACGAGCGCGTGCGAGAGGCGCTCCTCGACGCTTCCGGCGCGCCACGCTTCTTCGGCCTTTCCGGCGAGGTGCTGCTGCCCCTTGACGGAGCCGGCGTAGGCGAGGAGGCGCTCGGTGGCGTCGGGGCGGCGGTCGAGGAGCACGTCCTCGACCAGTGCGAGAAGGTCCTTCGGAATCTCTTCGTAGATCGCGAGCTGCCCGGCGTTGACGATGCCCATCGTCAGACCCGCCCCGATGGCGTGGTAGAGAAAGGCCGCGTGCATGGCCTCGCGCACGACTTTGTTGCCGCGGAAAGAAAACGAAACGTTGCTGATGCCGCCCGAGGCGTTGGCGAGCGGGAACTTCCGGCGAAGTTGCCGCACGGCCTCGATGAAGGCGACGCCGTAACCGTTGTGTTCTTCGATGCCTGTGGCGACGGTCAGGACGTTCGGGTCGAAGATGATGTCCGTCGGGTCGAAGCCGATTTCGTCGACCAGAATGCGGTAGGCACGGGAACAGATCTCGACCTTCCGTTCCACCGTGCCGGCCTGTCCCTGTTCGTCGAAGGCCATGACGACGACCGCCGCGCCGTAGCGTCGGACCAGCCGCGCCTGGCGGCGGAACTCCTCCTCGCCTTCCTTGAGGGAGATCGAATTGACCACCGGTTTTCCCTGAAGGCATTTGAGTCCCGCCTCGATCACCGACCACTTCGAGCTGTCGATCATGATCGGGACGCGCGCGATGTCGGGTTCCGAGGAAAGCAGGTGAAGGAACTCGGTCATCACCTTCTCGGAGTCGAGGAGACCTTCGTCCATGTTGACGTCGAGGATGTTGGCGCCGCCGTCGATCTGCTGTTTTCCGATGGCGAGCGCCCCTTCGAGGTCGCCGGCCTTCACGAGCTGGGCGAATTTCGGAGAGCCGGTGACGTTGGTCCGCTCGCCGATCATGATGAAATTCGAGTCGGGCCGGACGGTCAGCGGCTCGAGGCCGCTGAGACGGAGGTATTTCTCGATCTTCGGCGGCACGCGCGGCGGGAGGTCCTTGACGGTTGCGGCGATGGCGCGGATGTGATCGGGCGTCGTTCCGCAGCAGCCGCCGACGAAGTTCAGCCAGTTGTTTCGGGCGAATTCGCCGAGCAGCGCCGCCATCGCCTCCGGCGTTTCGTCGTACTCGCCGAGAGCATTCGGAAGGCCGGCGTTCGGATAGCAGGAGATGAAGACCGGGGCGATCGAGGCGAGTTCCTCCAGGTGCGGGCGCATCTCTCTGGCGCCGAGCGCGCAGTTGATCCCGACGCTCAGGGCGTTGGCGTGGGCGACCGAGTTCCAGAACGCTTCGACCGTCTGCCCCGACAAGGTCCGGCCGGAGGCGTCGGTGATGGTGACCGAGAGCATCAGTGGCAGGCGGACGCCGCGGTCGTCGAAGAGTTTCTCGATGGCGAAGATCGCCGCCTTGAGGTTGAGGGTGTCGAACGTCGTTTCGGGAAGGAGGATGTCGACCCCTCCGTCGACGAGGCCGCGCGCCTGGTCGTAGTAGGCGGCGACGAGCTGGTCGAACGTGACGGCGCGGAAGGCGGGGTCGTTCACGTCGGGAGAGAGGGACGCGGTGCGGTTGGTCGGGCCGATCGAACCGGCCACGAATCGCGGATGGTCGGGCGTCGAGAAGGCGTCGGCGGCCCGCCGCGCGAGGCGCGCCGCCTCGAGGTTGATCTCGTACGCCAGCTCCTCGAGCCCGTAGTCGGCCATCGAGATCGCCTGCGCGTTGAACGTGTTGGTTTCGATGATGTCCGCCCCCGCCTCGAGGTACTGACGATGGATCTGCTCGATGATGTCGGGGCGGGTGATCGACAGGATGTCGTTCGCTCCCTTCAGGTCGCGCGGGTGACCGGCGAAGCGGGTGCCGCGATAGGCGGCCTCGTCGAGCCGGTATCGCTGGATCATCGTCCCCATCGCTCCGTCGAGCACGAGAATGCGGCGGCGGAGAGCGTCGAGGAGCGCGTCGGCGGATCGGGTCGTGTAGTTCATCGTCGTTCGTCGGAAACGAAAAAGCCCCGC
>DATLYG010000169.1:0-8367 GCA_035574985.1 Thermoanaerobaculia bacterium | reverse complement strand
CCGCCGTTGCCGGGCCGGTCCCGTCGTGCAGGATCATCGAGCAGCAGTTCTCCGCGAACGCGCGCACGGAGCGGACCTCCACGGCGCGCGCCATGAAGAGCGGCTGCGGGTTTCCCGCACCGAACGGCTGGAGCAATTCGTGCGCGGAAACAAATGCGCGATCGATTTCGGCGAGGGACACCGCCGCCTCGACCGTCGCCGTCCGCACGAAGAGCGCGGGATCGATCCGATCGAAGGCCGCAGCGAGCCGTGTGCGCAGCGCGCCGAGCGCCTGCCGCGGCAGCGAGAACCCGCAGGCGAACGTGTGGCCGCCGAAGTGGGTGAAGAGATCGGAGACCTCCTCGAGCCGCGCGTGCAGATCGATCGACGGGATGCTGCGGGCCGAACCGACGCATTCGTCACCCTCGACGGCGATCACGAGCGCAGGCCGGTGGTAGCGCTGCGCGAGGCGCCCGGCGGTCAGCCCGATCACACCGCGATGCCACCCCTCGCCCGCCAGGACCAGTACGCGCTCGTTTCCGGCGATCTGGGCCTCGGCCTCCTCGCGCACGCGCTTTTCGATCTCCTGCCTTTCGGCGTTGAGGCGGTCGAGTTCGGAGCAGATCTCCCACGCCGCCTCATCCGATTCGGCCGCGAAGAGATCGATGGCCGTGCCGGCGGACGCGAGCCTGCCGGCGGCATTGAGCCGCGGGCCGACCTTGAATCCGATGTCGCTCGCGCGGAGCGGACGGCCGTGCAGTCCGAGGCGCCGGAGCATCGCGGACAGTCCGCGATTCCGCACGCTCGCCAGCCCCTTCAGACCGAGCCAGGCGATCGTTCGGTTCTCCCCGACCAGCGGAGCGACGTCGGCGATCGTCCCGATGGCGGCGATCTTCAGCAGCGACTCGACCGCGATCTTCCGGCCGCTCCGCCGGATCAGCTCGCAGCAGAGTTTGAAGACGACACCGACGCCCGCCAGCTCCTTGAACGGATAGTCGCATCCCGGCTGCTTCGGATTGAGCACCGAGGCCGCCTGCGGCAGCACGCCGGGAGGAAGGTGGTGGTCGGTGACGATCACGTCGATGCCGCGATCGAGGGCCATCCGTACCGGCTCCACACTGGTAATGCCGCAGTCCACCGTGATGACGAGTTTCACGCTGCGCTCGGCGAGGACGCGCTCGATGACCTCGATCTTCAGCCCGTAGCCGTCGACGATCCGGTGCGGGACGACGAAACCCGCGTCGGCACCCAGCAGGCGAAGGACCGTCTGCAGCATGACGACCGACGTGACCCCGTCGACGTCGTAGTCGCCGTAGATGACGACCGGCTCGCGATCGCGGACCGCCCGCTCGATCCGCTCGCACGCCGCCTCCATGCCGTGAATGCCCCTCGGATCATGAAGGTCGCTCACCTCGGGCGCCGTGAAGCGCCGGAACGACTCCTCCCCGCTGATGCCGCGCCGGGCGAAGATCGACCGGAGGGCCGGGTTCCCGATGGGAAGCGGAACGTCAGCAGGAAGAGCCTCGGCGAGAACCCAGCGGTCGAAAAGCATGCTCGATTCCGGATTCCCGATTCCCGACTCGAACGACGACCCGCGAACGCCATCGATTCAATCCAGAACCAGGAATCCGGAGTTACTTTTCAAAGTAGCCCATCCGGCGGAACTTCTTGTAACGTTCTTCAGGGAGTAGAGAAGGCTTGACCTTCTGGAGTTCCTTGAGGCCTTTTTCGAGGAACGGCGCGAGGAGTTCGGCGGCACGCTGTGGGTCGCCGTGTGCTCCGCCGTCGGGCTCGGGCACGATCTCGTCGATGACGCCCAGCGCCTTCAGATCCTGAGCCGTGATTTTCATCGCTGCCGCCGCCTCCGGTGCCGCCGCCGAGTTCTTCCAGAGGATCGCCGCACAGCCCTCGGGAGAGATCACCGAGTAGACCGCATGCTCCAGCATGTAGACGCGATCCCCCACGCCGAGGGCGAGCGCTCCGCCACTCCCTCCCTCGCCGATCACGGTCACGATCACCGGCACGGTCAGTGCGGACATCTCGCGCAGGTTCACGGCGATCGCCTCCGCCTGGCCCCTTTCCTCCGCCCCGACACCGGGATACGCGCCCTGCGTGTCGACGAACGAGAAGATCGGGAGACGGAACTTCTCCGCCAGTTTCATCACCCGCAGCGCCTTGCGGAAGCCCTCGGGACGCGGCTGGCCGAAGTTGCGAAAGACCTTCTCCTTCGTGTTCCGCCCCTTCTGGTGCCCGACGATCGCGCACGGCTCGCCGCGGAAACGGGCGAAGCCTGCGACGATGGCCGCATCGTCGGCGAACTTCCGATCTCCGTGGACCTCGGTGAATTCCTCGAAGAGGAATCCGATGAAATCGAGCGTGTAGGGACGTTGCGGATGGCGCGCGACGAGGGTCTTCTGCCAGGGAGTGAGGTTCGAGTAGATTTCGCGGGCGACTTTGGTAAGCTTCTGCCGGAGCTCGGCAACTTCAGCCTCGCGTGCGGGCTCGGCATCCATCGCAGAGAGCTCCTCGATCTGCCGCCGAAGCTGGAGGATCGGCTCTTCGAACTGCATCGGGTCGCCGTTCATGGTGCGCGACCCTAACAAATGAACGAGTATGCTGGCAACTGAATCGACGACACCTTCCGAGCAGCCGCAGGCGGCGAAACCGCTTCTCGAGACGTGGAGCGAGAACGAACGGATGAGGCACATCCCGTCGATCGAGTGGCTGATCGAGAAGCTCGACGTCGACATCCGGCGGCGCATCGGCAAGCTGCTCACGCCGTTCACCGCCCTTGCCGGCGATGATCCGCGCCGCGCCCCGATCGAGTCCGCTCTCCGTACGCTCTGTCGCGCACTCGACCGCGTCGCCGACGTTGCCAGGCCCTCGCGAAACGCCTACGTTCCTGCCGACGTGCTGGGCCGCGTGAACTGGTCGCTCGACCACGCCATCACGAGCCTTCGGTCGGTCGATCCGAATCTCTTCGGGCGGCGGTATCCGTTTCAGACGTTCGAGCGTTCGAAAGCCGAGCCGCTCTACGGCGCGTTTCTCACGGTGCTCGCCGCAACCGAGCGTCTCGTACCGCACGTGCGCGCAATCGATCCGTCGATCGACGAACACCTCTACGAGCATCTCGTGCGATTGCAGGAGCCGCTGCGCGAGCAGCCGATGGCGTGAACCGGCCGGGCGCACGAAACCGCTGACTACCAGCCCAGCGAAGCGCGGATTCCGTTCGCCAGCGCAGCGTGTCCGCGGTCGGTCAGGTGGAGTCCGTCGCTGGTGTCGAGAGGATCGAGCAGCACGGCGGCCAGCAGCCGTTTCGGGATCAGCGCGACACCGTGGCGCCGGGCCACCTGGCGCTGCGCCAGTCCGTAGCGCCACGCGCCGGGAAGCAGCGGCAGTTCGAGCATCACCACCTTCCGCCCGTTGCGGCGCGCGGCCCGCGCCAGGCCGTCGAGCGCCTTCGCAAACGCATCCGGTGGCGTTCCCTCCAGCATGTCGTTGCCGCCGATCTCGATGAGCACCACCTGCTCGTTTCCCGGCGGCAGAAGCATCGGCGCCTGATGCTCGAGCGCTTCACGCACGCCGTCGGACGGCAGCGCGAGATTCGTCACTGCCATGTCGCCCATCCTCTGGTGCCAGATCGTCTTTTCCCCGAAGCCGCCCGACGAGAGCGAATCGCCCATCACCATCAGATGCTTCGGGCGGCGAATGCCGGTGGGGTCGACGTGGTACGGGACTTCGAGCGCCACCGCGACGATCACGGCAACGGCTGCGGCGATGCCGGTAAAGGGACGCCGTTTCTCACCGAACCCGGCGACGACGCAGGCCGCGGTCGCGATCGCGACCGGCACCCAGAGGTAGAGCGGCATGGGCGGCGCACCCATGGCGCCGAGCGCAAGAGCCAGGAGAGCGACGAATCCGGTGATCCTTCGCCCCGCTGCGTTGCCACGCGAGACTCCGGTCACGTCGAGCAGCACGACGAGCAGAAAGAGCGCCGCCGCCGTGAAGAAGAGATGACCGCTGTAGTAATGGACGAGGACTGCCTGTTTCACTCAGAGAATGTTAATCGGATCGACGTCGATCGCCACGTCGACGCCTTTCCAGCGCCTCGGCAACATCACCGCTTCGACGGCCCGCCGCAGCCCCGCGCGGTGGGGCGAACGAAGGAGAATCTGATACCGCCAGACGCCCTTGATGCGCGCCAGGGGCGCCGGCGCGGGCCCCTGGATGCGCGTTCCCCCCAGCGGCCGGACGGCCTCTTCGAGACTCCGCCCCGACTCGGTTGCAGCACGCTCGACGTCCCGCAGATGTTCGCCGCGGAAGAGAATGGCCACCATGCCGGTCACCGGCGGATAGTGAAAGGTACGGCGGAATTCGATCTCCGACTCGTAGAACGCCTCGTAGTCGTGCCGGAGGGCGTGCTGGATCGCGTAGTGCGCGGGAAAGGCGCTTTGAATGAGCACACGTCCGCGCAGTTCACCGCGTCCCGCCCTCCCCGCCACCTGCGTCAGCAGGTAGAACGTCTTCTCCGCCGACCGGAAGTCGGGGTAACCGAGAATCGAGTCGGCGTTGAGCACCGCAGTGAGGGTCACGCCGGGAAAGTGATGACCCTTGCTCAGCATCTGCGTACCGATCAGCGCCTTCGTCTGTCCCCGCCGGAAACGCTCGAGGATCTTCACGAGCGAGCCTTTTCTGCGCGTCGAATCGCGATCGAGGACTTCCACGGGAACGCCGGGAAAGTCGCGCAGGAACCGCTCCTCGACTTTCTCCGTACCGAACCCGATCGGCTGGAGGACCTCGCCGCCGCAGAGCGGACACTTCGACGGGATCGGCTTTCGCAGTCCGCAGTAGTGGCAGATGAGGAGCCCCGGGCGGCGATGGACGGTCATGGTCACACTGCAGTCGCGGCAGCGGAAGTCGTGTCCGCACTCACGACAGAGGAGATAGGGAGCGTAGCCGCGGCGGTTGATCAGGATGATCGCCTGCTCGCCCGCATCGAACGTCCGCTGCAGCGCCTCTTTCAGCGGTCTGCTGAACATGACGAAGCCCCGGTCCTCCTTTTCGCCTTTTTCCCCACGCAGGTCGATGACTTCCGCCTCGGGCAGCGGTCGTTCCTCGACACGCTGCGTCATCCGGAGAAGCGTGTACCTGCCGCGTGCGGCGTTCTCGCGGCTCTCCAGTGAGGGCGTCGCCGATCCGAGAACGACCGGAATCGAGCGGAACTGCGCGCGGACGACGGCCAGATCCCGCGCGTTGTAGCGAGGGCTCTCCTCCTGTTTGTACGCGCCGTCTCCTTCTTCGTCGACGACGATCAGCCCCAGGCGCTGGAACGGTGTGAAGAGCGCCGAGCGCGGCCCGATCGCGACATCGACTTCTCCCCTCCGCGCGCGCCACCACTGGTCGTACCTCTCGCTCGCGGAGAGGTTGCTGTGGAGGATGGCGATCCGCTCTCCGAAACGCTGCTTGAGCCGTGCGGCAAAGACCGGCGTGAGCGAGATCTCCGGGACGAGCAGAATCGCCTGCTCCCCCCTCCTGACGACTTCGCGCATCAGTTCGATATAGACCTCGGTCTTGCCGCTTCCCGTCACCCCTTCGAGGAGAAACGGCGCGAACGTCCCGAGGGCCGCCTTCACGGCGGCGATGGCAGCTTCCTGCTCGGACGAGTAGCGAAGCTCCCCCGCGGCCTCCGTGCCGAGGCCGGCGAGGAAGGCGTCGAGAGTGTGCCGGCGCGCGCGCCGTTCGATGCGAACGACCCCCTTCTTCGCCAGCGACGACAGGACCGCGAAGCTCACACCGGCAGCTTCGAGCGCGCGGACCGTCATCTCCCCTCCCCGCGCGGCCAGCAGCTCGACCGCCGCTTCCTGTTTGGGCGGGAGTCCGCCGGGAGAGGTCTGCAGGACGGCATGGCGATCGTAGCGGACGCCCTTCAGGTCGCCGAGACGGTCGCGGATGGCGATGATCCCGGCATCGCGCAACCGCTCGATGCTGCTGCGACGCACGCGCATCTCTTCGTACAGCGAGGTCAGCGTCGCCGGCCGCCCCCGCAGCGCTCCGACGACGTCGAGATCGCTTTCGACGATCCGCTTCTCCGCCAGGGCGCGCTCGATCATCTCGTCGGTCGCGACCAGGACCGCCTCCCGCTTGCCGCGCGAGGCCATGTTCGCCGGAAGGGCGACCCGAAGCATCTCTCCGAGCGGCGCGAGGTAATAGTCGGCTGCCCAGCGGCAGAGATCGATGATCTCCGGAATCAGCGCCGGCTCGTCGTCGTCGAGCACCGCCCGCAAAGGCTTGAGCTTCGCTCCGTCGACGTCGATGCGGTCGGGCAGATCGACGACGAAACCGGTGGTGATCCTGTTCGCGAATGGAACCTCGACACGCGAGCCGCGGCGGACGCCGTCGCGGAGGTCCTCGGGAATCGAGTAATGGAACGTGCCGTGGACGGCGAGGGGGATGGCGACTTCCGCAAATTCGGAGATCCCCGACCTCACACCGCGATCCCCAGCTCGGCCATGACCTTCTTCATGTCGGCCCAGACGTCCTTCTTGGCGGCGGGGTTGCGCAGAAGGTAAGCCGGATGATAGGTCGGCATGACCTTGATGCCGTCGTAGTCGAGCCACTGCCCCCGCACCGCCGAGATCGCATGGCCCTTCCCCGTCAGGCTCTGCAGCGCGAAGCGGCCGAGCGTGACGATGACTTTCGGCCTGATCAGCTTCACCTGTCGCTGGATGTACGGACGACAGGCCTCCAGCTCGTCCGGCTCCGGGTTGCGGTTCTCCGGCGGCCGGCACTTGATCACGTTCGCGATGTAGACGTCCTCGCGGCGGAGCTTCATCGCCTTGATGATGTCGGTCAGAAGCTGCCCGGCCCGGCCGACGAACGGCTCTCCCTGCAGGTCTTCATCCCGCCCGGGGGCCTCTCCGACGAACATCAGCTCGGCATTGCGATTGCCGGAACCGAAGACGACCTGCGTTCGCGTCTTTGCGAGGCGGCAACGCGTGCAGGCGAGCGCTTCGTCACGGAGCCTCTTCCATTCGTCCGCGTCGCCGGCCTGCGGCTCCCGCCCCGTCCTTCGCGCCTGTCCCATGTCGAGGTGAGTGAATCCGAACTCGCGCAGCAGCGCCAGCTCTGAAAGCAGTCTTTCGTTCATCGCGATTCATTATCGCCTCGGCGGAGTGCGAGACGATCGCAATCCACGGCCGTCAGAGACGCGAGGCGAGGAGATCGAGGATCCTGTCGGCGACGACGGCCTTCGGCGCGCGGCCGATTCTCGTCTCCGATCCGTCGCGACCGAGGACGATCACCTCGTTCTGATCGGAGTCGAATCCGATCGACGCGTCGGAAACGTCGTTCGCGACGATGAGATCGGCGTTTTTCCGCTGGAGCTTGTCGCGGGCGTGGTCGGCGACCGAGTCGGTCTCCGCGGCGAACGCGACGACGAACGGCCGCCTCTTCATCTTCCCGATTTCGGCGAGGATGTCGGGACTCTTCTGCAGGCGAAGGGCGTAGAAGCTCCCCGTCTCTTCCTTCTTCAGCTTCCGCTCGAGAGTTTCGGCCGGCGAAAAGTCGGCGACGGCGGCCGCCTTGATGACCACGTCGCATTCGCCGATGCGCTGCAGGACCGCGTCGCGCATTTCGGCTGCCGTCTCGACACGGGTGATCTCGACACCGGGCGGGGCGGCGAGCCAGGTGGGGCCCGAAACGAGCATCACCCGCGCTCCGCGGCGATGCGCGGCCTCGGCGATCGCATACCCCATCTTTCCGGACGAGCGATTCGAGATGAAGCGCACCGGATCGATCGGCTCGCGTGTCGGGCCCGCCGTGACCAGGATTCGCTTCCCTTCGAGGTCGCGCGGGCCGAGGAGCTGCTTCACGCGCTCAACGATCACGGGAGGATCGGGCATGCGCCCGGCACCTTCGTCGCCGCATGCGAGGAGGCCCTGGTCGGGCTCCATCAGATGCACGCCGCGCCGCCGCAGCGTCTCCAGGTTCGCCTGTACGGCCGGATGCAGAAGCATGAACGTGTTCATCGCCGGGGCGAGAAGGATCTCGCGCCGGTGCGCGAGCGCATACGTCGAGAGCGCATCGTCGGCGATGCCGGCAGCGAGTTTGGCCAGGATGTTGGCCGTTGCCGGCGCAATGACGAGGAGGTCCGCCCAGCGGGCGAGCTCGATGTGGTCGACGCCCCCTTTTTCGGGATCTCCCCACTGATCGACGATCACGCCGTGGTTCGAGACCGCGGCGAGGGAGAGGGGCGACACGAACCGTGCCGCGTTCGGCGTGAGGATGACCCGGACCGCCGCCCCTCCGTCCTGCAGGCGCCTGACGAGTTCCGGCGCCTTGTACGCCGCGATTCCCCCCGAGACGCCTAACACGATGTGCATGGCATGT
>DATLYG010000168.1:0-3158 GCA_035574985.1 Thermoanaerobaculia bacterium | reverse complement strand
CACGCTGATCGTTCCCGCCGCATCGAACGGCCGCGGCCGCGCCGGGGTGTCGCTCGCCGGGACCGACTTCGGCACCCTCGACGTGCGATTCGCCCCCATTCCGCGCGCACGCGTCGGGAACCGCATCCTGTCGAAGTTTCTCGTGACGATCGATTACGGGAAGGGTGTCGTCGGGCTGTGGCGCGACCCGCGGACCCCGTTGTGATCGATCGAAGGGAACCGGCACCGGAGTCCTTCGCCGCCTCGACAAGGGAAAGACCGGGCTCGGGCGCGGGCTCGGCTCGGGCCCGAGAACAGGCCCGGCCTCACCGGAATGGGGAAAGGGGTGAGTTTTGCCTCTTCTTCAGATTCTTGCTTTTCTGCAATCAACTTTGCCGCTGAGGGACTCAACGCGTCTGCGGCGGTGCGGCAGGTGAAGGCGCTCATGGGAGTTCCTGTTTACACTTGCGCGATGCGGTATCTCGCCGTTCTGCTGTTCCTCGCCGCCGCCTTTCCCTCCTCCGCACAGACGTTCGACGTCGAGGGTCTCCTCACCATCCGCGGCGTCTACGCGAGCGGGCGGCCGTCGTGGCTGGAGGGGGAGTTCGGGCGGATGGACGCCGGCGGGACCGCTCCCGGCAGCGATGCAACGAAGACATTCGGAATCGCGCAACTCGGCTTCACCTGGGAGCCGTCGCAATACGTTGCGCTGCACGCAAGCGGAGTGGCACGCGCCGAACCGTCGTCGTTCCGCGGCCGCCGCGCCGGAGTGGTCGAAGCCTTCGCCGATCTGCGGGCGTTCCGCGGCGGGAACCGTCTGCAGCTCCGCGCGGGGCAGTTCTTTCTTCCGACCTCGCGCGAGAACCGCGACGCGTTGTGGACCTCTCCCTACACGATCACGCTCTCGGCGTTGAACAGCTGGATCGCACACGAGTTCCGCCCGATCGGCGCCGAAGTCGAATGGAAGCACGACCGCCTGACCCTCGCCGCAACCGGCTTTCGCGGCAACGACACGATGGGCACACTTCTTGCATGGCGCGGTTTCGCCGTCGGCAACCGCCTCACCGTCCACGGCGAGACCGTCCCGCTCCCTCCCCTCTTCTCGCTCGACCGCTTCTTCACCAGCCAGCGCCGTGATGGCACGCAGCCGTTCGGACGCGATCTCGACGGCCGCACCGGATTCGCGGGACGCATCCGCTGGCAGCAGCCCGGCCGCGCCATGCTGCAGTTCGCGCACATCGACAACCGAGGCGACCGCGGGCTCCATCACGGCGAATACGCATGGCGCACGCGGTTCCACATCGTCGGCGCGGAGACCGGTTCGCCCGAAGGGGCGATCCTCGTCGCCGAATACTCCTGGGGCGACACCGGAATGGGTCCCCTGCCGGTGTTCGTCCAGGCCGATTTCCTGACCGGCTATCTGCTGGCCTCGTGGCGCCGCGGGAATGGCCGGCTGTCGGCCCGGTTCGATATCTTTCAGATGAACGACCGCGACGGCAGCGCCGCCGAATCGAACGACGAGCGCGGCCGCTCATGGACGATCGCATGGATGCACGACTTCGGGGCGCATCTCCGCGGCGCAGCCGAATTCGTGCAGGTCACAGGACGCCGCCTCGCCGCCGAGCAGTCGGGATTCAGCGGCGACACCGACGGCAGAACGATGACCGTGGAGTTGCGTTATCGATTCTAAGGGAAGAGCATGGGGGAGCGGCCGGACGCTTTCGCCCCGCCATTCTCGAGCCATGATTTCGATTTTCCTGCTCACACCCTCACAGGCCGCGTCGGACATCAGTCACTACCCGCGGATGGCCCGTCCCTCGGCGGACGACCGCGTGCTGATCGTCGCTCCGCACATCGACGACGAGGCGATCGGCGCAGGGGGATACGCACTGGAAGCGATCGAAACCGGCGCGAAGGTGTTCGTCGTGTTTCTGACCGCGGGAGACTGCAGCAGGATCAGTGCGCGACTGATGCACCGGAAGCTGGATCCGGATCCGGCGGACTATCTCGCCGTCGGCCGCGCGCGCATCGCCGAGGCGCGGGAAGCGATGCGCATCGCCGGCATCGCCGGCGAGCGTTACTTCGTTCTCGGATACCCCGACCGTGGACTCGGCGCGATCGTCGAGCACCGCACGGAGACGGTCCGTTCGATCGCGACCGGCCGGAGCGCCGTTCCCTACGAGGAAGCGCTCACGCCCGGCGCTCCCTACTGCTTCGCGAGCCTGATGCGCGACCTCGAACGCGTGTTCGACGCCGCCCGGCCGACGATCGTCATCGCTCCGGTCGCCTTCGACCGTCATCCCGACCATCGCGCCGCCGCGGCGCTCGTCGATGTCGCGCTCGAACGCGCGCGGAGCGAAGCCGCGCGCTATGGATACCTCGTACATTCGGGGTGGAAGTCGCTCGTCCCCTTGCGCGAAACTTCGCTCGCTCCCCCGAAGCGGATGCGCGAGATGACCTGGGCGGTCCACCCTCTCTCGACCGAGATGCAGAGCCGCAAGGAGACACTCCTGCAGGTCTACCGGAGTCAGGGGCCCATCCTTCCGCTCCTCCGCAACACCTTCGTCCGCGCCAACGAACTCTTCTTCGCCCCTCTCTCCATGACGCGGTAGCCGCCTCGATCCGCCGGCCGCGTCTCGACGGGACGCGGCGTCAGCGCGTCGCGCGGCGGCGGAAGACGACCGGTCCCCGGAGGTTCCGGTCGAGGAAATCGCTGACGATCTGCTTGTACTTCTGCTCGTCGAACTGCGGGTCGGCGTGGCCGGCGGTCGGAAGCAGATGGATCGTCGCCGGAACGCCCGCCGCGCGCAGCGCCTGATGGAGGATCGCGCTCTGCTGCCACGGCACCAGGCAGTCGAGCATGCCGTGGAGGATCAGGAACGGCGGATCGTCCTTCGTCACGTAGTTGATCGGGTTCGACGTGGCCGTCTTCTCCCTGCACTCCTGGATCGGACACCCCATCAGGAGCGAGGGCGGCATGTACGACGCGTTCGCATCGAGCCCGTAGCACGGCAGCTTCTGATCGTCGATCTTCAGGAGGTCGGTCGGGCCGAAGAAATCGACGACCGCTCTCACGCTGCTCGGGAACTGCGGATTGCCGAGCGCGAGCCCCTCGAATTCGGGGCGGTCGGAGGTGGTGCCGAGCATCGCCGCGATGTGACCGCCGGCGGAGCTGCCGC
>DATLYG010000167.1:0-4397 GCA_035574985.1 Thermoanaerobaculia bacterium | reverse complement strand
AGCGCGTAACCGCCGGTCGGCCGCTCGCCGAGAAACAACAGGACGACCGACTCTTTCGTGAAGTCGACCGGTGGGGGGACCTTCCCCGCCATGACCGACTGCCAGAGTACGCGATAACGCTCTTCGTCGGTCGCGACCTCGATTGCGGGGGCGGACCCCGGACCGGCTGCATACGAGCCGCTCTGCAGCACCCGGATCGGGAGCGGGCCGGTCGTCGGCGTCATGGCGCAGGCACCCGCGAGGACCAGAAGCATGACGGCTTTCATGGCCGGCGGCAACAGAGACGGGCGGAAGGGAATTCTTCTCCTGAAACCGCAGCGTTCGCATATCGTCTCAACAAGCAGCGACTCCGTCGAGGATGACACCATGCGCATACGCCTTCTGTTTCTGATTGCGGCCCTCGGCCTTTCGATTCCGTCGTTCGGCGCCATCACCGGCACGGTGATGACCCGCGACGGAGTGCCGGTCGCCGGAGCCCGCGTCTCGCTGTTTTCCCTCGAACTGGCAGAGGCGCGGCGCGAACGGATCGTCTCGGCCACTCCCGAGCGCGCTCCGCTCGCCATTGCGCAGACCGACTCGAAAGGGAACTTCCGTCTCGAAACGAAGGAGGCGGTCGCAGACCTGCGCATCGAGGCAAAGGGATTTGCGCCGCAGTCGGTCCGCGTCGAGAAGGACGAGGAAACGGGGGCGATCGCGCTCACGCGCGCCGAGATGAAACAGGGGGCGATCGCCGGCGGAGGCAAGCCCGTCGCCGGTGCGACGGTGGTCTGGATCGCGGGACCGCTCGAGGTGGTCGCGCGCACCGACGAGAACGGCCGATACAGCGTCCCCGATCCCTCGAAGTGGGCGCAGCGGCTGATCGTGTTTCATTCCGGCTGGGCTCCCATCGATGAGCCGGTCGGCCCGTTCTCGCCGAATGCGAAGAAGGGGGCCGACCGCACGCTCGATACCGGCGTCGCGCTGACGGGGAAAGTGCTCTCGTCCGACGGCAGGAGCGCCGTGGCAAAAGCGCGGATTTCCATCGACGGGCTTCCGCTCGCGACTTCGGCCGACGACGGCACGTTCACCGTCGCTCACGCGCCGCGAACGTGGGACGTGCTCCAGGCCCGCGCGGGCGAACTCCTCGGCGTGCGTGCGCGCACGAAGGAGACGGCCATCACGGTCCGCATGGCGAAGGGGGGCCGTGTCGGAGGAGTCGTCCGCGACGCGAAGACGCGTGCACCGCTCGCCGGAGCCGAGGTGCGGCTCGGACAGCGGATGGCGATGGACGCGGTGCCGCTCGCCTCGTCGGTCAGCGACGCAAAAGGACACTTCGATATCGCCGGAGTTCCGCCCGGTCAGTACGAGCTGCTCGTCACCCGGGCCGGCTATTCGGCGCCGGCGTCGTCGATCACCGTCACGCCGGGGGAGAGCGTGCAGAAGACCATCGCAGCGATACCGATGGCCCGGATCACGGGGACCGTGGTGGATGAAGAACGAAAGGGCGTTGCCGCCGCGGCCGTGTCGGCGATCACCGTGGCTCGCGACGCGTTCGCGATGATGATTCCCGCCTCACAGGGACTGTCTCGCCGCGCCTTCAGCGGTCCCGACGGGCGCTTCGTCGTTCTCACGCGCGGCGACGAAGAGGTCAACGTGACGGCGACGAAAAAGGGATATCCGCCCGCGCGCAGCAGCTTTCGCATCGCTGCGGGCGAGCGGAAGGATGGCGTGACGCTGACCATCCCCAGAGGACTCCCGCTGACGGGACGGGTGACCGATCGGGACGGCAAGCCGCTGTCCGGCGTCACCGTCACGGCGAGTGAGTCGGAAGGAGGTCCCGGAGGCCCCATGCGGCGCGTCGCGATGATGTCGCGAATCGCGGATGACGAAGACAACGTGCAGACCGCGAGCGACGGCTCGTTCGAGCTGCGACTGAAGGAAGGTTCGTACGATCTCATGTTCCGCCGCGAGGGCCTCGCGCCGAAGATCGTCAGAAACCACGCGCTCGGATCCTCCTCCACGCCGCTCGAGGTGACGCTCGAACCGGGAGCGGAAATCGCCGGGCGCGTCTCCCGCGGCGGAGCCGGAGTCGAGGGAGTGAGCGTGTTCGCGATGGGGAGCGATTCGCAGGCAAACACCACCACGGCGCCCGACGGCAGCTTCGTCATCGCCGACCTCGCACCCGGACCGGTCATGCTGGCGGCCAACAAACCCGACGAGTACATCCAGCAGATTCGCAACGTCACCGCTCCCGCGCGCGACGTCGTGATCGAGATCCCGCCCGCCGGACGGATCACGGGGCGGGTGGTGGAGAAAGGATCGAAGAAGCCGCTGACGAACTTTCAGGTGGGCGTGAGCGGCATCCGCGGAGGCGGAGCGGTCACGATTGCGATGCCGGGGCAGATGCGGACGTTCACCAGCGACGACGGCACCTTCGTCCTCGAAAACGTTCCCCCCGGGACCCACACGCTGATGGTCCAGTCGGCAGGATTCACGATGACCCGGGTTCCGGGCGTCGTCGTCGAGGAAGGGAAAGCGGCGGAAGTCGAAGTGGAACTCGACCACGGCGTGCGGGTGAGCGGCCGCGTGACCGGTCCCGACGGCGCTCCGCTCAGCGGCGCGACCGTGCGCGTGGAGATTCCCGGAGCGGGACCGCTCGCCCGCGTCCCCGGCCTCGGCAACACGGCAGCGACCGACGCGAACGGCGAGTACGTGATCGAAGCGGTGGAGTCCGGCGAGCGAACGATGGAGTTCTCCGCCCCCGGTCTGGTGACGGAGACCAGAACGGTGGAACTGACCGGACGGGAGGTCCGCGTCGACGCCACGCTCTCCGCCGGCCTGCGGGTCACCGGGCAGGTGGTGACCGACAGCGGAGCACCGGTCGCGGATGCGGCCGTCAACGCCAGCTCCGCCGCGGCGGGAGGCTTCGGCCGGCGGGCGCGCACCGACGCGAACGGAATGTTCCAGATCGAAGGACTCACTCCGGGCCACTACACGTTCACCGCCGAGAAGAACGGCCTCTCGCGCGGGATCCTCCGCGACGTCGACATCTCCGCCGGAGCGCCGCTGCGCATCACCATGACCGGCGGCGGCGTGATCTACGGCCGCGTGACGGGACTGGCTCCCGAAGAACTGTCGCACGCGACCGTCAACGCCTTCAGCCCGACGGGGAGCGCATCGGCGCCGGTCGATGCGAACGGGAACTTCCGGATCGAAGGGGCGCCGACGGGAAGCGTCCGCGTCGGCGCCGACGTGACGCGCGGCGGATTCTTCGGAAACAGCCGCAGTTCGCCGCGCAAGTCGGTGGAGCTCGAGCCGGGCGGATCCGTCCAGGTCGACATCGAGTTCCCCAATGACACCGTCATCAGCGGCCGGATCACACGCAACGGGCGTCCGTTGGGCGGCGCGACCGTCGCCTTCATTCCCACGGGGGCGACGTCCCAGACCCGCTCGTCGGCGACCGCCGACGAAGGAGGGCATTACTCGCTCAGCGTCGCGCCCGGTTCGTACAGCGTCACGGTCATGGACGTCGAGCGTCTCAACCCATACACGACGAACTATGAAGTGAAGGGATCGGGAACGTTCGACATCGACGTCCGCACGGCTCAGGTGCGGGGGCGCGTTCTCGACGCCGCGAGCGGCGAGCCGGTCGGCGGCGCGATCGTGCAACTCCGTCGCGGGCAGGGCCCCGAGTCGGTGATGAGCCTTCGCTCCGCCGAGACAGACGCCGGCGGCGCCTTCGTCCTCGACTCCGTCTCGCCCGGAACTTACTCCGCCACGGCGACGAAGGACGGCTACGGCTCCGAGGTGCGCGAGGTCACCATCGGCGACCGGGGAGGCGAAGCGATCGAGATCAGGCTCTCTCGCAATGACGGCGTGACGCTGCAGGTGATCGACGCTCGTGACGGCCGCCCGCTCAACGCCTCCGTCGTCGTCTTCGACGCGCAGAACCGCATCGTTCACGAGGAGTTCTTCCGCTTCTCCGCCGGTACCGAGCCGCTGCGGCTCCGTCTCGCGCCGGGAACATACAGGGCATTCGTGCAGGCGGCCGGCTACGCGCCGCGCACCGTCGTCCTCAGCTCGCCGTCCCGGCAGACGATCGATCTCTCCCCCGGCGGGACGCTGATCGTCCGATCGAAAGCCGCGACCGCACGCCGGGGCCGCCTGCTCGACCCGTCGGGACAGCCTTACTATCCCCGCAATCCGTTCTTCGTCCTCGACGCGAATCCCGGCCTGATGACGTTCCAGAACGTCGCTCCCGGAACCTACACGCTGCAGATCCTCGGCGACGGAAACACGGTCGTCGACGCGAAGAGCGTGACCGTGGTGGAGGGACGGACCACGCAGACGGAGATGTAGGGACGGATCAGGACGAGACTTCTTCTTCCGCCTCTTCGACCGGCGGCGGTTCGGGGAGG
>DATLYG010000166.1:0-6093 GCA_035574985.1 Thermoanaerobaculia bacterium | reverse complement strand
CCGCTCTCCCCCTTCGCCTCGCGGACCGCCGCAGCCAGCCGGCTGCGGAACCCGGAACCTTCGATCAGGCCGCGAAGATTCGACAGGAGCCGGTTCCTGTGCTGCACGGCCTCGTGAATCTGCGCACTGATCGTCTCATCGGTGATGGCGCGGCTCGCCGTGAGGATGTTCCGAAGACGCTCGCTCTCGGTCGCGATGAACGCCGCGGCGGAGTCCTCGTACTCCGCCCCGCCTTCTGCAGGCGCGGGAGCGGCGTCCGCCGTCGTCTGCTCGACGGGGGCGGGAGCCGGAAGCGGTTCGGGAGCGGCCGTGGAGGGCGGCGCGACGCTCACGCTCGGGAGAGGAGGGGGCTGCGCGCGCAGCTCCGCCGAGATGGTGATCGGGATCTCGACCAGCGGCAGATCGAACGACGGCGGAGCAGCGCGCGACGTATCGATCGCACGCGTGGTCTTCAGGTCCGCCGCCGCATCGGTCTGGATCTGCGCACTGACCGCCGGAAGCGGCAGCAGCAGCTTCGCACCGCCGATGAGCGGATTCGGATCCATCGGCTGCGGCAGAAGGCTGCGCGCCAGGTCCGAGTCGCTCTTCATCCCCGAGTCCAGCAACCGCTCGCGCACCCGCATGCGGATCTCCTCGAGCTGCCGGAGCTGCGCCGTGCGCGCCTGCGGAGTGAGATACCGCGCGTTCGCCTTGTCGTTCGTCATGTCGCAGTGACACAACCCGAAGCGGTCCGGCTCGTAACGCTGATCGTTTTTCGTCTTGCGGTAGTAGTCGACGACCGCGGCGTTCTTCCGCACCCACGCCTCGCGGGCCCGCTCGCATGCGGCCTGGGAGGCGAACTGGTTGACGCCCCACAATTCGGTCATGCCGCGGGTGTCGGGCCGGTAGAGCGAGACGTGGAAGTGAAACGCCTCGCAGGGCCGCACCGCTCCCGCTCCTCCGGGGCAGTCGAGCGTCTGCGCCACGGCACTGCCGGCCAGCAGCGCGAGAGTGAGAACCCATCGAAAAGGTCTCATCCTGGACTGCGCGGATTATACGGCTTCAACGATCGCATCGACGGTTCGTATCCCTTGCAGAACCATCGAAAGGAGTTCCGGTCATGAAACGACGCTTCCTGTTCATCGCGGCCCTCGTGGCCTTCGCCGGCTTCGCGGCCGTTCCCTTCCTCGACGCCTCGCCGCGCGAGGAGCGGCACGGTGAGCTTCTCTTCTGGAAACTGACCCGGGCACGCGAGGCCCTCGGGCTGACCGATCAGCAGGTCGAAGAGCTGCGATCGATCGCGATGCAGCTCCGCGAGCAGAACGCTCCCTATCGCGATCAGCTCCGCGGCGGGTTCCTCGCCATCGCAGCAACGCTCCTCGCGAACCCGAATGATCTCTCCACGGCGGAGAGCCTGCTCGAGCAGCAGGCGGACGCCGAGCGCGCCGTGAAGCAGAACGCGCTCGTCGCCGCGTCGAAGGCGCTGAACGTGCTCACCCCCGAACAGCGGGCGAAGGTCGCCGCGTTTCTCCGCGAACGGAAGGGGCGGCACCCGTAGCATGATGGGCCTGGCGGCGATGGTCGAGGGGGCCGCGGCCGGCCCCCTCGTGCTCGATCGTCTGATCGACGAGATGGCAAGCGATGCCGAGCAGATCGAGCCGGGAGCGGACGCACTCGAGCGCCGTGCCGTCTCGCTGGTCCGGAATGGAGATCCTTCGGCCTACGACTACCTCGTCGCCAGGTACATGAAACGCGTTCTGTCGATCGCCTGGGGCATCGTCCGCAACGCCGCCGATGCGGAGGACCTCGCGCAGGAGGCATTCGTGAAGGCCTACGAAAAGATCGGAAGCTTCCGCGAAGGCGAGCCGTTCGGCCCGTGGGTCTACCGCATCGTCACGAATCTCGCCCTCGACCTGCTCAAGCACCGCACGAAGTTCCGCCACGAGGAAATCACGCCGTCGGAACCGGGAGCGCGGCGGGATCACGCCGATCTCCGGGCGGTGTCGGGAGAGATCGGCGAGCGGATCGATCGCGCCATCGAGTCGCTGCCCGGCATGCAACGGATCGTGGCCCGGCTGCATCTGGTGGAGGAGTTCGATCATGCCGCCATCGCCGCGATGACCGGCCTGGCCGAAGGAACGGTACGATCGCACCTCTCGCTGGCGAAGAAAAAGCTGCGAGAACAGCTTTCCGATCTCTACGGAGGGAGCCATGACTGACAGCGACAAGTTCTTCGAACGGTTGCAGGCCGACGCACGGCGGCTCCGCTTCGAGCCGGACGAGGCGACCGCGACGCGGATCGCGGCGCGCATTCGCGAGCGGATCGCAGAGCAGCCGTCGGCTGCGGTTTTCCTCGCGCGATGGTTCCGTCCGGTGGCGGCATCGCTCTCCGCGCTCGCGCTCGCAGCGGTTCTCGGCATCGCCTGGTTCGAGAAAGGCACGGGAGAGGCGGACGTCGAGGCGATCGCTGCCGGCAGCGAAATCGAGATCGCCGTGGCAGGAGATTTCTACCGTGTCAGCAATTGATCCAGCCACCGCCCCCCGCGGGACCCGCGCGAAGACCACCGCGGTTCTCGTCGTGATCGTCACGTTCGTGGCCGGGGCACTCGTCGGCGTCGCGGCGGACCGCTTCTATCTCGCCTCCCGCCGCGACCGCTTTCCTTCCTATTTCGCACGGGCGATGACGCCGCGGATCGTGAAGCATCTCGATCGCAGGCTCGACCTGACGCCCGACCAGCGGCGGCAGGTCGAGGAGGTCCTCGAGCGCCATCGCGGCCGGATCGACGCAATCTCCCGAGCCACGCGTCCGCAGATCCGGAGAGAGATCGAGGCGGCCAACGCCGAGATCGAGAAGATCCTCACCCCGGAGCAGCGCGAGCGGTTCGCCAAGATGAAGATGCGGATCCACCAGCGCCGTGCCCGGCCTCGATGACCGCCGCCGTTCCGGGCCGGCGCGGACCGTCCTTCAGGGTGCCTGATTCGCCGCGGCCATCATCTGCGGCGTGGTTGCCGGCTGATTGACGATGTCGGTGTACTCGAAGAGCGGCGTCGAGAGATAGCGCTCGCCGGTGTCGGGAAGCACTGCCACGACCCGCTTCCCTTCGCCCAGCTCCCTGGCGATCTCCATCGCCGCCCACGCCACGGCACCGGATGAGATTCCGACGAAGATCCCTTCGAGCTTCGCGAGCTTCCGCGCGATGTCGACCGCGTCGTCGTATTTCACGTCGATGACGCGATCGACGACGCCGGCGTCGTAGATCGACGGCACGAACCCGGCGCCGATGCCCTGGATCTTGTGCGGCGAGTGCGTTCCGCCGCGGAGAACCGTCGACTCGACCGGTTCGACCGCAACCATGAGAATGCCCGGGATCTCCTTCTTGAGCACCTGGCCGCAGCCGGTGATCGTCCCTCCCGTCCCCACGCCCGCCACGACCGCGTCGACCTTCCTTCCGGTGTCGCGCAGGATCTCCCGGGCGGTCGTTTCGCGATGCACTTTCAGATTGGCCGGATTGTCGAACTGCCTCGACAGCCACGCCCCCGGCGTGCTCGCCGCGTATTCCTCGGCGACGCGTTGCGCTTCCTTGATTCCCTTCGGCCCGGGCGTGAGCATCAGCTCCGCTCCCAGTGCCTGAAGCAGCTTCCGCCGCTCGACCGACATCGTGTCGGGCATGACGAGCACGCAGCGGTAGCCGCGGGCGGCGGCGACGAAGGCCAGCCCGATTCCGGTATTGCCGCTCGTCGCCTCGACGATCGTGCCGCCCGGCTTCAGTTCGCCCGAACGCTCCGCCTCGAGCACCATCGACACGCCGATGCGGTCCTTGACGGAAGAAAGCGGGTTGAACGACTCGAGCTTCACCACCAGCTCGGCGGCCCCCGCCGGCACGATCCGATTCACGCGCACCAGCGGTGTGTTGCCCATCGTTTCGGTGATGTCGTTGTAGATCCGGCCGTGCATACAGAATCCTCCTGCTGCCAGTGTATCCCGTGCTGCGGGGGATTCCGTTCCGCTACGCTGCGGACTGTCCGAGGTAGCGGTAGCCGATCTTCGCCACCGCCACGATCACCGCGGCGTCGGTACCGACCGCCTTCTGCAGCTTTCGCCGCAAACGCGTCACGTGGGTGTCGACCGTCCGGCTGTTGAGGTTGAGGTCGACGCGATAGTTCCAGACGCGCGAGAGCAGCTCGTCGCGAGGCACGACACGCTCCCTGTTCCTGAAGAGGTACATCAGGAGGTCGAACTCCTTCGGCGAAAGCTTCAGCTTCTGGTTTTTCGCGCTCGCTTCACGGGTGGAGGGGTCGAGGCGGATCAGCCCGTCCTCGCAGACCTGCCGGGCGGCCGAGACGACGTCGGTGCGCCGCATGACGGCGTCGATGCGGGCGAACAGCTCCTGCACGCCGAACGGCTTGGTCACGTAGTCGTCGGCGCCTCCCCGGAGGCCGCGCACCTTGTCGGTCTCCTGTCCGCGAGCGGTCAGCAGGATGACCGGGACCTTCGATGTCTTGCGGATGTGGTCGAGGACCTCGAACCCGCTCTTCTTCGGAAGCATCAGGTCGAGCAGGACGAGATCGGGGGACTCGGCGTGAAAGACGCGGATGGCCTCCTCCCCGTCCGACGCGACGACGGTCTCGTAGCCTTCGTGGCGAAGATTGATCTCGAGCCCCTGGCGAAGTCCGGCCTCATCCTCGACAATCAGGATCCTGGTCATCGCTTCTTCTCCCGTACTGTCAGTCAAGCATACGAAACATCCGGGAAGTGGTTTCCTTCTTCAAAACGCTTCCCGCGCCCTTGCGAACTCGGTCACAGGCTCCTCCGCCGTCCCTCCGGCGCGAGGGAAGAGGAGGCGGAACGCCGACCCGCGTCCGGGCTCCGACTCCACCTCGACCCTCCCTCCGTGCGAGGCGACGATCTGCTGGACGAGCGTCAGACCCAGCCCTGCTCCGCGGCGGGTCTGGGTGTCGGAGAACTGGGCCCTGAAATAGGGGTCGAAAATGTGTTCGAGATCCTTTGCCGCGATGCCGATGCCGCGGTCTTTCACTTCGAGGATGACGTGCTCCGGCGACTGGCGGAGAACGACCTCGATCGACTTGTCATCGGCCGAGTACTTGATCGCATTGTCGATCAGGTTCAGAAGAGCGCGCGAGACGGCGTCGCGGTCCCACGACTGCTCGGCGACGTTCTCGTCGATCTGCAGCGTGACCGTGAACCCCTTGCTGCGGATCCACGACTCGTACGTGGAGACGACCGACGTCACCAGCTCGCGCGGGTAGACGGGGGTGAAGGCGAGCGCCTTCGTCTGACGGTGTTGCATGCGCGCGACGTCGAGGACGTTCTCGACGAGATGCGAGAGATGGAGGACCTCGCGCAGGACCTGGTCTTCGATCTCCTGCCGTTCCTTCTCGGTCAGGCGCGTGCCCCGGCGCAGCGTCTCCGCGCCGAGGCGGATCATCGAGAGCGGCGTGCGGAGTTCGTGCGAGACGTTGGCGATCAGTGCCCCCCGCAGGTTCATCGTCTCCTGCTCTTTCTTCATCCCGCGATGGGCGAGATAGCCGCCGACGGCGGTCAGGGTCAGGGCGATGAAGCTGAGCCAGAGGCTGATCGCCCGCGGGTTCTCCCATCCCGACCCGATGTACGCCGTGCGAACGAACGCACGCACGCCATAGCCGGCCAGCGGCGGATTGAGCGGGGCCACGAAGGCGAAGCCGTCCCCCGAACGGAACAGCCCCTGCTCCGGGGTGCTCCGGACCAGTTTCACCTCCGCCTGTTCGTGCATTCCGTCGGGACGGTTCTTGAGAGGAAGCTGGCGAACGACCTCCTCCGCTCTCGCGATCAGCTTCTCCGCGTCATACGAGAACCGGACCGTTCCGGTGGCGGTGAGAAACTCGCGGGTGAGAAAGCGCGGATGGTCCGTCCGCTCCGGGAGTTTGCTCGCGTAGACCGAACTCGCCGGATCGTCGTCGGGCAGGTAGATCGCCGAAACGATCCAGTCGCTGGACTGGATCCACTGCTGCAGATCGGTGAAGGCCGGGGCCTCGAGCCGGCGCTCTCTCTGCTGCCACCCCTCGGACACCCGAGCGAGTTCGCTCTGGACTTCGCGGTCGACGCGGCGCGCCGTC
>DATLYG010000165.1:0-3083 GCA_035574985.1 Thermoanaerobaculia bacterium | reverse complement strand
GCTGCACGGCCTGATCGGTGATCGCCGAGAACTCGCACTTCGCGACGATGGTCCCGCCGGCGCGGAGAACGATCGATCGCTTCTTCTCGACGAGTTCACGGATGCGGTCGCGGTATCCCGCCGGGTCGCGTTCGAGAGGATCGATCCCCACCTCCTCACGATGCATCGCCGCACAGGCGGGAACGAGCTGGTCGAGGTCGTGCGGCGTGGCGTAACGGGCGGTCTCGAGAGAGGGGAAGTCCCCGCGGCGGAGCACGTAGATCGGCTGGTTCAACCGGACCACCGTCGGCGGGTCGGCGTAGGCGCGGAGGCGCTTCCAGAGCGACTCGACCAGATCCGCGGGAGAAATGATCGCGCGCACCGGAAGCATCCGGCCGATGATGCGATCGGCGACGAGCGAGGTCGCCGTGTCGATCGCCGCGCGCGGAGTGTCCGGACCCGACCCGAGAACGATGTTGGTCGACAGAGAGACGACCAGAACGATCTCGTGATGGAGGCGGACCACGAACACCTGCGCGGCGGCGGCCGCGGGGTCCTCCAGAAGGCGCGAGATCAGATAGACGTTCGCATAGGGATCGCGCCGCAGGAACTCCAGCACCTGCGGCGCATCATCCTCGTGGAGCGGGTGCAACGTCCAGCGGCCTTCGACCGGCAGCGTCACCATGGTCAGGTCTCAGGTGTCGGCTCTCGGGAAGTTTTCCACGGGGAACATGAGATCGGACACCTGCCGTCAGAACTGATCGTGTGCCAGGTATGCTAGCCCATCGATCATCTTGTGCCAAAGAGGGCGGTTCTTCCACTCCCGGAGGTGCCGCTGTCGCGCGTGGCGGAGGTCGTTTTCGAAGGCGGCGCGAAGCTGCGCGGCGACCGCCGGGTCGAGTACGCCCATGGTGATCTCGTCGTTGAGCTGGAACGAGCGGTCGTCGAAGTTCGTCGATCCCACGCCCGACCAGGTCCCGTCGACAATGAGCACCTTCTGGTGCAGGAGCGTCTTCTCGTACTCCCAGATCTTCACGCCCGATTCGAGCAGCGTGCCGAAGTGATGATGGCTGGCGTGCTGGACGACGGGGCTGTCGGTGGAACCGGCCGATGGCACCATGATCCTGACGTCGACCCCGCGTCGCGCGGCCTCCTGCAGCGCCTCGAGCGAGTTGGGGTCGGGAAGGAGATAGGGATTCTGGATGAGGATCTCCCGCCGGGCCGCGTGAATGGCGAGGTAGTGGAGGATCTGCACCGACGAGATCGCGCCGGTCGGCGACCAGTAGGCGACGTGGGCGGGAGTCGTCCCCGCCGGACGGAGCGGAGGAAAATACCTCGGGCCGGCCGGGATCTCGCCGGTCTCCTCGATCCAGTTTTCGCTGAACGCGGCCTGCAGGCGGTTGACGACCGGCCCTTCCACGCGCAGGGCCGTATCGCGCCAGTGATTGCGGTCCTGCGCATTGCCGCTCCACTCGCTCGCGAAGCCGTGTCCCGATACGTAGCCGATCCGCCCGTCGATCACCGCGATCTTGCGGTGGTCGCGGTTGTTGAGCCGTCCGAGGTTGCTGAGGCGGAAGGGATGGAACTTCCGGACCTGCGCACCGGCGCCGGTCATCAGCTCGTACAGTTCCTCCTCCATCTTCGCGCCGCCGGAGGCGTCGACGAGGAGGCGCACCTCGACGCCGGAGCGGGCCTTCTGCGCCAGCAGTGCCGCCACGCGGTTGCAGATCTCCCCCTTCCACCAGATGTACGACTCGATGTGGATGCTCTCCTTCGCCGCGGCGATGTCGCGCAGCAGTGCGGGGAAGAAGCCGTCGCCGTTCTGCAGTACTTCGATGCGGTTTCCCGGATCGAGGCTCCCCTGGGTCAGGCCGACGATCGACGGCACGAGCGCCGTCAGATCGCGAGCGTCCTTGACGCGCAGGTGGACCGAGCGGCTGCGCCACGTCGACCAGAGGAGCAGCACCGCCAGCACCACGACGACCACCAGCGTGACGAAGACGGCGAAGCGGACGCGAACGACGCCGGGGAGGGATTTCTTCTTCGGGCGCGTCACGGGCGGCTCCACATCAGTTCCGCCACGATCGGGTAGTGGTCCGACGCCGTATCGGGCAGCACGCGCGCCGCTCGTACCTCCCAGCCGTAGTCGGCGAAGATGTAGTCGAGGCGCCTGCCGGTCAGGGCGTGCGTCGGCCCGAGGTCTTCACCGGCCAGTTGCGCCGCGTTGAGCTTCCGGAAGGTCGCGATCTCGGGAGCCTCGGGTGGCGCATTGAGGTCGCCGACCAGGATGGAAGGCCAGCGGCTGGTCCGGACGTGGCGCGCGAGGCACTCGAGCTGTTCCCGGCGATTGCCCCGGTTGATCGCTCCCCACGTCGTCAGGTGAGTGACGAAGAAGCTGATCGTCGCACGGTCGATCCGGATCGTCGCTTCGATGACGGCGCGCGGCTCGCCCATGCTCGGCAGCTCGTGCAGCGAGGCGGCGACGATCTCGCCGCGCGTGAGGATCGCGTTGCCGTAGCCGCCGCCCCACTGCGTGTAGCTCGGCGCGAAGTAACCGCGCATCCCCGTCAGCCGGACCAGCTCCGCGAGCTGGTCGTGGAAGCGCGCCTGCCACGTTCCCCGGTGCACCTCCTGCAGCCCGGCGATGTCGGGTTTGACGGAGTCGATCACGGCGGCGATTCTGCGGAGGTGGTCGGGGTCGTAGAGGTGATCGTGGCCGGCGATGTTGTAGCTCATCACCACGAGCGGCCGCTGCTGCGGCGGGAATCGGGTGCGTTCCGGATGGCTCACCGGCACTCCCCGCTCGTCGCGTGTCGCGACCCGCAATCGGGGATCGACCGGCTTCGGACTGCACGTGCCCGACCGCACGGTGTAGACGGCGAAGACGCGGTAGGCAACGATCAGCGCGAAGATCGCCAGAGTCCCGAGCACCCAGCGTCGCTTCGGTCGTTCTCGCATTCGTCGTTCCGCCCGAAGCGAGAACGATGCCGCATCGGAACGGTCGCGGAGGCGCGGAGGTGCGGGCTCAGTGAATCAGCACGGTCACGTCCGGGTGCTGCCAGAGGGCGGAGGCGGGAAAGGAGACATCGATTTCCTTCGTCCGG
>DATLYG010000164.1:0-2417 GCA_035574985.1 Thermoanaerobaculia bacterium | reverse complement strand
CGACGCGGCTCTACTCCTCGCCGCTGGAGCGGGCGATGACGACCGCGCGCGCCATTGCCGGCGCCACCGGACTGCCGATCCACGTGCTCGACGAGCTGAAGGAGATGAGTTACGGCGGATGGGAGGGACGGTCGTTCCTCGAAGTCCGCCGCGACGAGCAGGAGGCCTTCCGGCGCTGGATCGACGACCCCGACTCTCCCTGCCCCGGCGGTGAATCGCACAACGACGTGCGGCGAAGGATCGAGCGGGCCTTCGCGGCGATGCGCGAGCAGACCAACGGACAGCCGTCCCGCGTCGTGGCAGTCATGCACGGCACGGCGATCCGGATCGCCGCGACGATCCTGCTGAACGTCCCGGTGCTGGCGGCGCGGCACCTGGCGCAGGACAACGCCTCGATCAGCGTCTTCGACTGGCGCGGCGAGCGATACGTGATGAAAGTCTGGAACGATACGACGCACTGCGAGGGAAGCGAAGGCGCATAGGCGCGCAGGCGGGGAGGTCTCGTCGCCTCCGCGCCTCGAGGATCTCCATGATCTTGGAAACCATCACCGAGCAACTGACCGAAACATTGAAGAACCGCGTGCTCACCTTGTTCGGGCACTCCGTGGAGCGGGTGGTGCTGCAGGCGCCGCCGCGGCTCGCGCTGGGCGACCTCGCGACGCCGCTGGCGCTCGAACTGGCGAAGGCTCTCAGGCGAAAGCCGCGCGAGATCGCCGAGGCGATCGTGAACGGAATGACCCTTCCGGCGCTCGTCGAGTCGGTCACGGTCGAAGGAGCGGGCTACCTCAACTTCCGCTTCGATCGCGGGGCCTTCACCGTGGCGCACTTCCGGGCGGTCATGGCCCCGCCGGAGCCGGCGGGCGAGCGGGTGATCGTCGAACACACGAACATCAATCCGAACAAGGCCGCTCACATCGGCCACCTCCGGAACGCGGTCCTCGGCGACTCGTACGTGCGGTGCCTCAAATGGCTCGGCTACCGGGTCGAGACGCAGAACTACATCGACGACACCGGCGTGCAGGTCGCCGACGTGGTCGTCGCCTTCGAGCATCTGCAGAAGGAGGGGGTGGCCGAAGTCGAGAAGCGGATCGAGGACCCTGCCGTTCCCTTCGACTACTTCTGCTGGGACCTCTACTCGCGCATGGCCGGCTACTACGCCGAACACCCGGAGGCGCAGGAGTGGCGGCGCGAGACGCTGCACCGCATCGAGAACCGGGAAGGGGAGACCGCGAGGATCGCCGGGCTGGTCGCTCGCGCGATCGTCCATCGCCACATCCGGACGATGCTCCGCCTCGGCATCGAGTACGACCTGCTGCCGAAGGAGAGCGACATCATTCACCTTCATTTCTGGGACCGCGCCTTCGAGCTGCTGAAGAAGTCGGGAGCGGTCGTGCTCGAGACGGAGGGGAAGCACGCGGGCTGCTGGGTGATGAAGCTCGAAGGGAGCGAGGAGTTCGCCGGCATGGACGAACCCGACAAGATCCTCGTCCGCTCCAATGGCACGGTCACCTATACCGGCAAGGACATCGCGTATCAGCTCTGGAAGTTCGGCCTGCTCGACCGGACGTTCCACTACCGGAAATTCTTCGTCTATCCCGACGGACACGTGCTGTGGGAGTCGACCGCGAACGCCGATCTGGCCTCGCCGGAGGCGCCGAAGTTCGGCGGCGCGAAACGGGTGGTGAACGTGATCGACACGAGGCAGTCGTATCTGCAGAAGGTCGTCCGGGAGGGACTGAGACTTCTCGGGTTCACCCGTGAGGCGGAGAACTCGATTCACTTCTCGTACGAGATGGTCGCGCTCTCGCCGGAGACGGCGAAGGCGCTGGGGATGGAGATCTCGGAGGACGACGCGTCGCGGTCGCACGTGGAGATGTCGGGACGGAAGGGGCTGGGAGTGAAAGCCGACGACCTGATCGACGCTCTCGAGCAGAAGGCGACGGAGGCGGTGCGGGCGAACGCCCCCGGCGAGTTCACCGGGGAGGAGGCGGGCGCGCTGGGGAAACAGATCGCGGTGGCGGCCCTCCGCTACTTCATGCTCAAGTACGGGCGGAACAAGGTCATCGCCTTCGATTTCAACGAGGCGCTGACTTTCGAGGGGGACTCGGGCCCCTACCTGCAGTACTCGACGGTGCGGGTGCAGAACATCTTCCGGAAAATGAAGGAACGAGGGGTCGATCCGATGATCGACGAGGCGTCGCTCGACCGGCTGACGCTCCATCAGGGACTGAACGACGAGATGTGGGAGCTGGTGCGGATGAGTGCGGAACTGCCGTCGGCGGTCCGCCGGGCGGTCGAGTCGCTGGAGCTGTCGGCCGTCGCCCGTGCGCTTTTTGATCTAGCACAAAAGTTTAATTCGTTCTATCACAAATATCCGATCCTCAACGAGGCCGACGACCGGGAGCGGCAGCGGCGGG
>DATLYG010000163.1:0-7568 GCA_035574985.1 Thermoanaerobaculia bacterium | reverse complement strand
GCGATCGCTCATCAGGACGATGTTTACGAGCGCTCCTGGATCTCGACTCTCGCCGGCGCACTCGACCGGCATCCCACTGCCTTCGCCGCCCATTGCAAGGCGATCGTCATCGACGCGTCGGGGGTCCCCGTCGCGGACAATCCTGCGGCGGCCTTCAAGGAGCGCTTCTGGCCCGGCGATGGGAGGGAACTGCTCCGGCCGCCCGAGACCGAATTGCAGATGCTGACCCGGGGCAACTATGTCATCGCCCCATCCGTCGTCTATCGGACCGACGCCGTTCGGCAGCTCGGCGGTTTCGACGTTTCGTTCCAGTTCGTTCTCGACTGGGACTATTGGATCCGCGGCGTCAGTCGCGGATGGAGGCTCGTCGGTGTTCCGCAGCGGCTGCTCCGATTGCGCATTCACCCCGGGGCGAAAACCCATGCCATGGAGACGACTCTTCAACGCTACGAAGAGGAGCTCAGGCTGTTGCAGACCATTCCGCAGAGCTTGCGCCGCCGCTACGGCCTCGTCGAGAACACGGTTCTTTCCGCGTTCGCCGAACGCCTCGCGGCCGGAGACTCCGACGGTGCGCACGCCTTGCACGAATTTGCGCGTGCCCGCATCCCCCGCTTCTCCGGATCGGCGCGCGATCACCTGATGCGCCTCGCCCTGAGGATCGGGCGCGCCGCCGGGCGCCTTCTGGTCGCCGCCGAGCGCTTCTATCTCACTAGTACTAGGCTCTCACGCCGGCGATGATCGCGTGCCGATCACGACGAATTCGTTGTACGGGAACGCTCTCCCGATCGACCGCGGAAACGGGAACGAGAAACTGCGCGTGACCCGGAGCCCCAGGCGAGAAGCGATCTCGCGCAGCTTCGGCTCGTCGACGAACTCCACGTGGGTGGGATCGGCGCGGTAGCCTGCCTCCTGCGGCGTGATGAAGATGACCTTCCCGCCGTCTTTCAAATAGCGGAGGTGGTCGGCGACCAGCCTGACGGACTCCTCGAACGGAAGATGCTCGAGAACGTGCGAAAAGAGCAGCGAATCGAACGCGGCGTCGCGAGCATCCGCCGACGCGCGAAACTCCTCCGGGGTGTAGGCGGTCAGTCCTGCTTCGCGTGCCGCCGCGACACAGGCGCGGTTCGGATCGATGCCGACGCCGTTCCCGCGGAGGTGACGAAGATTGCGTCCCAGTCCGCATCCGACATCGAGGACGCGTCCCGGCTCGAGACGCCGAAGATTCCAGCGATAGGGCGCCTGCACGTCGAAAATCCTCTTCCACGGACGCGAGGCGCTGCGCTCGAGCCGCTCGGCGTAGTCGTCTGAAGTGGAATCGCGCATCACTCGAAGCGCGCCGTCGGGCGCACCTTATGATATGCGCGTGTCTGTCGCCGGGATCGGACAGCAGATCGCACAGCGACTCCACGACGACGCGGAACATCTGCGGGCCATCTGGAACGCGGCCGCCCCGATCAGGCATTTCTGCGTCGACCGGCTTCTCCCTCCGGAAGAGGTCCGTTTCGTCTACGACCACGTTCCCGACACGAGTCGACTCATTCGACGGCGATCGATCCGTGAGAGCAAATGGGCCGGCGTGGCCGTCGAGTCCTACCATCCGTCGATCGGCGAGCATCTCTTCGCCTTCCAGACTCCCGAGGTCGTCTCGGCCATCGCCGCCATCACCGGATTCGAAGGGCTCGAACCCGATCCGACCCTCTATGCCTCGGGAATCTCGATCATGAAGCGCGGCGATTTCCTCAATCCTCACCTCGACAACTCGCACGACGGCGACCAGCGCCGCTACCGCGTCCTGAATCTCCTTTTCTATGTTTCCCCCGACTGGAGCCTGGCCGACGGCGGCAACCTCGAACTTTGGACCGGCGACCTTCGCAATCCGACGGTCATCGAGTCGACCTTCAACCGGCTCGTCGTCATGGAGACGAATCAGAAGAGCTGGCACTCCGTGCAGCCGGTCGTCGCCGATGCTCCGCGCGTCTGTCTTTCGAACTACTACTTCTCACCGATCGCTCCCGGCGGAAAGGAGTACCGCAACGTCACATCGTTCCGGGCACGTCCCGAACAGCCGCTGCCGATGCGATGGCTCGCGCGAATGGACGCGGCGGTCCTCAATGCGCTGGGCCGGATCGCACCGGTCCTGCTGCGGCTGACGCGTCACCGCCGCTGACTGGCGGCGAAAGCAAGAGCGAGCAACGCCACCGCCGCCGCCTGCACCGCGATCATCACCTGAGGAATCGCGTCGAGGGACCGATGCTGGACGGAAAAGGCGAGCCACTGCACACCGGCGAGCGCGAGATACAGCAGCGCGAACCGCAATCGCCCCTTCAGGGCGAGCGCGTGACCGATCAGGTACGAGAGCGCGCTGAGACATGTCGCGATGGCAAGCGGCACGATCAGATGGGCGGCCGGGGCGTACGCGGCTCCGTAGAGCAAGGTAATGAACGTTTCGCCGACGACGGCGAGGACGACCGTGGCGGCAGCAGCCGATGCCGCGTAGTGAAGGCAGAGCCTGGTCAGCGTCCGCCGCGCTCCCCGCGCGTCCTTCGCCAGCTCGAGCGACGGCGTGAGCATCACCGAGAACGGAAGGACGAGCACCTGAAGAGCCTTCGCCAGAAAGGCGACGGCGGCGTACCTCCCCGCCTCGCTTCCGGTGAAGAAGGCCTTGACGAACAGAACGTCGCTGTTCTGAAACGCCGCCGATGCGATCGACACGATGAGCAGCGGGGAAAAGACCGTCGTGAACGAGTATCCACCCGTCGTGAGGCCGGGCCTCCCGGCCGGGACTCCGCGCGCCAGCGTCAGTGGCGCCGCGGCAACGACGATCGACAGGAAATAGCCCGTCAGGCCCGCGGAGGGCGTACCGAGCCGGAGAACGAGCGCGGCTCCGAACAGGAGGCGCAGTGCGCTTTCCGAGACGAAGTTCACTGCGTAGGGAGCGACGCGCTGTTCGCCCTGAATGACCGCGCGCTCGACGTTCAAATGAACGAGCGCGAAGAGAATCGCGAATCCGAGGAAGGGCACCAGCGGGGACGGAATCCGGAGCCATCGCGCAACCGGAAACGCGAGAGCCGCCGCGACCGGGAGCAGCGGCAGGCCCCATCGCCACACCGCGTTCAGGTAGTGAAGACGAGCGGCCTCCACCTCCGCATCGATCCGCATGGCACGGAGACGGGCCACATGGTGAGCAATCGTCTGGTTGAGCGGATTGATGATTGCGAATGTGCCCAAATGGACGATCGACAGGGCCGCGGCGAAGTCGGAGTACGCGTCGGGACGGAGAAGGCGTCCCGCAACGGCGAGGAAAACGAGAGCGAGCGCCGCGGCGACACCGTTTGCGCCGGTGAGGACGAGGGTGTTCCACCGCTCGGAACTCACGAGCCGCCGCGCGGAACGTAGATGTCGGTGAAGCGGTCGCTGTAGACCGGCTGCGCGCCGCAGCCGAAGAACTCCAGCCGTTCGCGAACGAAGTCCCGGCGAAGACGGGTCGTTCCGCTGACCACCACGGCCCCGATCCGCTCACCGCGCAATGCGCGCATCGCCGCACGAAAGCGCGGGTCGCCGAGCGGCATCTCCCAGCGGTCCATCAATGCCCGCCGGTCGGCGTAATAGGGCACCGCGGGGTTCCAGTCCTGTCCATAGATGACGATCACGTCATCGGGCCTCGTGACCGACCGCAGTTTCGCCGCGACCGGCAACTTCCACAACGGCGGCTCCACTTGAAGGGGGCCGAAGAAATCGAGATGCGATCGAAACATGCTGAACAGAAGCAGCGGGAGGACGAGAAAACAGGTCGCGTCTCGCACTTTGGCGTTGCCGCTCTCCAGCAGAGAGAACAGCCCGAAGCTCCCGAAGATCAGGAGGTACACGCCTGAAGCGTAGAAGTAGTAATTGTGAACGCGATAGAGGTGCGTGAAAACGAACGGGCCGCTGAGAAAAGCGAGAAGGCAGATCGCGGAGGCCTGCCGGTATCGGGTGCGCATCACGAAGGGGACGCATCCGGCCGCGACCAGAAACGAGACGGAGTCGATCAGGCGCAACTCGCCCGCGATCTCCGGAATCGACCGATGCAACATCGCGTACCAGACAGCCGGCGAGAATCGCTCTTCGAACGTCCCGTAGATCCATTCCCGCAAGGCCTCGTGGGTGAGAAAGTCGGCCGCAAGCGGATTGAGGCGTTTCACGGAATCGCTGTAGCGCACCCAGACCGCGGTTGCGAGCAGCGAGGGAATCACGAGGACGGCTCCGAAAACGCCCGCCGCCAGCCCGTCACCCGGGCGCCTCTGGCGGGCCGCCCTGACGATTCCTGCGACCAACCAGGCGGCCAAGGGAACAGAGGCGACGACGAATGTCGTCACCTTCGTGAGCGCGGCGAGAACTCCGAGCAGCGCGGCCGCTCCGGCCAGATCCGCTCGTCTCTTCGTCACGGCCCTGGCGGCGAGCCACAGGAACGAGATCGAGAGAAGGAGTGCCAGTGATTCGATCAGGAATGCCCGCGACCAGAAGATGTAGAGCGGTGAGGCGAGCAGGAGCGACAGAGGAACGAGCCTCAGTGCGCGATCTCGCTGCACGTGAGCGAGGAGCGAATGGAGGAACGGGAGCATGGCATAGAACGCGATCACACTCACAAGACGGCCCGCCTGATCGAGCGGCATCCCTGTGACCCGCACCACGGCGGCGACGATCGCCTGGTAAAGGGGGAACTCGATCGGGATCGCCCACGGCTTGCCGAGAACCGGGGTCTCGTACTCCAGAAGCGGAGAGCCTCGCAGGAGAGAGCGGGTGGAGATGGCCGTCTGCGTCTGCCGGAAGTCGTGCATGCCCAGCAACGGGCGGTCCCACCCCAGGCCGAGCAGGCGGTAATTCGCGAGGAGCGACAGAAAAAAGAGCAGCACAATGACCAGTGCGTTTCGCTCTGCCGGCGTTGCCCTGCTGCGCAGCCGGTCGCGCCACCTCGCCCTGCGACCCGCTTCAGACCGTTCGGGAGTGAACTCGAGCATGAATCCCCGGGTCCGCCCAGTTTACCGTCAGGGACGGTGCGTCAGCGCGTACCAGTACCAGCGGACATATTCGGGGAGCCACTTCCACAGTCGAAACTGCGACCTCCCCGCCGAGCGGTCCCGCCACGTGCTCGGGACCTCCGCGACGCGGTGGCCGGCCGCCACCGCCTTCGCCAGGACCTCGAGCGAGCAGGCGAACCCGGCGAGACTTTCGATGCCGATCTGCACGAGGATGCTGCGACGATAGGCACGAAAGGAGTTCGTCACGTCGTGCACGGGATAGCCGAACGCGTGGAGCGAAACGCCCGCCAGTCGCGAGAACGTGCGTTTCAGCCACGGACCGCCGATCTGTTTTCCGCCCGGCATGTATCGCGATGCACAGACGACGTCATACCCCTCGCTGCGAATCAGCCGGACCATGTCGGGAATCACGCCCACGTCGTCGGAGAGATCGGCCATCGAGACGATCACCACGTCCCCCGTCGCGGCATCGAGTCCCGAGCGGATGGCGTGCGGCACGCCTCGACCACGACGGTTTCGAACGAGCTCCACCTGTGCAAGCTCCCGGCGAAGCCGCATGACGACCGGGATGGTGTCGTCTTCGTCGAAGTCGTACACGACGAGAATCCGGCTCGGTGAAGGGAGCACCCTCGAGAGCTCTCGCAGAGCCCGTTCGATGTTCTCCCCCTCGTTGTAGACCGGAACGACGACGTCGACCGTGCTCAAATCTCACCCGATTCGACGCGTGCCCGGACCCACGGAATGATCTCGTCGAGGGCATCGGACAGCGACGTGCGCGCTTCGAATCCCAGAAGCTGCTGCGCCTTCGCCGTTGCAGGGACACGCCTGCGGACGTCGTAGGGATACGGCTCGTCGGTCACGTACCGGAACGGATCGGACGGGCGGATCTTCGACCAGATCATTCGTGCGAGATCGAGAACGGTCGTCGATTCGTTCGTCGACAGGTTGAAATCCTCGTTCAACGCCCGTGGAGACTCGATCGCCAGGCGGATTCCCCGCGCCAGATCTCCTCCGTGGGTGTAGTGACGGACCTGTCCGCCGTCCCCAAGGATGTGCAGAGGGTCCTGCCCCTTCAGCACCTTCTGGATCAGGTCGGGAACGACATGGCTCATGGCGAGGCGGATGTTTCCTGACAGCACTTCGCGATCGGCCTTGGCGCGCGATTCGCCCACGCCGATGCAGTTGAACGGGCGAACGATCGTGTATGGAAGACCGTATTGTTCGCGAGCTCCCTGCGCGAAGTACTCGGTGGCGAGCTTCTGAAAGCCGTACGTCGACCGCGGAGGAGGACAACGCCGCTCCTCACCTTCCGGAGTCGGAAACACCGTGGCGTTCTCGAACACCATCGACGACGAGAGGACCGTGATTTTCTGCAGTCGCCGGTTCTCATGGGCCCAGATCGCGGCGTCGAACGCCGCCGCGGTCAGGCGCTCGTTCTCGGCCAGCAGATCGTAGGCCAGGGCGTGAAAAAGAGAGATCCCGCCGATGATCGCCGCGCCGGCGACGAAGTGATCGCAGTCGTCGATCAGTTCCTTCAGAAGAGAAACGTCTTTCGCATCCCCCCTCACGAGACGATAGCGCGGGTGCCCGTCGAAGGAGCGTCGGACTTCGCCGTACTTCGAATAGTTGTCGACGCCGACGACTCGATGGCCGGCTCTCAACAGTTCGTCGACGAGGTAGCCGGCGATGAACCCCGCGGAACCGGTCACCAGGATCTTCATCCGACCGAGGCTCCCCGACCGAATACATTCCAGATGTCGACCAGGACTTTGCCCGGAGGGATCTCGAGCGTGCGATACCGGCGGTGCGGGGCACCGACGACGATGATGTCCGCCTCCGCGACCAGCCGTTCCGCGGAGATGAAGCGGGGGTCGAGGATGTACTCGTCGGAGCTGAGGACGCGTTTCGCTTCGTACTCGAGAATCTTTCTCAGCTTGTACGAGAGCGATTCGCGCGGGTCGTCGCTCTCGGCCTTGAACGCCATCCCCAGGATCCCGACCGTCAACGAGCCGAGGTGATGCCGGCTCTTGAGGCGGTGCACGATGAAATCCGGAAGCCCTTCATTGACCAGCATCGCCGCATGGCCGAGCTGGAAATTGTTGTTTGTGGCAGCAGCGAGCTGCATGGTGTCCTTCAGGAGGCATGGCCCGGCGGCAAAACCGCTCCGCGGCAGGCCGGCCATCCGCGGATACCGATGCGTCAGCGCTTCGTGGATCCGGTAGAAATCGACGCCATGGTTCTCCGCGATCATGAAGAACTGGTTGGCGGCCGCGAATTGGATGTAACGCCATGAGTTGGCGAACATCTTTGCCAGCTCCGCTTCGACAGGAAGCAGCGGAACGATCTCGGCCGTTAGGTGGCAGAACAGCGACGACGCCATCTCCAGCGCAATGGGATCGCAGCCCGACACGATTTGCGGCAGACTGTGCAGCTCGGCGATGGCGTGGCCCTCGGCGATCCGTTCCGGGCAGTAGGCGAGATGGATGCCGCAGCCGCCGTCCCTGGCGATCTCATTCAGCTTGCCCGTCGTCCCCGGATACACCGTGCTCC
>DATLYG010000162.1:0-23685 GCA_035574985.1 Thermoanaerobaculia bacterium | reverse complement strand
TCTCGAGCGTCGGAGCGTGAGACGGCGCGGCGCGGTGGATCCTGTTGAGCATCTCGACCGCGACGTTCCGTTCGCCGCGCGCGAGCGACTTCTCCACCACCGGCGCGACGATCTCGAGGGCCTTGTCGGGATTGTTCTCCTTCGCGTACAGCTCGGCGAGCGTCTCCCGCATGGCCGTGTCGGTCGGATTGGCGGCCAGCCCCCGTTCGAGAGCACTCCGCGCCGAGGCGGTATCGCCCTTGGCCAGAAGAATCTTCGCCCACATCGCTGTCAGGCGCGGGTGCTCGCGGTTCGCGTCGAGGGCCAGTTCGACGATCTGCTGCGCGTTGTTGTAGTCCTTCGCGTCGAAGAGCGAATTGACGAGCGATTCGACCAGTTCGATGTTGCGCGCGTCGATCCGGAGCGCCTTCCGGAAGACCTGGACGGCCTCGTCGAGCATGCCGCGCTTGAGCAGCATCCTCCCGACGCGGTCGTACTCCTTGAGCGCCTCTCCCGTCTGGCCGTTCTGCGAGTAGAGGTCGGCGAGCTTGACGTGAACGTTGATCGAGTTCGGGTCGAGGTCGGAGATCTTCCGATAGATCGCCAGCGCGTTCGCCGAGTCGCCGTGCTTGAGGTAATAGTCGGCGAGAACCTGGTACTGGCTCTTCGCCTCCATCGCCAGGCCCTGCTTCGCGTAGAGATCGGCGAGCTTCGCGTAGACGTCGAGCTTCGAGGGATCGAGCTTGTTGATCTTCTTGTAGATCGCGATCGCCTTCAGAAAGAAGCCGTCGCGCGAGTAGTGATCGGCGATCTTGCCGTAGACCTTGCAGGCCTCGTCGTTGCGGTTGATCCGGACCCAGAGATCGCCGATGCGGTTGAGCGTATTGACGTCGTTCGGGTTGTCGTCGAGCAGACGCTCGTATTCCTTGATCGCCGCTTCCACCTTTCCTTTGGCGACCAGTTTCTCCGCGTTTGCGATGACCTTATCGCGTTGAACCGCCATCTTGCTCGTGGCCGAACAACAGCATCGGCTCCTGGACCCCTTCGAATGTCGTTCGGTGAATCGGACTCGGCCCGTACGTCTTCAATGCCGCCTGATGACTCTCGGTGGCATACCCGCGATTGTGCCTGAAATCGTAAACGGGGTACTGCTCATGATACGACTCCATGAGCTGATCGCGATAGACCTTCGCCACGATGGAGGCGGCCGCGATCGAAATGCTGCGGCGATCGCCGTTGATGAGCGGTACCTGCGGCATTTCCAGCTGTTCGAGTGTCACCGCGTCGAGGAGAAGCACGTCGGGACGCACCGCGAGCGCTTCCACCGCCTCGGCCATCGCCAGCTTGCTGGCCTGGAGGATGTTGATGCGATCGATGGTCTGCGGTTCGACGACTCCCACGGCCACGGCCCGAGCCTTCGTCATTATAAGGCGGCAGGCCGACAGCCTCTGTTCGGGCGTCAGCCGCTTGGAGTCGTCGACGCCGAAGAGCGTCGGATCGTTCTCGAGGACCACGCATGCCGCCACGACGGGACCGGCCAGGCATCCGCGCCCCACTTCGTCGGTGCCGGCGATGCAGCGAAAACCAAAATCGCGGAGCCGGCGCTCGATCGCTGACATCTCAGCAACGCGCGCCAGTTCCGCGAAGAGATTCTGGGAGAGGAGTCGGTGATCGCCCGGCCTAGCCTTTGCGCTTCTCTTCGATGCGCGCGGCCTTTCCGCGGAGATCCCGGAGGTAGTAGAGCTTTGCGCGCCGAACCCGGCCATGGCGTTCCACCTCGATGCGATCGATCGACGGCGAATACAGCGGGAACATACGCTCCACTCCCACTCCGCCGGAAACCTTCCGCACCGTGAACATCTGGCGCGTCCCCCCACCCCTGCGGGAGATCACGACGCCCTGAAACACCTGGATGCGCTCCTTGTCGCCTTCCTTGACCTTGACGTGCACCTTCACGGTGTCGCCGGGAGAGAAGTTCGGAATGTCGGTCCGCGCCTCGCGCGACTCGACGATTTTCATGATGTCTGGCATGGCTAACCTCGAAAAAATTCGTGACGCGAGCCGGAAAGGATCGCGTATTTCCTTCGTGTTTGCAAGGGCTTCGCGAGTCGTCCGGGTTCCGCAATCCCGATTTTCGAACGGATGTAATCCGACAGTCGAGGATCGAAAGCCGGGATTCGGACAGGCCCTAGAACCTAGCGAGTCCGTTTTTCATTCTCGAGCTGCCGCAGAATCTGCTTCGCCTCCTCGTCGAGATCGGCCCTCTCCAGCAGATCGGGGCGTTTTTCCAGCGTCCGGCGGAGCGACTGCTCTTTTCGCCAGCGGCGGATGTTCTCGTGATGTCCCGAGAGCAGGACCTCCGGCACCCGCATCCCCCGCAACTCCTCGGGACGGGTGTAGTGAGGGTAATCGAGAAGGCCGCGAAAGAACGAGTCCTCCTCGACCGAGCCGGCATTGCCGACCACGCCTTCGATCATCCGGCCGACGGCGTCGGCGATGACCATCGCCGGCAACTCGCCGCCCGAGACGACGAAGTCGCCGATCGAGATCTCGTCCGGATCGAGCGCCTCGTGGACGCGATGGTCGAACCCTTCGTAGCGGCCGCACAGGATCACGATCCAGCCTGTCGCCGCCAGCTCCCGCGCGACCCGCTGGTCGAAGACGCGCCCCTGCGGCGACGTGAGAACGATGTGGGGGGAGCCTTCCCCCTCGCGAATGGCATCGACCGCTCGCAGCACCGGCTCGGCGAGCATCACCATTCCCGGGCCGCCGCCGTACGCCTCGTCATCGGTCGAGCGATGGCGGTCGCTCGCGAAGTCGCGCAGGTTCCAGACACGCACGTCGAGCACTCCCTGCTTCACGCCGCGCGCGATGATCCCTTCGGCGAGGAAGGGATCGAACATCCGTGGGAAGATGGTGACGATGTCGATTCTCACGACTCCGCCTCGTCGAGGTTTTCGATCCCGGCGGGGAGGTCGACGACGATCGTGCGCCGGTCGCGATCGATTTCCGTGCAGATGCCGGCCGCGAATGGCACCTCGAACGTCCGCTCGCCGCTCCGGACGCTCAGCAGCAGTCCTGCGCCGCTCTCGTAGGCGTCGACCACTTCGCCGCGATCGGCTCGTTTCGCGTCGACGAGCCGCATTCCGATCAGTTCGTGGATGAAGTACTCGTTCTCGCCGGGGGCTTTCGCTTCCGAGGCCGGGATCTCGATCGTCCAGTTCCGCAGGGCCCGGAGATCCTCCGGCCTGTCGATGCCTGCGAACTTCACGAGCGCACGGTCGCCGTGCGCGCGCGCAGTCTCGATCATCACCTCGCGCGTCTCGATCTCGTCGGGCGAGACGAGGAAGACGCGGCGGAGTTCCGAGAAGCGGTCGAGCGATGCGGTCCACGCCTCGACGCTCGCCTCACCCCGAACGCCGTGGGCCTTCCGGATGACACCCAACGCGATGCGATCTGTCATGAGACCGGCAGGCGCGCAGGCGCGCCTAGTAGACTAGTCGAGGATATCGAGGATGTACCGCCGCCGGCTCTTCTGCCCCGCCGCGGCGAGAACGGTGCGGATGGCGCGGGCGGTGCGTCCCTGCCGTCCGATGATCTTTCCCAGATCGTCCGGAGCGACTTCGAGTTCGAGCACCGTGGCCTGGTCCCTCTCGTGCGACCGGATCCGCACCGCGTCGGGGTTGTCGACGAGCGACCTGGCGATGAATTCGACGAGCTCTTGCATCCGCCGGAGAGCCGTGCCTCGGGACGGCACGGCCACGAGTGTCACTTCGCGAGTTTCTTGAGCAGCGACCTGACCGTCGGCGAGAGCTGGGCGCCCTTGCTGACCCAGTAATCGACCCGGGCGCGATCGATCTTCACCTCGGCCGGATTCTTCTTCGGGTCGTAGTGCCCGATCTGCTCGACCGTCGCCGCTCGCGGCGTGTTCAGCGAGTCGGAAACGACGATCCGGTAGAACGGGGCATGGGTCGCTCCGCCACGGCGCAAACGAATCTTCAGCATCAGTCCAAGCTCCTATCGAAAATGGGCCGGCAATCCTACCGGAGCGGCCCGTGGAACAGCAAATCGGTTTGGGCAATTCCGCCGGCCGCCATCCGCCGGCTCACGCTCACCCGAACATCTCCGGCGGCAGCCCCTTCATCATCTTTCCGAAACGCCGTGCTCCCATTCCCTTCGAGAAGGTCCGCATCATCTTCTTCATCGCCAGGTACTGCTTGAGGAGCCGGTTGATCTCCTGGACGCTCGTCCCCGAGCCGCGGGCGATCCGCTTCTTGCGGGAGCCGTTGATGAGCTGCGGGAACTCCCGCTCTCGGGGTGTCATCGAGTCGAGGATGGCCTGCATCCGCACCAGCGCCTTCTCGTCGATGTCGTCATCCTGGATCCGGCCGGCGCCGGGGAGCATCTTCACGATCTGCGACATCGGCCCCATTTTTTTCACCTGCTGGAGCTGTTGCCGGAGGTCTTCGAGCGTGAATTTGTCTTTGGCGACGCGCTGCGCGAGGCGCTCCGCCTCCTTCTTGTCGACCTCGGCCTCGACCTTCTCGATGAGCGAGAGCACGTCGCCCATGCCGAGGATGCGTTGCGCCATCCGGTCCGGATGAAAGACGTCGAGGTCGGCGTACTTTTCCCCGACGCCGACGAGCTTGATCGGGCGGTTGACGACGGACTTGATCGACAGGGCCGCGCCGCCGCGGGCGTCGCCGTCGAGCTTCGTGAGGACGATGCCGGTCACGCCCAACCGCTCGTCGAACTCCTTCGCCGACTTGACGGCGTCCTGACCGGTCATCGCGTCGGCGACGAAGAGGATCTCGCTCGGCCGCGTCTCGCGCTTGATGGCGTCGAGTTCCCGCATCAGCTCGTCGTCGATGTGCAGCCGGCCGGCGGTGTCGAGGATGACCACGTCGTGCAGGAGGGTCTTCGCCTCGGCGACGGCGCGCTGTGCGATGTCGAGCGGGTTCCGGTTGTCGCCGATCTCGAAGAACGGCACCTTCACGTTATTCGCGACGATGCGGAGCTGATCGATCGCGGCGGGCCGGTAGACGTCACACGGCACGAGCATCGGCCGCTTGCCGCGGTTCTTGAGGTGCAGCGCGAGTTTGCCGGAGGTCGTCGTCTTGCCGGAACCCTGGAGGCCGACCATCATCACCACGGCGGGGCTCCCGATCAGGGCGAGCCCGACCTGGTTTCCGCCGAGGAGCGCCTGCAGTTCGTCGCGAACGATCTTCGTGACCTGCTGGGCGGGGGAGAAGGCGGTGAGGACGTCCTGCCCGACCGCTTTCTCTCGGACGCGGCCGGTGAAGTCCTTGACGACCTTGAAGTGGACGTCGGCCTCGAGGAGGGCGACGCGGATTTCCTTCAGCGCGTTGTCGATGTGCCACTCGTTGAGCGTGGCCTCGCCGCGCAGCGTCTTGAAGACGCGGTCCATCTTGTCCTGCAGTGAATCGAACATGCGAGAGGGTTAAACGCCGCGGACAACAGAAAAATCCACGCGGGGAGGAGCGTCGGAGGGGGGTTGGCTTCTCTTCAGGCGCCCGCCGCCTCGCGCCGGGCGTCCTCGCTCCCGAGCCATTTCGCGAACTTCCGGAGCGTGCGGAAGCGGAGGTATCCCGCGGCGCTGCCGCGCGCCCATTGGCCGCCCGCGATCACCGTGACGCCGCGCTCGCGGCATTCGGCGGCCAGATCGAGGAACTCCGGGTCGCCGAACGGCAGGCGCGTGTGCGCGCTGAAGGCGGCGATCGCCGGCCGCGCGCGTTCGATCGCCTCGCGCGCCGCGCTCCACGGCAGATCTGCTCCGGCAAATTCGGTGCGCCAGCCGGCCCATTCGAAGACGAGGCGGGCCATCCGCAGCGGAACGTCGTGCCGCTCCCCCGGCGGACAGGCGAGAAATGCGAGCCTGCCCCGCTGCATCGGAGGGCGGAGCCGTTCCAGCTCGGCGATCGCGATCTCCGTGGCGCGATGTTCGATGTCGACGCTCAGCGTCCGCTCTTCCCAGCGACGGCCGATCTCGCGCATCGCGTCGGCGACGATCTCGTCGAGAAACACGGCACGCTGGAGAACGCCCGGCACCGACGGTGCGAGCAGGCGCCGCACCGCCTCGGTGCTCCCGGAGACGAGCGCATCGAAAAGCGTCTGGTCGACGTGGACCGGGACCGGCTCGAAGAGGTCGGGCTGCTCGATCGCGGGGAGGCGATCCGTCGGAAGATTGCGAATCGCCGCGAACCGGTGCAGCGCCGTGAGCGTGTAGCGCCGGTGTCCTCCCCCGGTGCGCGTCGACTCGAGTTCCCCCTCGTCGGTCCATCGTTTGATGCTCGACACTCCGACGCCGAAGGCGCGCGCCGCTTCGGCGCTCGTCCAGAGGTGACCGCTTTTCGGCTGGACAGGCTCGGCGGTCATGCGTGCGAGGGAAATGTACTACCGGCGGGCGCGTTTGCGGAGTCGTGGCTCGCGCGGCTCTGAGGCTGCCGGAGAATGTTCCCGGCGATTTCTTCGTCGACTCGACCTGCATCGACTGCGATGCCTGCCGCCTCCTCGCGCCCTCTGTCTTCCGCCAGGCGGGCGACCAGTCGGTCGTCTACCACCAGCCGGGAACGGCGGAGGAACTCCTGCGTGCGCAGATCGCGCTCGTTTCCTGTCCCACCGCGTCGATCGGATCCGTGTCGAAGAGCGATGTGACCGCCGCGATCGCGTCGCTACCGGAGCCGGTCGCCGGCGAGGTCCATCGCTGCGGATTCACTTCGGAGAGTTCCTTCGGTGCGATCAGCTACTACATCCGGCGCGAGGATGGAGGAGTGCTCGTCGACTCGCCGCGGTTCGCGAAGCCGCTCGTCAGGAATCTGGAGGCGTTAGGCGGGATCCGCCGGATGCTGCTGACGCACCGGGATGACGTCGCGGACCATCGGAAGTTCCGCGATCACTTCGCGTGCGAGCGCGTGCTCCATCGCGACGACGTCGGGACGCAGACCGCCTCGGTCGAGCTTCAGCCCACCGGCACCGACCCGGTCGCACTCGACCGCGACCTCCTGATGATCCCGACTCCCGGACACACCCGGGGGCATGCCGTCTTTCTCCATCGCGACGAGTTCCTCTTCACCGGTGATCACCTGGCGTGGAACGAGCGCCGCCGGCGGCTCTACGCCTTCCGCAACGCCTGCTGGTACTCGTGGGAAAGGCAGATCGAGTCGATGGAGCGCCTCCTCGACTACCGCTTCGAGTGGGTGCTGCCGGGGCACGGCCGGCCGGTTCACCTTCCGGCCGCGCGGATGCGTGAGGAGCTGGAGAAGTGCGTGGCCTGGATGCGAGAGCGATGAGGCGGCGAGAACGGCCCGGCGGTCGGCTCCTGAAACGCCGTTCCAGCCGCGGCATCGTATGCTTGCACGTCCGCGGATGAATCGTTCGGTCGTGATCAGGAGTGCCGTGGGAGTCGTGGCGGTGGCCGCGGTGATCGCGGTCGTTCGTCTGCTGCCGGTGGCGGAGTGGCTCACCGGCTTCCAGCAGTACGTCCGCGGTCTCGGTCCGATCGGCTACGTGGTGTACGCGCTCGGCTACGGGGTCATCGCACTCGTCGTACCGGCGTCGGTGCTGACGCTCGGAGCGGGGGCGATTTTCGGCGTGGTTGGCGGGACGATCGTGGTGGCGGCCGGCGCGGTGATCGCATCGACGCTCGCGTTTCTTCTGGCGCGGACAGTGCTCCGAAAGAAGATCGAGGCGCTGACGGCGAGACATCCGAAGTTCGGAGCCGTCGACCGCGCCATCGCCGCCGAGGGGGCGAAGATCGTTCTTCTGGTCCGCCTGGCGGCCGTCTTCCCCTACATCTTCGTGAACTACGCATTCGGGCTGACGGGGATCCGTCTGCTGCCGTATGTCGGGGCGACGGCGATCGGGATTCTTCCCGCCACGATCGCGTTCGTCTATCTCGGTGCGGCGGGGGCGGCCGTGGCGACGCAAAGCCGCGCGAGGGCCATCGTCACCATCGCCGGCGCCCTGATCGCGCTGGCGGTCTCGCTGTTCGTCGGACGCATCGCCACGCGGGCGATTCATCGGGCGGGAGTGGAAGGGGAGGATGCCGGGGATTGCGAAAGCGAACGGCAGCGAAACGGAAACGGGGCGTGAGCGGCGCGATTACCCCATGGCCCTGCCGCGGCGATATGCTTCCCCTCCATACCCTCACATGCGGAGGTGACCGGCGATGAGCAACCCTCTCGTGGAACTCGGAAAACTCGGCCAGAGCGTCTGGTACGACCAGATGGAGCGGAAGCTGGTGACGAGCGGAAAGCTGCGAGAGATGATCGAGAGCGACGATCTCCGCGGCCTCACCTCCAACCCGACGATCTTCGAGAAGGCGATCGCCGGCAGCGAGGACTACGACGGCCAGATCCGGATGCTCGCGTCGCAGAACCGGACGGCGGACGACATCTACGACGAGCTGACGATCGACGACATTGGCGCCGCCGCCGACGTCTTCCGCCCCGTCTACGAGCGGACGCACGGGAACGACGGATTCTGCAGCCTCGAGGTCAGCCCGCTCCTGGCGCCGCACACGCAGGAGACCATCGCCGAGGCGAAGCACCTCTTCGAGCGCCTCGGCCGCCCCAACGTGATGATCAAGATCCCGGCGACCGGCGAAGGGATCCCCGCGATCGAAGAGTCGATTTTCAACGGGCTCAACATCAACGTCACGCTGATCTTTTCGCTGGACGTTTACCGGAAGGTGATGGAGGCCTACATTCGCGGCCTCGAGCGGCGCGTCGAGAAGGGCCTTCCGGTCGGCGACATCAACTCGGTCGCCAGCTTTTTCGTCAGCCGCATCGACACCGCGGCCGACAAACAGATCGAAGCGCGCATCAGCGAGACGACCAGCGATTCCGAAAAGCGGGAGCTGCAGTGGCTTCTCGGCAAGGTCGCCGTCGCGAACGCGAAGGTCGCCTATCAGGAATTCAAGAAGGTCTTCGGCAGCGAGCGCTTCCGCTCCCTCGCGGCGAAGGGGGCGAAAGTGCAGCGCCCGCTCTGGGCCTCGACCGGAACCAAGAATCCGAAATACAGCGACGTCCTCTACGTCGAGACGCTGATCGGCCCCGACACCGTCAACACGCTGCCGCCGGCGACGTACGAAGCCTTCCGCGATCACGGAAAGGTGATGCCGACGCTCGAGGAGAACCTCGACGAGTCGCGGCGCGTTCTGGAGACGTTCGCGGCGAAGGGATTCCGTCTCGGGCAGATCACCGACAAGCTCACCAGCGACGGGGTGAAGTCGTTCAACGATTCGTTCATCTCGCTGATGGCCACGATCGAGGCGCGACGCGACGACGTCGCCCGCGGTCTCTCGCACCGCCTGGCCCTCCACCTCGGCGCGCTGCAGCCGGCCATCGAACAGGCGGTCCACGACGCCGAGAAACAAAAGGTCGTCGAACGGATCTGGGCCAGGGATGCGACGCTCTGGAAGAGCGACGAGTCCCACCGCAGGATCATCGAGAACGCCCTGGGATGGATCAACGTCCCCGAACGGATGGTCAGGGACGCCGGCCGGATCACCGCCTTCGCCGAGTCCGTCCGGCGCGACTTCGACGACGTGGTCGTCCTGGGGATGGGTGGATCGAGCCTCTGCTCGGAGGTGATCCGCCGCCTGTTCGGCCGCCGCGAAGGCTACCCGGCCCTTTCGATCCTCGATTCGACGCTTCCGGAGGCGGTGCGAAACCTCGAGTCGCGCCTCGATCTCGCGCGCACGCTCTTCATCGTCGGCTCGAAGTCGGGGACGACGACCGAGCCGGTCGTCTTCCACCGCTACTTCTTCGAGCGCGTGAAGTCGGTCAAGGGCGGCCATGCCGGGGAAAATTTCGTCGCCATCACCGACCCCGGCACGCAGCTCCAGAAGGACGCCGAGCGGGACCATTTCCGCGAGACGTTTCTCAACATGGCCGACATCGGCGGGCGCTATTCGGCGCTCTCGTATTTCGGGATGGTCCCCGCGGCGGTCTCGGGCGTCGACATCGCAACGCTGCTCGATCGCGCCGATCACGCGACGCACGTGGCCGGCGTCGCCCGGGTGAAGAAGAATGCGCCCGCGCTTCTCGGCGTGGTGCTGGGCGCGATGGCGAAGCAGGGTCGCGACAAGCTGACGCTGATCACGCCGCCGCCGCTCGATACGCTCGGCCTCTGGATCGAACAGCTCATCGCCGAGAGCACCGGCAAGGAGGGGATGGGGATCGTTCCCGTCTCCGGCGAGCCGCCTCTCGCCGCGAAGGATTACGGCAGCGACCGCCTCTTCGTGTCGGTACGTCTGCGCGGTTCCGACGACACGGCACGCCTGCGCGAGCTGACCGAGGGGGGACATCCGGTCATCGATTTCGTGCTGGAGGACCCGCTCGATCTCGGCGAGACGTTCTATCTGTGGGAGTTCGCCACGGCCGTCGCGGGCGCGCTGATGGGAATCGACCCGTTCGATCAGCCGAACGTGCAGGAGTCGAAGGACAACACCAGGCGCCTCCTCGAAGAGTACAGGACGAGCGGCCGCTTCGCGGAGGCGGAGGCGGTGCGGATCGGCGAGAACGGCGCCGCCGACAGGATCGCCTCGCTCCTTTCCTCGGTCAGGCCGGGCGACTACGTCGCGCTGACGGAATACTTCGCGGAGTCGGCCGGCCGCGACCGCCTCATCGCTGCGATCCGCCAGACGATCGCGCGCGAACTGCGGGTCGCCACGACCACCGGCTACGGCCCCCGGTTCCTTCACTCGACCGGTCAGCTCCACAAGGGAGGTGCCGGCAACGGCGTCTTCCTGCAGCTCCTCGCCGACGATCCGTACGACGTCCCGATTCCGGGAGAGCCGTACACGTTCGGCGTGCTCGCGCGGGCGCAGGCGGAGGGCGATTTCGAGTCGCTCGCCCGGCGCGGCCGTCGCGCGATCCGCGTGCATCTCGGCGCGGACGTCGAACAGGGGCTGCAGGCGCTGCACGAAGTGGTGAAGAACGCGGTCGCGCGAGTCGGCGGTTCGTGATCCGCGGCCCGCGGCCGGTCACCAGCCACGAATCACTCGCAGAGGGAGGCGCGCATGGCCCAGGCGCAGTTCGGGATGATCGGCCTCGGCGTGATGGGAGAGAACCTCGCCCTCAACATCGAGGACCACGGTTTCACGGTCGCCGTCTGGAATCTCGAGACCGAGTGGGTCGACCGCTTCGTCGGCGCGAACCGCGGAAAGAAGATCGTCGGGACGAAGACGTTCGAGGAGTTCGTGCGCGCACTCGAGCGTCCGCGCCGGATCATGATGATGATCAAGGCGGGCCGGCCGGTCGACATGACGATCGAGAAGCTGGCGCCGCACCTCGACTAGGGCCACATCGTCATCGACGGCGGCAACTCCTGGTTCAAGGACACGCAGGAGCGGACCAGGCGCCTCGAGGCGATGAAGCTCCATTTCGTCGGTTCGGGTGTCTCGGGAGGGGAGGAGGGGGCGCGGTTCGGTCCCTCGCTCATGCCGGGAGGGTCGGAGCATTCGTGGAACGCGATTCGTCCGGTCTTCGAGGCCATCGCCGCGCGGAGCGACTCGGGCCCGTGCGTCACGCACGTCGGTCCCGACGGGGCCGGCCACTACGTGAAGATGGTCCACAACGGGATCGAGTACGGCGACATGCAGCTCATCGCCGAGGCCTACGAGATGCTGCGGAGGGGCATCGGGGCGGGCGCGCAGGAGCTGGCCGACATCTTCGGCGAGTGGAACCGCGGAACGCTCGAGTCGTTTCTCATCGAAATCACGGCGAACATTTTCCGCGTCAAAGACCCCGAGTCGGGCGATCCGCTCGTCGACAAAGTCCTCGACAAGGCGGGACAGAAGGGGACCGGCAAATGGACCGCGCAGGTGGCGCTCGACCTGGCGGTGCCGGTGCCGACGATCGCCGCTGCGATCGACGCGCGCGTGCTCTCGTCGATGAAGGACGAGCGCGTCGCCGCTTCGAAGGTGATCCGCGGGACCGCCCCGCCGAAGGCGGGCGAGCGAAAGCAGTTCATCCAGGACGTGCACGACGCGCTGTACGCGTCGAAGATCTGCTCCTATGCGCAGGGGATGGCGCTGATTCAGGCCGGATCGCGCGAGTGGAACTGGGGCATCGACATGCGCGAGCTGGCCCGCATCTGGAAGGCCGGATGCATCATCCGGGCGCGCTTTCTCGATTCGATCATGCGCGCCTACGAGCGGAGGGGGGACCTTCCGAACCTCCTGCTCGACGAGGCGTTCCGCTCGGAGCTGGAGACGACGCAGGCGGCCTGGCGGCGGGCGGTCTCGTTCGCACAGTCGTCGGGACTCGCCGTCCCGGCGATGTCGGCCAGCCTCGCCTACTTCGACGCCTACCGTACCGCCGATCTTCCGCAGAACCTCACCCAGGCCCAGCGCGACTATTTCGGCGCGCACACCTATCAGCGGAACGACAAGGGGCCCGACGCCCCCTTCGTGCACACGGAGTGGAAATAGGCGAGCAGCCGCTGCGTATCCGTAGTTGGCCGCCGCAGGATCATCCCGAGCGTTCCGTCATGAGATTCGAGTGGGATCAGGGGAAGGCGAGCGCCAACGTCGGGAAGCACGGCGGTACCTTCGATGAGGCGATGACCGTGTACGCAGATCGGGAGTCGATCACCATTCCTGACCCGTGCACTCGGAAGGGGAGGCGCGCTACCTGATCCTGGGACGATCAGCTCGTGACCCGGTCTTGGTTGTCTGTCACGCCGGACGGGGCGACAATGTCCGCATCATCCGACCTTCGAAGCGGCGCGGCGGCTAACTCGGCACTGCAGCCGACGAGGCGCCACTTCCTCGCAGCTTGGTAGAGTTGCGTGTGCGGGCCTCGCGGAAGACTGCCAGGGCCATTAGGCGCGAGGGGATCCTGTATGAAAAACCCTCGAAGAATTGCCGCGCTGGCGGCAGTCGTAGCACTCAGCGGCGGAGTCGCACGCGCCGATATGGGCGTTCCCATGATCTTCGTCACCATGCCGATGATGGTGTCTGCGCTTGTTCCCGTGATCGCCATCGAGGCACTCATACTCACGAGAAGACTTCGATCTCCGTTCTGGGCGACAACCGCCTGCGCATCCCTCTCGAATCTGCTGTCCACGCTTATTGGAATTCCGCTGACTTGGTCACTCTTGGCTGGCATTCAACTGCTGACGGGTGGCGGTCGCGCGTACGACGCCTTGAACACGTTGCGCGGCCGCCTGCTGGCGGTGACCTGGCAGGCTCCTTGGCTAATTCCCTACGAATCAGAGCTACACTGGATGATTCCCTTTGCGATCCTCGTCCTCCTGGTTCCGTTTTTCTTCGCGTCCTATGCGATCGAATCCGCAGTCCACACGAGGTTTCTCGTCTCGCAAACGAGCGCGACGGTTGGGCAAGCCACATTCCTCGCGAACCTGGTGTCATACTTGGGTTTAGGCGCATACACGGGTATCGTCTGGGTGATGCCCGGCAGTTTTGCAAGTGTGCCGCTAGCTGCCATTGATTGGCTCCGCGCGGCCTTTTTATTCGTTGCTCCGGCGCTCATCGCGACCCACCGCTACCGGTCACGATGGCGCGGACTCGTGATAGGGTTCACCTCGTTGGTAGGCTTCTCATTCGGCTCGGCTCTGGTGGCAGCAGCGGGCCGCCTCAATCAGTCGTTCCCATGGTTCCTCCTCATACCTTCGGGTGTCGTGCTCGGTTGCGCAGTCGGCATCGCGATCCCGGTGCTCTGGTTCGCGAGATCCGACCGGGCTCACGTGACGCCAGCGCTCGCCGAAGCGTCGGCACCGCCGGAACGCAACCGCGCCTAACTGGTGTAGTGCTTCATCAATACCTTGCCTTTGCCGTGGGACCTGAGGGCGAGGTCAAGGAACGAGGAGGAGGCGATGCGATGGCATCGTCGACGACGAGTGACCCAGAGATCGGCCGCAGATCCCACGGCCCTTTGGGTCAGCACCGGACGTTACGCTCTTCTGTCTATGAGGGACTCCTTAAGACGCGACCTGCGGTGTCACGCCTTCTACGCTTCTGTTCTTCTGGCGCTCAGAGCTGCCGCTTCAACACTCCTGCCAGGCTCTCCTTCCATCTTTCGAACAGGGGGCGCCGGAACCAGCGCCTGAGCGTGATCTCCTGCGAACGGGCGAGGTCTTCGAAGAACATGGTCTCCATCTGCGCGGCGATCCCTTCGTCGTAGACGTTGACGTTGACCTCGTCGTTGAGGCGGAAGCTTCGATCGTCGAAGTTCGAGGAGCCGATCGTCGACCAGATGCCGTCGACCACCATCGTCTTGGCGTGCATCATGGTCGGCTGGTACTCGAAGATGCGAATGCCGCGCTTGAGGAGGGCCTCGTAGTGCAGCCGGCTCGCCTGGCGGACGATCGGAACGTCGGTGTACTCGCCGGGGACGATGACGCGAACGTCGACGCCCCGCCTGACCGCTCCCTCGAGCGCGCGGATGGTGTCGCGGTCGGGCACGAAGTAGGCGTTCGAGATGTAAATCGAGCGGGTCGCGCTGACGATCGAGATGATGTAGAGGAGCTTGACCGTCGAGCTTCCCTCCGACGGCGAAGACTTGATCACCTGCGCCAGATGCTCCCCGCGAGGCTCGACGGGGGGGAAGTAGTCGAGGCCCGTGAGCAGTTCGCCCCGGCTCTTGACCCAGTTGTCCATGAACGCGAACTGCATCTGCGTGACGACCGGGCCCTCGACGCGCGCGACCGTCTCGCGCCAGTGGTCGCGATGATCGGCGTCGCCCAGCCAGTTGTCGGCGATCCCCACACCGCCGGAGAAGCCGATCTCCCCGTCGACGATCAGCAGTTTTCTGTGCGTGCGGTGATTGAAGCGGGAGAGCGTGTACCAGCGGAGCGGGTGGTACCACTCGAGATCGACGCCGTTACGCTGGAGAAAATCGATCAATGACTCCGACATCGGCGCCGAGCCGACGGCGTCGAGGATGACTTTCACCTGCACCCCGGCCCGGGAACGCTCGGCGAGGGCCTCCGCGAACGTCCGCCCGATCTCGCCGTCCCAGTAGATGTAAAACTCGAGATTGATGGTCCGCCGGGCGCCGCGGATCGCGGAGAGCATCGAAGGAAAGATCCGGACGCCGTTTTTCAGGATCTCGACCCGGTTTCCCGTCGCCAGCGGCGCGCCGGTCAGTGCGTGCATGGTCTGCAGGAACGCCAGGTCGCGGACGCCGAACTGATGGCGCATGTGATAGCGCATCGGCAGGCGCCGCCGGACGATCGGCAGCGCGGGGCGTCGCGGATAGCGGGGAGGTTTGCCGCGACGGAACGACACTACCGGTGCCCCGCCAGCCAGAACAGCGCCGCGATCGCGGCGACGACGGAGAGAACGGACACGGCCCCCACGGCCAGCGCGATTCCTGCCGCCGCCGCGGCCATCGCGGCACCGCTGCGCGGCGGCCGTGCACGATCCCGGTACTCCATCAGGATCCGCATGTTCATCATGTTCTCCTCGAAGAAGAAGTCGAAGACATCGCCGATGACGGGAATCGCCCCCACGCCGAGGTCGATCAGGATGTTGACCAGCATACGAATCACTTTCCGCGGCGGGACGCGGTGACGAAGCGCACCGATCACGATCCATGCCGAGAAACATGCGCCGATCGCGTCGCCCACGCCCGGAATCAGCCCCAGGCCCGCGTCGAGGCCGATCTTCCGCCCTGTCCCGGGGATCGCGATGGCCTCATCGAGCAGCGTGGCCAGATTCCGCAACGCCAGAAGATCGCGCGGAAGCTTCGAATCGGGTTCGATGACCTCGGGGATGTGCAGTTTGCCGGACGGCATCGGCTGGAGATTATGCGTTGGGAATCGCCGGGCCGCACGGCAGAGCCTGCCCCCTTTCCCGCGCGCGACGCGACGCCCGGCAGGCGGACGGTATAGTTCTCCCATATGGAAACCGATCCGCGGGATCGGCCGTCGTGGCGCGAGCGGATGCTGGGACGCCTGACCCGCACACGCGACACCGTCTGGTCGTGGCTGACCGATCCGGCCGTGCTCCTCTACCGCCGCGAGGCGACCGGCCACAAACGGGCGCGCGTGCTGATGGTCGAGTTCTTTCTCTTCATCCGCGAAGTCGCACGCGAGTTCTACGCAATCGAGGGAACGGCGCGCGCCGCCGGCCTCGCCTACACGACCCTCCTCTCGCTGGTCCCTCTCCTGGTGGCCTTCACCACCGTCCTGCAGCACTACTTCGCGAATCTCTTCCCCGGCTTCCGCGCCCAGATCGACACGATCCTCAACGTGGTCATCCCCTATCAGTCGCCGCAGCTCACCTATCACCTGGCGCGTTTCGCCGAGAACGCGCAGGCCGCCTCCGCGCTCGGCGTCGTCGTCTTCATGCTCATCGCCTTCCGGCTCTTCCTGGCAGTCGAGGCGACGGTCAATCAGATCTGGAAGGTGCGGAGCGACCGCGGCTACCGGCAGAAGATCATCGCCTTCACGATGCTCTTTTTCTGGGGCCCGCTGCTCATGGGCCTCTCGTTCACGACCACCGGCATGCTCGAGCGCAACCGCTACCTGCAGGTGATCCTCAAGCACGACATCGTCTTTCAGATCGCACCGATCGTCGTTCTCTTCGTCGCCTTCACGATGCTCTTCTGGCTCGTGCCGTCGACGCGTGTCTTCGTCAGCTCCGCGGCCGTCGGCGCCCTGGTGACGACGGCGCTTTTCTCGCTCGTCCGCTGGGGCTTCGGCGTGTATGCCGATCATCTCTTCCGCGGCAATCTGAATCTGATCTACGGCACGGTGGGGCTGGCGATCATCTTCCTCGTGGCGATCGAGCTGATGTGGGTGATCATTCTGCTGGGCGTGGAAATCAGCTATGTCTACCAGAACCTCTACGGCGTGCTGCGCGCCTCGGAGCAGCAGATCGCCGATGAACCGAAGCACGATGTCTACTACGCGCTACGGGCGCTGATCGAGATCGCGCGGCGCTTCGAGACGCGGGAGGATCCGCCGTCGTCCTACCGTCTCGCCGAGCAGTTCGGGACGACCGATTCGCAGATGCTCCGCGTTCTGAGGCGGCTCGAAGACGCGAAGCTGGTGGTCGAAGTGGGGGGCGACTACTCCGGCTTCGTTCCCGGCTGCGATCCCGACCGGATCCTGGTGGAGGAAGTGATCGCGCAGATGGAGGAGAGCCGGCGCGTGATTCCTCCGCAGGCGTCGGAGGAGCGGGAGCGCGACCGGATCGGACGCATCTTCCAGAGTCTCAACGAGTGCACGTCGAACGCGCTCGACCGCCTGTCGATCGGCAGGCTCGTGCGCGAGCTCTACGCCCCTCACGCCGCCGTGCGATCCGAAGACCGGCTCCGGTCGTCGTGACGGGTCAGCGTGCGCGCTTTCGCATCGCGCGAAGAAGGCGGATCCGGCGCACCGCCTCGTAGGAGACGGTCGTCACGGCGACCCAGATCAGTCCGGCGGTGACGCCGCCCGCGACGTCGGAGATCCAGTGGACCCCGAGGTAAACCCGAGAGAGGGCGACGGCGAGGACGAACGTGGCGGCAAAAGCGGCCGCAGCCGCCCTGGCGGACCAGCTCTGCAACGCGCGAAAGGCAAGGTAGGTGAGAGCGCCGGCGGCGACGGTCGCACCCATGGCGTGTCCGCTCGGGAACGCATAGCCGTGCGACTGGCGGATCATCTCCGCGACCTCGGGCCGGGCCCGAGCGAAAGAGCGTTTCAACTCGATGTTGATCAGGCCGCCGCCCAGAGTCGTGAGCGCGAGATAGACCGCCCATCGGTAGCGGTGGAACAGGGCGAGAACGGCGATGGCGCCGGCGACGACGATCGCCAGTCCCGCCGGACCGCCGATGAAGGTGACGGCGGCGAAGAACGACGTGGCGTCGTCGGACCGGTGCGCCTTCGCCCACTGCTGGACGGAGACGTCGAATGCGCGCAAAGTCTCGCTTCGGGAGCGCACCAGCTCGGCGATGTCGATGAACGCGTCGCCAGCCCACGCCGCCAGCAGCCCCCCCGCGGCGATCACCAGCGCAACGGGCACGTAGTCGCGGAACCGCCCTGCATGGGCCGCGATGCGCTGAAGGACCGCCGAACGGAGCGTGATTCGCGTCAGCCGCTCCGCGGCGATCATGCTCAGGTGCCGGAGCGCGGGTGCGGCGGCGTAGAGAACCGCCCACAGGATCAGGAAGAGAGCGAAGAAGGGGAGCTGGATCAACGCCGGGACTCTACGGCAGCGGGAATCCGCGGCCTCCGGTCACTCAGAACCCTCCGCTCATGTACTTCCACTGCACGATCTTCTCGTTGATCTCGCGGAGGCGGCGGCTGATCATCCGGCAGAGGAGATTGAGGAACTGCAGCGAGGCGTGAGGATCCATGGAAAGGATCTCGTTGAGCGTGGCGCGGTCGATGGAGAGGACGGTGGCGTCTCCCTCGTGTGCTTTCGCGTCGGCCGACCGCGGCTTGTCGTCGATCAGGGCCATCTCGCCGAAAAAGTCGCCGCGGTCGAGCACCGTCAGGGCTTCTTCGCCGACCCCGGGAATGAATTTCGAGATGCGTACCCGGCCGTCGAGAACGATGTAGAGCTTGTCTCCCTTTTCCCCCTCGCGAAAGATCATCGATCCGTCGCGGAAGCGTTCCTCGGTCGAGAACGTCGCCAGCAGTTTCATTTCCGCCGCCGACAGGCCGCGCTCGCGGAAGAGGTCGACCTTCTCCTCCGACTTGACCGTGACCTGCTCGATCTCGCGTTTCCCCTCGGCGCGCTTGCGGCCGTGTCCCTTCTTCGCGTCCTCCTGGAAAAAGGCCTTGAGCTGCTCGTTTGCGTCGCGGACCTTTTCGCTGAGCGACCGCCAGAAGGCCCAGTGGAGGCCGACCGCGATCTCCTTGTCCTCGTCCATCATCTGGTCGAGGGCGCTGAAGGAGAACGTGTAGCAGGCGGACGGTTCGACGGCCACGGCATCGCTGCTGCGGTGGGTGCGGTCGATGAAGTTCATCTCGCCGAAGATCGTGTCGGCCACGAGCGTGCCGAGGATCTGCGGGCCGAACGGGGTGTCCTTGCGGATGTCGATCCGCCCCTCGCGCACGATGTAGAAGTCCATCGACCGGTCATCGGCGCGAAAGACGTAATCGTCCGGCATGTACGAGTCGATCCGGACGAACTTCGAGAGCCGGAAAATCTGCTCGTCCTTCATGTGCTGGAAGGAGCTGAGCTTCCTCAGTTCCGAGGAGATCTGGATCAGGTTCTCCCGCTTCTCGGCGTCGCGGGTGATGCGGTTGACGATCTCCCTCAGTTCCTTCCTGCTCTCGACGCGGAAGAGATTTTCCTTCCGGAACTCGAGCCGCTCGGTCGCCATCTGGAGCTGCTCGACGCGCTCCTTGATCTTCGCGTTCAGGTCCTTCGTCTCGATGTTGTTGATCCGCTTGAGGGTGTTGATCATCCTGCGGACCGCCTCGGTGCTTTCCCCCTTCTGGTCGGTGGCGAGGAGGAAGGAATCGACGAACTCGTCGAGTGCGCGATCGAAGTTCTTCAGCTCGAACTCGATCCGTCCCGAGACCTCGGCCAGCCCGCGGTCGAAGGGGTTGAGCTTGCGCGCCTTGAGGATCTCCTCGTGCGCCAGGTCCCATTCACCCTGCGAGTAATAGAGGCGCCCGAGAATCTCGAAGACGCGGTAGTTGTTAGGCGTCTTCAGCTTGGCGATCTCGAGGAGTTCGATGGCCTTCGCCGTCTGGTCCTTCTCCATGTAGTACTGTGCCAGGCCGACGTACTGCGAAGCGTCGATCTCGTCGCGGGCGCGCTCGGAAAGGACCTCCTGACGCACGGTGGCGTAGCGTTGCTCCTCGGCGGCGCGCTTGAGGTCGCGCACGCGCGCGAGGTTGATCCGGAGAGAGATCGAGCCGGGGCGAAGTTTCTCCGCCATCTCGTAGAGATGGATCGCCTCGTCGTACATCCCCTGGTCGGAATAGTGCCTGGCGATCGTCGACAGATCGTCGGCATCGATGGCGATGCCGGAATCGGGCGCCACCGATCGGAAGCGCCCACGCGACGCGACGGGTTGTTCTGCCATCGGACCTCGTATTATCGAACGCGCGATGCCGAAAGCAAAACCGCTCGCGCTGGCCCTCGCGCTCCTCGCGGCATCGATGACGGCCCGGGAGTTCCGGACCGCGGCACCCGGCTACGAGTTCACCTTTCCGCGCGATCACGGCAGTCATGACGACTACCGCACCGAGTGGTGGTACTACAGCGGCCATCTCCGCACCGGGAGCGGGAGGCGCTACGGTTTCGAGCTCACGTTCTTCCGCGTGGGCGTCACCCCGCCCGACACGCCGTCGACGACCCGATGGGACCTCCGTCACCTCTCGCTGGCGCACTTCGCCGTCACCGACGTGAACGGAAAACGATTCCGCTATTACGAGAAGCTGAATCGATCCTCCCCCTTCACGGCCGGCGCGGCCTCCGGCTTCCTTCACGTCTTCAACGAAGGGTGGAGCGTCACGACCGCGCGCGACGGATCGTGGCGCCTCACCGCTTCGGCCGGCGGTGATGCGATCGATCTGACCCTCCGCCCGCGCAAGCCGCCCGCCATCCACGGCGAGAACGGCATCAGCGTCAAGGCGGAGGGGGCCGGCTACGCGTCGCACTACTATTCGATGACCCGTCTCGACGCGGAGGGATCGATCGCGGCGGGCGGCCGCCCGCGCGAACGATGTTCGGGATCGGCCTGGATGGACCACGAGTTCGGCAGCGCCCTCCTGCGCGAGACGCAGCAGGGCTGGGACTGGTTTTCCCTCCAGTTCGACAACGAGACGGAGTTGATGCTGTACGTGATGCGGAGGCGGGACGGGACGGCCGACGTGACCTCGTCCGGGTCCCTCGTCACGCCCGAGGGGAATGTCATCGCCATCCGTCATGACCAGATCCGCATCCGCCCTCTGCGCCGGTGGAAGTCGCCGCGCAGCGGGGGCGTCTACCCGATGGGCTGGAAGATCGAGGTCGCGTCGCTCGACCTCGCCGTCACGCTCCAGCCGCTGCTGGATGATCAGGAACTGCGGACACCCGCCTCGACCCGCGTGACCTACTGGGAGGGAGCCGTCGACGCGGCCGGCTCGATGGGCAACACCGTCGTCCGCGGCAGGGGCTACGTCGAAATGACCGGCTACGCACCGCGGGGCGCCGAATGACACGCCGCTATTCGGTCTTGATCGCCGCGGCGATGTCGATTCTTCCGGCGATGCGCGCCGGCACGAGCCCCGCGAGCGCGGAAGCGGCGAAGGTCGCTGCGAGCGAGGCGGCGATCACGGCGGCCGGCGTGTGGAACTCGATCGTCCAGCCGAACGACTGCCGGTTGATCACGTAGATGAGGATCGTCGAGAGCGCATACCCCATCACCGTGCCTGCGACCGTCGAAGCCAGGCCCAGCATGACCGACTCCAGCAGGAGCATGGTCCGCAGTTCGCCGGTAGTCATTCCGGTGATGCGGAGCATCGCCAGCTCGCGCGTCCGCTCGAGGATCAGAGCCGACAACGTATTGACGATTCCGAGGACGGCCACCACGACGGCGATGCCGAGAAGGGCCCACGTGATGGAGAAGGTCTGGTCGAAGATCCGCATGACCTCGCGCCGCACTTCGGCGTTGGAGACGGTGAAGGCCATGTACTTCGGGCCGAGGGAACGCTCGAGCACCCGGCGGGCGTCGTCGAGACGCGTTCCCTCGCGAAGATAGACGACGATGGTATTGATCGCGTCGTCGTGGAAGAGTGGGACGTAGATCTCGCGATCCATGACGACCGCTCCCCGATCACTCGAGTAGTCGCGGTAGACGCCGGCGACCGGGAACGACCGCGGCCCGGAAGGTGTCGGAATGGTGACCCGGCTTCCCGCGTCCTTGCCGAACTTGACGGCGAAGCTCTCCGAAACGAGAACGCCGCCGCGGCGCAGCGCTTCCCCGAGGGCCGCGCGCGGGGAACGCGGCCGCACCATCGGGAGGTCTCCGTACTCGGCGATCGTTTCGAAATCGCCCGCCGCGACGGTGACGAGCGAATCGCCGTAGAGAACGTCGCGCCCGCGCACCGGATCGAACGCCTTCACGAACGGGAAGCGCCGGAGATCGTCCAGGATGGCCGGCGGAAAGAGCGCCGCCTGCGCGTTGGAGAGGCCTTTGGCCGGACGCAGCCAGAGGTCGGAGGTGACGGTCTGCCGGACCCAGATCGCGACGGTCGAGCGGAAGCTGCCGACCATCAGCGCGACGGCGACCATCATGCCGATGGCAAGGGAGAGGGCCGCGCTCGCGATGGCCGTCCGCCGCAGCGACGCCGGGAGCGACGCGGCGGCGAGATGTCCGACGATGCCGAAGAGCCTGCGCGCGGGAGGCGCGAGAGCCGCGGCCGTCGTCCGCACGATCAGCGGCGCGAGGAGCGAGAACCCGCCCACCACGAAGAGAACGGCAACGTATCCGCCGATGGCCACGCCGCCCGCGGGCGGGAGGAGCGAGAAGCCGGCGGCGGCGAGGAAGCAGATCGCGGCGCCCGCACCGAGCCTTCCCGCCCGTCCGGCCGGAAGGCGCTGATGGAGTCCCGGCCGGATCAGCAGATCGGGACGCACGCGCGCCGCTTCCTGCGACGGCTGGATCGAGGAGAGAAGCGCGAGAATCGTCCCGACGGCCATGCCGAGCGCGGCGACGCCCGGCCCGAGCGAGATCTCCTCGGGCGTCGAGGCGACGTAGAGCGAGTTGATCGTCCTTCCCACGACGCGGAGGATTCCCCACGCCAGCGCACGACCCAGCGCGATCCCGATCGCCGAGCCGGCGATGCCGAGAAGGAGTCCCTCGAGGAGAAACGCGCCGAAGATCCGTCCCGCCGGCGCGCCGACGGTCTTCAGCACTCCGACGTCGCGCCGCCGCCTGAGGATGGAGATCAGCACCGTGTTGTAGACGAGGAACATTCCGAGGAGGAGTGCGACGCCGCCGAGGGCGAAGAGGTTCACGCGGAAGGCGCGCAGCATCTTCTCGACACGCTCGCTCCGCCGCGAGGGACGCTCGATCCGTGCCGACGGCGGAAGGAGCCGTTGCGCCGCCGCGACGAGCCGCCCGGCGCGCTCCTCCGGAATCCGCAGATCGATGCGGGAGAGGCGCCCGGTCAGGCCGAAGCTCGCCTGTGCGGCGGCGATGTCGCAGACCACGATGCTGCCGTTGAACGCCGTCGCGGGGCCGTGCGCCTCGAGGATGCCGCGAACGATCATCGTCTGTCGCCGGCCGAAAACGCTGACCGGAAGGGGGCTCCCGAGCTTCAGGCCGTGCTCGCGCGCGAACGTCTCGGGGACGATCGCCGAGTCGTGCCGGAAGAGTTCGAAGTAGAGCTGGAGCGACGCGGGGCGGTCGCCGGCGACAACGATCTTCGCGTAGCGGTAGTCGCGGAAGTGGAGATCGGAGAGGAGATCGACCGCCAGGAGTCGGACCGGGACCTGCGAGTCGCCTCCCGGTGTGGCGACGCCGTCGACGTCGATGACCGGCGCGAAGCGGACGTCTTCGCGCCAGAGAGGACGGAGCCGGACGAGCAGTTCCTCGCCGACGAAGCCGGCGTCGCCGACGATCTGGTAGTTCGCCCGGCCGGCCACGGCGTCGACCGACTGGCGAAACGCGCGCAGGGCGCTCCGGTTGGCGAGCTGGATGGCGACGATCACCGCGACACCCACCGCCACGCCGGCGAGCGTCAGCGCCGTCCGCAGGCGGTCGCGGCGCATCGGCCGCAGGACGA
>DATLYG010000161.1:0-8253 GCA_035574985.1 Thermoanaerobaculia bacterium | reverse complement strand
GAAGGATGACCATCTTCTCCAGCGCCTTGACCTGCCGCAACTCGTCGATGGAGATCGTGCGCGGAAACTTCCGGACGAACCGGATGTCGACCATGAACCAGATCGGCTTCTCGGGCGTCGACTTCGGATCGAAGTACTTGTGCCCCTTCTTCCAGGAGAAACTGTCGGGATATGCCTCCCGCGCGACTTCGGCCAGCCCCGTCACGCCGGACGGATCGGCGTTCGACGCGTAGAAGAGCACTCCGTCGCCCGCACGCATGGCCCGCATGAAATTGCGGGCCTGAAAGTTGCGCACGCCCTCCCAGCTCGTCACGCCGTCGCGCTCGAGATCGTCGATCGTGTACGCGGCCGGCTCGCACTTCATCAACCAGTGATTCATGCCGTTACTCTAACGCCGGTCCCCATTCCGGCATTGCTGTTGCTGTTCCGCCGATGGTGGTCGCATTCGAAAAAGCGCCCCCCGAAGCGCGCGAACTGCTTCCAATCCCGATCCGCGAGCTGGGCCTGCGGCTCGAAGGGACGCCGCTCGCCGCACACATCGAGAAGCTCTACGGAGAGCTGGAAGCGAAGGGTGTGCGCCACTTCCGCCCCGCCTGCTACCTGTCGGACCAGTGGGGCTGCCCCTCGGGACAGCCGGTCATCGGCATTCCTTTCTACCTGGCCGATCGCCGTCTCGCCGCGATCGAGAACGCCGTGAACGACATCGAGGACGAGCGGGAGATCATGATGTACCTGCGCCACGAGGCGGGACACGCATTCAATTACGCCTACGAGCTCTATCGGACGCCGGAGTGGCGCGAGATGTTCGGCCCCTTCCGCCGTCCGTATCGCGACGACTACCCGTTCGTGCCCTTCTCGCGCGACCACGTCCGCCACATCGGCGGCTGGTACGCGCAGAAACATCCCGACGAGGATTTCGCCGAGACGTTCGCCGTCTGGCTCGATCCGAACTCGCGCTGGGCGGAGCGCTACCGCGGGTGGGGAGCCATGCGGAAGCTGCTTTACGTCGACCGGGTCGCCCTCCAGATGGGCGATTGCGAGCCGCTGCATGCCGTCGGCGAAGCCGACCTGACCGTCGACGAGATGGAGCAGTCGGTGGAGGAGTTCTACCGCTCGGTTTCCACCGACGAGTCGGCGGCCATCGGCGATCTCGCCATCGATACCGACCTGACCGCCATCTTCGTCGAGCCGCAGAACCGCGATCCCTCGCGCGCGTACCGGAGCGCGGCGCTGCTTCTCGCCGAGCACCGCCGCGACATCGTCGACAAGGTGAATGACTGGGGAGGCGTTCGCCGAAGCCTCGTCCGGACCCTCGTCCTCGCCATCGAACGGCGGCTCGAAGAGTTGCAGCTTTTCGCCGAAGTGGAACGGAGCCGCACCCAGATGATCGAAATCACCGTCTACATCGCTTCGCTGGCGATGACCTTTCTCGCGCGCGGAAAGGTCGTCCGCCACCGGCGTCCCGGGGAACGATGAAGGTCGCCATCCTCTACGACCGCTCCGAAGGCTACGAGGAGTACCCGGGCGAGAACGCCGCGAAGGGAACGCGCCGCCGCCGGAAGAAGGTCGAGACCGACCGCGAGGCGATCGCCGGAGCGCTGCGGGAGCTGGGGCACGACCCGTCCATGATCGCCATCGACGGCAAGCGGCGGACGCTGGAAAAGATCGCGCGGAGCGAGGCGGACTTCTTCTTCAACATCACCGAGTCGTACGGCGGCGACGATACGAAGGAACCGCACTTCGCCGCCTATCTCGATCTCGTCGGGAAAAAGTACACCGGCGCCGGGCCGGAGGCGCTGTACCTGGCCATGGACAAGGCCGTGGCGAAGAAGATCATCCGCTTCCACGGCCTCTTCACTCCCTACTCCGCCGTCGTCTACAAGGGGCACGTCGAGCACGCGCAGGACATCCGGTTTCCGCTCGTGGTGAAGCCGGCATCGGAAGACGGGTCGAAGGGAATCGACCACGGATCGGTCGTCGGCTCGATCAAGGAGTTGATGGAGCGGATCGAGTACGTTCACGACGAGTTCGACGCGCCGGCACTTCTCGAGGAGTACATCGAAGGGCGCGAGATCTACGCGGCGGTGCTGGGCAACGAAAAGCCGGAGGCTCTGCCGCTGATCGAGCTCGACCTGTCGAAGCTGCCGAAGGGCATACCGCGCATCGCCGGATACGAGGTGAAGTTCGACGTCACCACCGAGGCATACCGGAAGACCCGCTCGCTGCCCGCGCGCGATCTCCCCGAAGAGCTGACGGAAGAAATCCAGCGCGTCGCTCTCACCGCCTGCCAGGCGCTGAAACTTCGCGACTACGGACGGATCGACCTCCGTGTGACGAAGGACGAGAAGGTGTACGTGCTGGAAGCGAACCCGAACCCGTGGCTCGATCCGGCAGCGGAGATGGCGATGGCGGCGAAGGAGTCGGGCCGGAACTACACGGAACTGATCGGCGCGATTCTCGACGCCGCGATCAGGCGGACCTGAACTTCTGCAGCGCGGCGCGGAGCACCTCGACGGCGGCGCGCAGGTCGGCCTCGTTGAGAACGTAGGCGATCCGCACCTCGCTGCGGCCTGCCGGTGAGGCATAGAAGCCGCTCGCCGGGGCGACCATGACCGTCGAGCCCTGGTGCTCGAAGTCGGTGAGAAGCCACTCAGCGAAGAGGTCGGCGTCGTCCACCGGCAGCGTCGCCACGCAGTAGAACGCTCCTTCCGGCTTCTGCAGAAACACGCCGGGGATCGAGAGAAGACCCTCGTAGAGCACGTCGCGGCGCCGCTGGTATTCGTCGATGACCTCGCGCGTGTATTCGTCGCCGAGGTTCTCCGCACCGACGGCCACGAACTGCGCGAGGCCGGGAGGCGAAAGCCTTCCCTGCGCCATCCGGAGCGCGGCGTCCCGGACTTCGCGGTTGCGCGTCACCAGCGCGCCAAGCCGGATCCCGCAGGCACTGAAGCGCTTCGAGAGACTGTCGACGACGACCACGAAGCCGCTCGCGTCGGGAAGCTCGAGAGCGCTCATCGCCCGCCGCCCGTCGTAGACGAACTCCCGATAAACCTCGTCGGACAGAAGAAAGAGTCCGTGATCGCGGCAGAAGTCCGCGACCGCCTCCAACTCCTCCCGCGTGTACACCGTGCCGGTGGGATTGTTCGGATTGCAGAGAATCACGATGCGCGTGCGCGGCGTCAGGGCGCGCTCCCAGACGTCGCGGGAAGGGAGATGGAAGCCGTCGCGCGACCGAGTCGTGACCGGAACGATGTTCAGGCCGGCCATCACCGCGAACGACCGGTAGTTCGCGTAGAACGGCTCGACGACCAGCACGTCGTCGCCCGGGTCGGCGCATGCGAGAAGCGCGAAGAGGATCGCCTCGCTGCCTCCGGTCGTGGCCATGACTTCGTCGAGCGAGAGCGAGACCCCGACTCGCCGCTCGTAGTAGTTCCGCAGCGAGCGGAGAAACTCCGGCGTCCCTTCCGACGGGGAGTATGCGAGCACCCGTGCGTCGATCTGTTTCAGGCGGTCGCGAATGCAGGCCGGCGTCTCGATGTCCGGCTGCCCGATGTTGAGGTGATACACCCGCGTGCCGCGCCTCTTCGCCTCCCGGGCGAGAGGCGCGAGCCTGCGGATCGGCGAGGCGGGCATCTCCCGCCCTCGCCGCGAAATGCTCCTCACTGCGATGTCGATCGTACTCATGCGGGACTTCCTTACTTCTTCTTCGTCACCGGTCTGGCGGACGTCTTCGCGCCCGGCAGCACTCTGACGAACTCCTGTTTCCGGCGCTCGTACGAGCGGCCCTTGTCGCTTCCCTCGCTGTGCTCGCGTCCGCCAACTTTGTAGAAGTCGGGATTGACGTTGATCTTCTTGCTCATGCAGGGTGACTGCTGCGAGCGGCGTGCCGTGCGCTCCAGCCGTCGCGGTCCCTCAGGCGTCGTGACGAATGGCCGACTCGAGATCGTCGAGTCACTGCCGGAGACCGGCGAGCTGACGCTTCAGCATGCGGATCGGTTCCTGGAGTGCCGCCCGTTCACTCCCGCCCCGCGGTTTGCCGGGCCGCGCCTCGGTCCGTGCCACCGCGGCCCCGAGAGTTCTCATTCCAAACGATCGAACCGCGGGTCCACGCCATCGAGATGCGACGACCTCTCATTGCGAAGGTCGCCCGCGACATCCTCTCCGTGGTCGCGAGGACGGAGTTCCATCTGCCGCATGTCCTCGCGGATCCCGTCGCGGTGGAATTGCACCAGCACCGGGTCGGGATCGGCTCCCGCCACCCGGATCATACCTCGGCCAGAGGGCCTCCTCTCACTGCAGCAACTGCCGCAACACGAACGGCAGGATTCCACCGTGCTCGTAGTAGTCGACCTCGATCGGCGTGTCGATCCGGACACGCAGCGGCACTTCGGTCACCGCGCCGTTCTTCCGGATCACCAGCGTCGCCTTCTGGCGCGGCTGCAGTGTCCCTTCGATGCCGATGATGTCGAACGTCTCCGTTCCATCGAGGCCGAGGGTCACGGCGCTCGTCCCCTCTTCGAACTGCAGCGGAAGGACGCCCATGCCGACGAGGTTCGAGCGGTGAATCCGTTCGAAGCTCTGCGCCACGACGGCTCGGACGCCCAGCAGGCGCGTACCCTTCGCCGCCCAGTCGCGCGAGCTTCCGGTCCCGTACTCCTGCCCGGCGAAGACCACCAGCGGCACCTTCTCCTCCGCATAGCGCATCGCCGCATCGTAGATCGCCATCTGCTCGCCGCTCGGCTGGTGCTTCGTCACGCCTCCTTCGACGCCCGGCACCATCAGGTTCTTGATGCGGACGTTGGCGAAGGTGCCGCGTGTCATGACGCGGTCGTTGCCGCGGCGCGAGCCGTAGCTGTTGAAGTCCTCGACCTTCACTCCGTGGTCGAGCAGGTACTTCCCGGCGGGCGATGACGCCTTGATCGAGCCGGCGGGGCTGATGTGGTCCGTCGTCACCGAGTCGCCGAAGATCGCCAGCGCGCGGGCGCCGCGGATGTCGGTCGCCTTCCCCGGCTGCATCCCGAAATCGGCGAAGAAGGGCGGCTCCTGGATGTACGTCGAATTCGGGTCCCAGGCGTAGAGGAGTCCGGTCGTCATCGGGATTTCGTTCCAGAGGGGGTTCTGGTCGGCGAAGTTCGCGTAGAGGCGGCGGAAGTCGTCCGGGTCGAGCGCCTTCTGCATCACCTCCCGGATCTCGTCCATCGACGGCCAGATGTCTCGGAGGTAGACCGGGCCGTCGTTGCCGAAGCCGATCGGTTCCTGCGTCATGTCGATGTCGATTCTCCCCGCCAGTGCGAACGCGACGACCAGTGGCGGCGACATCAGGAAATTCGCGCGAATCGCCTGATGGACGCGAGCCTCGAAGTTGCGGTTTCCGCTCAAGACCGACACGCCGATCAGATCGAACTTGTTGATGGCCTCCTCGATGGCCGGATCGAGAGGCCCGGAGTTGCCGATACAGGTCGTGCAGCCGTAACCGACGTGATAGAAACCGAGCCGGTCGAGGTAGGGCTGGAGTCCGCTCTTGCGGTAATACTCGGTGACGACACGCGAACCCGGCGCGAGCGACGTCTTCACGACGCGCGGCACGTGCAGGCCGCGCTCGACGGCCTTCTTCGCCACGAGTCCGGCGGCGAGCATGACCGACGGGTTCGAGGTGTTGGTGCAGGAGGTGATCGCGGCGATCAGAACGTCGCCGTGATGGAGTTCCGCGATCGCTCGCGGGAACTCGCCGGCCGCGTCGGCGGCGGCCACGCGATCGGGCGACGGGCGGTTGTTGATCATCTCCGATTCGGTCGTCTCGCTGGTATTGCGGACGTCCGACGGCAGGGGCGCCGCGGCCTGTCCCCCTCCGCCGGTGAGCGTCGCCATTCCGCCGGCGACGCCGACCTGCGTCCGGACGCGGCGCTCGATCTCCGAGGCCGGCTTCCCGTAACCTCCCGGAGGCTCCGACTGGAGCATGTTGATGAACATCGTCTTGATGGCCGCCAGATCGAAGCGGTCCTGCGGGCGCTTCGGACCCGCCACGCTGGGGCGCACCGATCCGAGGTCGAGTTCGAGCACTTTCGTGTAGTCGACGTCCCCCTTGCGCGGGATGCCGAAGAGACCCTGGGCCCTGAAGTAGTTGCGGAAGGCGGCGATCTGCTCCTCGCTCCGGCCGGTCAGGCGGAGGTAGTTGCAGGTCTCCTCGTCCGGCGGGAAGAAGCCCATCGTCGCGCCATACTCGGGCGCCATGTTGGCGATCGTGGCGCGGTCGGCGAGCGAGAGCGACGCCGCTCCTTCGCCGAAGTACTCCACGAACTTGCCGACCACCTTCGCCTTGCGGAGGAGCTCCGTGAGCGTCAGAACGAGATCGGTCGCCGTCACCCCCTCGCCAAGCGACCCGCTCAGATGGACACCGATGACGTCGGGCGTCAGAAAGTACACAGGTTGACCAAGCATCCCGGCCTCCGCCTCGATGCCCCCCACTCCCCAGCCGACGATCCCCAGACCGTTGATCATCGTCGTGTGCGAGTCGGTCCCCACCAGCGTGTCGGGATACCAGATGCCGTCGCGTTCGAGTACGCCGCGAGCGAGGTACTCGAGGTTCACCTGGTGCACGATGCCGATTCCCGGCGGTACCACGCGAAAACCGTTGAACGCCTGCGTTCCCCACTTCAGGAACTGGTAGCGCTGCTGGTTGCGGCGGAACTCGATCTCCATGTTCTTCTGCAGAGCGTCGGGCGTGGCGAAAAAGTCGACCTGCACCGAGTGGTCGATCACCAGATCGACCGGCACGAGGGGCTCGATCACCCGCGGGTCCCGGCCGAAGCGCGCGGCGGCCGAGCGCATCGCCGCCAGATCGACCAGCAGCGGCACGCCGGTGAAGTCCTGCAGCAGCACGCGCGCGACCATGAACGGGATCTCCTCGACCCGCTCGGCATTCGGCTTCCAGCCCGCGAGTGCGCGGACGTCGTTTTCGGTGATCTTCTTCCCGTCGACGTTGCGGAGGACCGATTCGAGGACGATTCGAATGCTCACCGGAAGCCGCGAGACGCCGGAAAGCCCCGCCTGTTCGAGCCTGGGAAGCGAGTAGAAGCGGCCGCTCTTTCCGCCGCCGGAATCGAAGGTGTCGAGCGTGTTGAAGGCGTTGTGTGACATCGCCGGCGGAGTCTATTGGCCGTGAATAGGGGGGTCAAGCGACCGGCACACGTCACGCTGTGCGCTACGTCAGCAGTTGCGCCGTCGTCACGATGGTCGCGAATTCTCCGCTCAGTTCCGCCAGTCCCATGTCGTGCATCTCGTCGGCCGTGTAGCTCCTTCCCGCGGGGGAGACCATGCCGAACGTGGCCGTCGCGTCGGAGACGACGAAGGCGCGAAACCCGAGATTCGCCGCCATCCGCACCGTCGTCGAGACGCAGTGATTCGTGGTGATGCCGACCGCCACGACGTCGGTCACCCCCATCGCCCGGAGACGCGCTTCGAGATCGGTTCCGATGAAGGCGCTGTTGACGCACTTGTGCAGGAGCGGCTCCCCGCCGGCGGGAAGCGCTTCCTCCTTGATCTCGTTGCCGGGGAGTCCCGGTCGCAGCAGCGACCGGGGATCGACCGAGTCGTGTTTGACGTGAATCACCGGTCTCCCGTCGCGACGCCAGCGATCGAGGAGCCGCGCGATGTTCCGTTCCGCATCGGGATTGTTGCGAGGCCCCCAGCGAGGGTCGTCGAACGCCTTCTGCACGTCGATGACGATGAGGGCGGCATCGCTTTTCGGCCCGCTCATGATTTCTCTTGAATTCTCCCCGATGCATCCTGCATTCTCCCACCTTCATTCTCGAGTTGGAGGGTTTCGCGATGGATCCGATCCAGTCCCTTGACAGCCACGTCTCGTCCAGACACCTGCTCGATCATCCGTTCTATCGCCGTTGGACGGCGGGAACGCTCACGCGGGGGGAACTCGAAGAGTACGCCCGTCAGTACTATCACTACGCCGCCGCCTTCCCGACGTTCCTCAGTGCGATGCACGCCGGATGCGACGACATTCCGACCCGGCAACTGCTCCTCGAGAACCTGATCGAGGAGGAACGCGGCGAGGAAAACCATCCCGAGTTGTGGCTCCGCTTCTGCGAGGCCCTCGGTCTCGACCGCGATGCGGTGCGGCGCGGCACGGCCAACGACGCCACGCGCGCCCTCGTCGCCACGATGAAGTCGCTGGCCCGCGAGGGAGCGCTGCACGAAGGACTGGCCGCCCTCTACGCCTACGAGTCACAGATCCCCGCC
>DATLYG010000160.1:0-9474 GCA_035574985.1 Thermoanaerobaculia bacterium | reverse complement strand
AGGCGGCCAGGAGGGCCTCGTCGACGCCCGCGGCGACGAGCTTGTATCGCTCCGCCCTGCGGGTCAGCTCGTCGATCGATCCGGCGGCGGCGACGCGGCCGTTGCGGAGCACCGCCACGCGGTCGCACGTCAGCTCGATCTCGGAGAGGAGGTGCGAGTTGAGGAGGATGGCGACGCCGTTGCGGGCCTCCTCGCGAAGAAGATCGCGGATCTCCCGGCGTCCGACCGGATCGACCCCGTCCGTCGGCTCGTCGAGCAGCAGCACGTCCGGGCGGTGGATCAGCGCGCAGGCCAGGCCGAGGCGTTGCGTCATCCCCTTGGAGAACTTTCTAACCCGGACGTCGGCCCACTGAGCGATGCGGAGCTTCTCGAGCAGTTCGAGGCTGCGCCGGCCGATGGCCGCCTTCTCCATGCCGGACATCCGGCCGAAGATCGAGAGGGCCTGCCGCGCCGTCAGATAGCCGGGGATCTTGTGCCCTTCGGGGAGGTAGCCGACGCGGCGCCGGCTCTCGGGATCGCGGACCGGCAGACCGGCGATGCGGGCGTCTCCTTCGGTGGCGCGTGTGAGGTCGAGGAGGATCTTGACTGTGGTGGTCTTGCCGGCGCCGTTCGGGCCGAGGAGGCCGAAGAGCTCACCCGGACGGACGGAGAAGGAGATGCCGTCGAGCGCACGGACGGGGGCCCCGCGGAGGGTCGACCGGTACTCCTTGCGGAGAGAGTCGACTTCGATGACGGGAGAGGTCATGGCACTCACGTAGTACGGAACGGCGGCTTTCAGGGTTGCATTCTGCGCCGGGCCGATGGGATTGTCCCACGAAGCACTTTGCTCTGCAAAGTCAGGCCGGGCGGGCGCGCCCGCCGCGGGTCACTTCGCTTCCACCGCCTCGCGGAGCTTCTCGGCCTGGAAGTGCGCTGCGAGCGGCTCGATGAGAACGTCGAGGTTCCCGTCCATGATCGACGGAAGGTTGTGGACGGTCAGGCCGATCCGATGGTCGGTGACGCGGTCCTGCGGGAAGTTGTAAGTACGGATCTTCTCGGAGCGGTCGCCGCTGCCGATCATCGACTTCCGGGTGGCCGACATCTCCGCATCGCGCTTCTGGCGCTCCATGTCGTAGAGGCGCGCCTTCAGGACCTTGAGGGCCTTCTGGCGGTTCTTGATCTGCGACTTCTCGTCCTGGCAGGAGACGACCAGGCCGGTCGGAAGGTGGGTCACACGGACGGCGGAGTAGGTCGTGTTGACCGACTGCCCCCCCGGACCCGACGAGCAGAAGGTGTCGATCCGGAGGTCCTTCTCGTTGATCTGGATGTCGATGTCCTCCGCTTCGGGGAGGACGGCGACGGTGATGGCGGAGGTGTGGATGCGCCCCTGCGTCTCGGTCTGCGGGACGCGTTGCACGCGGTGGACGCCCGATTCGAACTTCAGACGCGAGTAGACGCGGTTGCCCTCGATCTGGAGCGTCGCGTCCTTGATGCCGTTGACCGAGGAGTAGTTGGCGTCGGTGATCTCGACCTTCCAGCGCTTCGACTCGGCATAGCGGATGTACATCCGCATGATCTCGGCGGCGAAGAGCGAGGCCTCGTCGCCGCCGGTGCCGGCGCGGATCTCGACGAACACGTTCTTCTCGTCGTTGGGGTCCTTCGGCTGGAGCAGGATCTTCAGATCGGTCTCGAGCTCCGGCTCCTTCGACTCGAGTTCGGCCAGCTCGAGTTCGGCCAGCTCGCGCAACTCCTTCTCGCCGCCATCGAGGGCGGCGAGCATGTCGCGGGTCTCGGCGATCCGTTTGCGGACCTGCTTGAGCTCGCGGAACTTCGCCACGACCTCCTCGATTTCGGAGATCGACTTCATCGCCGCGCGGTACTGCGCGAGATCGGAGATCACCTCCGGATCGGCGATCCTCCGCTGGAGCTCGTCATATCGCGCTTCGATTTCTTCGAGTTTTTCGTACACGGTGAATCAGCTCGCAGCTCGCGGCTCTCAGCCCTCGGGAGAGTTCCCGAGAGCTGGGAGCCGAAAACCGAGATCCGTTTCTAGGCGACGGCGGCCTGTTTGCCGTCTTCGACCGCGTCGTAGAGGAGCGCTTCCCGGAGCGCGATGATCGCGATCTCGAGCTGCCGGTCGTCCGGCTCCTTCGTCGTGATCTTCTGCAGCCAGAGGCCGGGAGTGATCAGGACGCGGCAGAGGGGATTGGTCAGATGGCGCGCCGAAAAGCGGATGACTTCGTAGGCCAGTCCCGCGATGAGCGGAATCAGCACCACGCGGGCGCCGAATTTGACCATGAAGTGCGAGGTCGACGGGATCAGCGAAAAGAGGAGGATCGAGATCGCCATGACGAAGAGAAGGAAGCTCGTTCCGCAGCGCGGATGGAGCGTCGACTTCGTGCGCGCATTCTCGACCGTCAGCTCCTCGTTCGCCTCGAACGTGTACACCGTCTTGTGCTCGGCTCCGTGGTACATGAAGACGCGCCGGATCTCCTCCATGAAGGAGATCGAGACGATGTAGGCAAAAAAGAAGAGCGCCCGCAGAACACCGTCGATCAGGTTGTACGTGACGTTGTCCATCCCCGGCATCAGGTAGTGCCGGATCAGGTTCGTGATGCCGAGCGGCGCGAGGATGAAGAGTCCGACGCCGAGCGCGAGCGCCATCAGCATCGAACCGGCGATGGCCCAGTTCGAGATCTCCGGCTCGCCGTCCTCCCCCTCCGACGACACGCTGGCCGAGTAATTCAGCGCGCGGATGCCGAGGATCAGCGACTGGATCAGAACGACCGATCCGCGGAGAACCGGAAAGCGGAGAAACGGATAGCGCTTCGTGATGGAGACGAGGCGGTCCTTCTTGATGGCCACTCCGCCGTCGGGCTGCCGCACCGCCACCGTGTATCCGGAGAGCGAGCGCATCATCACCCCTTCGATGACCGCCTGACCGCCGATCAGCATGTCGACGTTCCTGTCGGCGGAGGCCGGCATCGAGGAAGTCAGGCCGTTGGTGACCGCACCGAATGCACCGGCGACGAGCCTGGCCGCTCCGGCCCAGCTGGCTTTGAGGATGTCCTTCATCTGTCCCCACCCCTCGCCGCCTGCGCGGCTCGGGATGTCACGGTCACTTCGCCGCCTTTTTGGCGTATTTCTTCTGGAAGCGGTCGATGCGGCCGGCGGAGTCGACGAGCTTCTGGCGGCCCGTGAAGAACGGGTGGCACTTCGAGCAGATCTCGATGCGAAGCTCCTTGCGCGTGGAGCCGGTGGTCCACGTCTCGCCGCAGGCGCAGTGGACCTGAACCTGCTGGTATTGCGGATGGATCTCTGTTTTCATGAACTTGTAACCTCGATGAACGTGATGCCTGACCGCTGGGAAACGGCGAGTATAGCGGAAAAATTCTGGCGCGCCCGCTGCTTTCCCCGCAAGGTGTGGCTCGCTGGATCGCCCTCACGCTCTTTCTGCTCAGCCTGACCATGCTGATCCCGCTCGGTCTGGCGGTCGTGCGGCTCATCGGCGGCGCCGATCTGCCACCTGACGACTGGCGCGTTCCGCTGCTGATCCTGACGACGGGGGCGACGCTGCTGTGGCTCCTCAGCAGGAAACAGCTCCCGCTTCTGCTCTATCTGACGGCGTTCGGCCTCTGGGTGGTGGCGGCCGGCTACTTCTGGATCTCGCGGTCCGCGGGCTAGCCCGCGCCGAAGAAACGCGCGATCTGGAACGCTGCGGCGCCGATCGCGGCCGATGCCGGAATCGTCAGGACCCAGGCCCAGACGATGCGGCCGGCGATTCCCCAGCGGACGGCCGAGAGGCGCCGTGTCGCGCCGACCCCGACGATCGATCCGGTGATCGCGTGGGTGGTGCTGACGGGGATGCCGAGGTGAGTGGCCAGGAAAATCGCGGCCGCCGCCCCCGTCTCGGCCGCGAAACCGCCCACCGGCTGAAGCTTGGTGATCTTCTGCCCCATCGTGTGAATGATCCGCCAGCCGCCGGCGAGCGTCCCCGCACCGATCGCCGTATGAGCGGCGAGCACGACCCAGTACGGCACCTCGAACGTTTTCAGATATCCCGCGGTGAGAAGGACGCCGGTGATGATGCCCATCGTCTTCTGGGCGTCGTTCGTCCCGTGGCTGAGGCTGAAGAGCGCCGAGGAAACGAGTTGCATGGCGCGGAAGAACTTGTCGATTCTCGCGGGTGCGGCACGGCGGAAGAGCCAGAACGTCCCCGTCATCAGCGCGAGGCCGGCGAGCATGCCGATCATCGGGGAGAGCACGATGAAAACCAGGGTCTTGGTCCAGCCGCCCGGGATGATGACGTCGAACGACAGGGCGCGCGCGACGGCCGCGCCGGCGTAGCCGCCGATCAGCGCGTGCGAAGAACTCGTCGGCAGGCCGAAGTACCAGGTGATGAGGTCCCAGACGATGGCCCCGATCAGACCGGCAAAGATCACGCCGAAGGTCACCGCCTCGAGCTTGATCATTCCCTTGCCGATGGTCTTCGCCACGGCCGTGCCGAATCCGAAAGCGGCCACGAAGTTGAAGAACGCCGCCCAGATGACCGCCTTGCCGGGGGAGAGGACGCGCGTGGAGACGACGGTGGCGATTGAGTTGGCGGCGTCGTGGAACCCGTTGATGAAATCGAACGCCAGCGCGACCCCGATCAGACCGATGACGATGAGGAGTTCCGGCGACATCAGCCGTGCTTGACGACCACGTTTTCGAGCAGATTGGCGACTTCCTCACAGGCGTCGGTCGCCTCCTCGAGCAGGTCGAAAATCTCCTTCCACTTCAGTACTGTGACGGCGTCGCGCTCTTCGTCGAAGAGCTGGCCCAACGCCCGCTTGTGGATGCGGTCGGCCTCGTTCTCGAGGCGGTTGATCTCGACCGCGCGCTCCAGGATCCCGTTTCGTTTCTCGAGCAGTTCGAAGGCCTTCCGCAGCTCGTCGGTCTGCATGGAAATGACGCGGGTCATCTCCCGGGCGCCGAAGCGGACCGTCCGGATGCGGTAGAGCGGCACGAGCGCCGCGGCGTTGTCGATCGCATCCATCACGTCATCGAGGCACCGCGCGAGCGTGTGGATGTCCTCCCGATCGATCGGTGTGACGAACGTCTTGTTGAGCCGCTGGATGATCTCGTGAGTGATGAAGTCGCACTTGTGTTCGACTTCCTTGATCTCGTGTTCCTTGTCGTGGACGGGGGGATCGGTGGCGAACATCTCTTCGAGCAGTCGCGCACCGCGCCGGACCTCATCGGCCATGACGAGGAAGTCGTCGAAAAATTTCTCTTCGCGGGGAATCAGGCGGAACGTGGGCACGTGGTCCCTCCAAAAGGCCGCGCGATTCTAGCCGAAGTCAGAGCAGCGCGGAGGTGACGTTGGCGGGGGGGAGGGGAAGCCGGATGGTGAACCGCGAGCCGCCCCCCTCCTGGCTGTCGACGTGAATCGAACCGTGGTGCGACTCGATGATGGCCCGGGCGATGTAGAGCCCCAGTCCGAGCCCTCCGTAGTAGCGGGAGGAGACGTTGCGGGCGCGGTGGAAACGTTCGAAAAGCTGCGGGATCTCGTCCCCCGGGATACCGATGCCGTGATCGATCACCGAAGTGAGGAGGAAGCCCGACTCGCACGACGTCTCCACTTCGATGTCGCTTCCTTCGGGCGAGTACTTGATCGCATTGGAGAGAAGGTTGTCGATCACCTGCCGCATCCGGTCGGGATCGGCCAGAACCACCGCATCGGGAGCGGCGCGCTCGAACCGGATCCTCCGTCCCGGGTGCTGCACGCGGAAGGCGCTGACCCGCCTCTCGACGAACTCTCCCCACCGTACGGGCGCCGGGTGGATCTGCAGGCGGTTCGTCTCGATCCGCGACACGTCGAGGAGTTCCGAGATGAGGCCCATCATCCTCTCGACCTCGGAGAGCACCGCGTTGAGATAGGTCGAGCGTTCGTCGTCTTTCAGCTCTCCCGCCGTCTGGGCGAGAAGCTGCGTGTAGCCCTTGATCGTGGTCAGCGGGGTGCGCAGCTCGTGTGAGGCGACCGAGAGGAACTCGTCCTTCTTGCGGTCGAGCTCCTGCAGGGCGGTGATGTCGCGGATCACCAGCACCGCCCCCACCACACCGTTGCTTTCGATCGGAGCCGCCGCGATGGAGAGGTCGAGATCGCGGCCCGTCAGCAGATGGCGGCCGATGGCGAGATAGTCCGGCACGGTCTGTCCCCGCAGGGCCCGCGCCTGCGGGTAATCGTCGGGCGGGACCGGCTTGCCGTCCGGATAGCGCAGATGGAACGCCTGAAACGAGCCGTGCTGCACCGCTTCGGCTCGGGATCCGAGGCCGAACAGATCGAGGGCGGCCTGATTGACGTCGACCAGATCGCCGCCGGCGTCGTAGACCCAAAGGCCGTCGGTCATCGACCCGAGGATCGAGTCGAGGCGTGCCGAGCGCTCGGCCATCATGCGGGCCAGGTCTTCGATTTCGCGCTTGGCGCGCACCTGATCGGTCACGTCCTGAACGAGGACGGTGAGGCTCTGCGTGATTCCGGAGAAGCGGCCGCGCACCGCGGAGAGGATCCGCGTCAGATACATCGGCTGCGGGCGGGCGGCGATCTCGATGGCCTCGTCGATGCGTGTGTCGCCCGATTCGGCCACTTCCTTGAGCGTCTTCTCGAAGCCGGGGATGACCTCCGCGACGCGGAGACCGACGATCTTCGTGTCGGCCGAGATTTTCCCGAACCGCTCGGCAAAGTCGACGAAGCGGGGGTTGGCGAGTTCGAAGCGCAGCTCGTCGGCCGAAATGACGGCGATGCCGATGGGGGCGTTCTCGAGGACGGCCTCGAAGCGGACGCGCGCGTCGACCTCACGCCGCGCGAGATCCTCGGCGGCGCGATGGCCTTCCTGCGCGATGCGGGTCAGGCGGTGGATGTGCGCTGCCGCGCCGATCCGCTCCGCCACCGACTGCGCGAACTCGAGATCTTCGGCGTCGAAGTTGCGGCGCGAGTCGGAACGGGAGATGACGATGGCGCCGATCCGGTCGCCGTACGACTCGATCGGCGAGGCGATGAGGCTCTCCTCCCGCAGCCGGGCGATGAGCGCCTTCTCGTCGTCGTCGCGGCCGAAATCGATCACCGCGTTGCCGCGCACGTCGGAAAAGAGAAGCGGCCGTCCGATCTGGAACACCGTCCCGGAGAGCCCTTCGCCGGCATGAACCGGCGCGTTCGCCAGGTGGTCGCGGAACGCGGCGAAGGCGTCGGCGTTCTCGGCCACCGAGCCGAAGCCGGCGACGTGAAGCTCGCCCGTCGGCGGATGATAGAGGTAGATCATCGCCGTGCCGCCGACCGCTTCCGCCACCCGCCGGGCCGGCTGATCGAGATTCTCGAAGTTCGGCTGCACGGTGACCGTTTCGAGCCCGAGGCTGGCCAGGCACTCGGCGCGCCGGCGGCGCCACGCCTCGCGTTCGCGGTTCTGCCGCTCTTCGACGACCTGCTCGGTGACGTCCTGCAGGAGCACCGTCAGGCTCTGCGTGATTCCGGAAAAGCGGCCGCGGACGGCGGAGAGGATCCGGTTCACGTAGATCGGACCGCGCCGCCCGGCGATCTCCACCGCCTCGTCGATGCGCGTCTCGCCGCTGTCGGCGAGCTGCTTGAGGATCTTTTCGAATTCGGGGATGACTTCCTCGACCCGCAGCCCGACGATGCGCGTGTCGGCGGAGATTTTTCCGAACTCCATCGCCAGATCGAGGAAGCGCTCGTTGGCCAGCTCGAAGCGCAGCTCGTCGGCGGAAATGACGGCAATGCCGACCGGAGCGTTCTCCAGGACGGCCTCGAAGCGGACGCGCGCGTCGACCTCGCGCCGGGCGAGTTCTTCCGCCGCGCGATGCCCTTCCTGCGCGAGGCGCGTGAGGCGGTGGATGTGTGCCGCCGCGCCGATCCGCTCGGCAATCGACTGCGCGAACTCGAGGTCCTCCGCGTCGAAGTTCCGCCGCGGATCGGACTGCGAGATCACGATCGCCCCGATCCGCTCGCCGAACGCCTCGATCGGACAGGCGATGGCGCTGTGTTCGCGCATCGCCGCCTTCACCTGCCGTTCCTCCTCGTCGCGTGCGAACTCGAGCAGCGCGTTGCCGCGAACCTCGTAGAAAAGCAGCGGACGCCCGATCTGGAAGACCGTCCCGGGAAGGCCCTCACCGGGGCGATAGGGATGCTGGTCGAACCAGGAGCGCAACTGCTCGTTCTGCGGGAGGGTCGACCAGTGGCCGGCGAGTTCGAGCAGCCCGCTTCCGGAGCGATAGAGGTAGATGCGGACCGTGCCGTCGACGGCGAGCGCGATCCGCCGCGCCTGCTCGTCGAGGCCGTCGAACGCCGGCTGCATCGTGACACTCTCGAGCCCGAGGGCGGCGAGACACTCGGCGCGCCTGCGGCGCCACGCTTCGCGCTCCGCTCCCTGTCGCTCCTCGGTGACGTCGCGGGAGAGAACGACCGAACCGATGATCCTGCCGCCCTCGTCCCGAACCGGCGCCGCCTTGACGTTGACGACGCGATCATCGCCGGTCCGCGGATCGGCCACGACGTAGTCGGAGCGCACCGCCTCGCCGCGCAGGGCACGCAGCGGCGGCAGTTCGGAGGCATCGACGGCGCTGCCGTCGACGTACCGGTGGCGGTACTCGCGGATCCTTCCCTCCGTTCCGTGACCGAACAGCGCGACGTTTTCCTTCTGTGCGGCCGCGTTCATTCGCTCGAGCCGGCCCGACGCGTCGAAGATCGCCGCCGCCTCCGGAATCTGATCGAGGATCGCCGACGCTTTCGCCATCTCGCGCACGGCCCGGTCATGAATCAGCGTGTTGTTGAGCGCCAGCGTCGCGTAACGCCCGATCTCGGCGAAGAGATCGATCTCTTCCCCGGTCCAGAGCCGATCGGCCGCCTGGTGGATCCCGAACGCCCACGGCGCTCCTTCGCGCGGCCGCAGGATCTGCAGCAGCAGCGATCGCATGCCGTACCTGGCGGCCAGTTCCGCGTCGAGGTCGGGATCGCGGTCCGTCGCCACGATCGGCCGCGAGGCCGTCATCGCACGCCGGATGAGACGGTTCGAACGCGCCAGCGAGACGGGCCCGCGGTCATCCGGATCGACCCGGATGCCCGGCGCGGCCGTCGCAAAGGCGACCCTGGCAAACTCGTTCTCCCCCGTCACGGGGTGGAGGATCCAGGCGCGGTCGGCCGCGAACTCCTCGAGCGAGGTCGTCACCATCCGGCGGAGAACTTCCTTCAGGTCGAGCGTCGCCGTGAACGACTCGAGAATCTTCGAGAGGAAGCGATAGCGTTCTTCGGAAAAGGACGCCCTCGGCGGAGTCGCTTCCGGTCCGAACGACCGGATCATCAAACCGCGCAGGACCTGGTCGTCGGCGGCCGGGTGGGGGATCTCGACGATGCGGGCGGCGGGCTGTTTGGTTTCGGCGGCGGCGCGGACGCGCTGCCAGGCCGAGTCGCCGGAGACGGCGATGAGCGCGAATGGTCCCCGATCG
>DATLYG010000159.1:0-9928 GCA_035574985.1 Thermoanaerobaculia bacterium | reverse complement strand
CGAAGACCTGCGGCCTGATTTCCTGCAGGTTGTCGGCGACCTTCGTCACGTCCTCGGCGTAGGCGATGCACACGCCGTTGTAGAGATAGACGAAATCGATCATCCGCTCGAAGATGTGCGAGAGCGGAAGAATCGACAGCGCGGTCCAGCCGGGTTGCAGCGGCAGAAGCCGTGACGTCGTCTGAACGTTGCTGGCGATGTTGCCGTGCGTCAGCATCGCCCCCTTCGGATTGCCCGTCGTTCCGGAGGTGTAGACGATGGTGGCGAGGTCGTCCGCCTTCGCCGCGGCGCGCAGTTCGTCGAACCGCGCCCGCCCGTGCTTCTCCTCCTCCGCCTTTCCGGCCTCGGTGACCTGCCCGAAACTCATCACCCGATCGGGCAGAGACTGAGAGGGCGGGTCGCAGACGATCACATGCTGCATCGAGGGACAGTGGCTGCGGATCTCGAGGACCTTGTCGAGCTGGGTCGGGTCCGAGCAGATGATGACGGTACAGCCGGAGTCGTTGAGGATGTACTCGATCTGCCAGCCGAGAAGAGTCGGATAGACCGGTACGGTGACCGCGCCGGCACAGAGGATGGCCATGTCGGCCAGCGTCCACTCCGGGCGGTTCTCGGAGAGGATCGCCACTCGGTCACCCGGCCTGACGCCCAGCGTCCGGAGGCCGGTCGAGAAATGCCGGACCGTGTCACGAAACTGCGCGACGCTGATGTCGTGCCACTTCCCCCCCTTTTTGTACTTCATCGCCGCATGACGATCGATGCCGCACGTGACTTCGTAAATGTCCGTGAGCGTTCGGATGTCCATCGGCACCTCCTGTCTCAAGAGCATACCAGCGGCCTCATCGCCACTGCAGTGATCGCTCGAGGCTGGTGTCGGGTCGGGTCCACGGCCCCCTCTCCCCGCGATCCGAGGGCTGAGCCCCGGAACCTGATTCCCTACGCCATCTTCAGCCAGCGCCACAGCTCGGGGATGGTGGGCCGCTTGCCGTACGAGAGGATGCCGACGCGGAAGATCTTCGCCGTCACCCAGAAGAAGCCGGCGATGGTCAGGACCGACACCCCGATCGCCACGGCGATGTGCCACAGCGGCGGCTCGGAAACGAGCGTGCGCACGAACATCGTGATCGGCGCGAAGAGCGGCGCCATCGACAATGCCACCGACATCGTCGAGTCGGGATTCGTGATCAACGCCACCAGAATGAACCAGGGGAGCATCATGATCATGATGATCGGCATGATGAACTGGTTCGCTTCCTTCTCGTTGTTGCACACCGCTCCGCCGATCGCGTAGACGCAGACGTAGGTCAGGTAGGCGAGCACGAAGAAGACGCCGAACCAGACGAACGTCGAGATGCGGAGGAACTGCGCCACGTTGACGCCCGACATCACCGCCGTCGCCGCCGCGAACGCCCCCGCCCCGGCCAGCATCACGATCCAGACGGCGATCTGCGTGAGTCCCACCGCGGCGATGCCGAGGATCTTACCGGTCAGCAGCTCGGCCGGAGTCATCGACGAGATCAGCACTTCGACCACGCGGTCGGTCTTCTCCTGGAGGATGCCGCGCATGGTTTCCAGTCCGTAGATGAGCGAAGGAACGAAAAGGAGCGCCGTGAAGATGAACCCGATGAAGAAATTCGCCGCTCCGCCCGCTTTCTGCTCGCCGGTCTTCGAGATCTGTACGCCATCGACCCCGAGACTGCGCATGATCGTCTCCAGATCGTCGCGGCTGATGCCCCGCTGCTGCAGGCGGATGCGCTGCAGGCCCCGGTTGGCGATCGAGGCGAGGCGCTCCTGCGTGATGAAGTCCGTCGACGCCCTCGTATAGAACTTCAGCCGCGCGCTCTCGGCCGTCAGGGCATCGACCGGGATGAGCATCACCGCGTCGAGCCGGCCCTCCTTTTTCGCCTGCGGCACCCGGGCCAGGTAGGGCTTCGCCGTCTCCTCGACCGCTCTGCCGGCCGATGCGACGTACTCGATGTCGATCGTCCCCGGCAGATCGCGCCTCCGCGACGAGGACAGCTCCACCGGTTTCGAGAACGTGTCGCGCAGGGCCCCGGTGCCATCGATGACCGCGACCCGCTTCCCGCTCAACCCCTTCGCCATCAGCAGGCTGGGGAGCACCATCACCGCGGCCATGAAGACCGGAAAGAGGAACGTCATGATGATGAAACTCTTCTTGCGGACCGCCTGCAGGTATTCCCGTTTGAGGACCGCCATCGTCTTCTTCATCGCCGCACCCCCTCGGCCTCCAGCGTCTCGGCGCCGACCTTGTCGATGAAGATCTCCTCGAGCGAAGGCGCCCCGATCTCGAACCTCCGGATGCGCAGCCGGCCCATCGCCGCCTCGAGGATCCGCTGCGGGTCGGCGCCGTCGCTGAGACTCAACTCCGCCGCGTTCCCGGCGATCATCGCGCGCCGGACCTCCGGAATCCGTTCGAGGAACGCGCCGTCGCCGTCGTAGTCGATGTGCAGCGTGTTGCGGCCGAACGAGCCGCGTACCTGATCGAGCGATCCTTCGAGAACGACCTTCCCACGATGAATCAGAACGATCTCGTCGGCCAGCTTCTCCGCCTCACCCATCATGTGGGTCGAGAGAAGAATCGTCTTTCCCTCGTTCCGCAGCTCGCGCAGCAGGTTGCGAACGAGAACCTGATTCACCGGATCGAGCCCCGTCTGCGGCTCGTCGAGAATGATCAACTCCGGATCGTGCAGCAGCGCACCGATGAGCTGCACTTTCTGCTGGTTTCCCTTCGACAGCTCCTCGACCTTGGCGTCGCGTTTGTCGGTCAGCTCGAATCGCTCCAGCCAGCCGTCGATCCGCGGCCTCACTTCCGACGGCTTCTTTCCCTTGATCTCGGCGAGGAACAGCAGGAGCTCCACCACCTTCATCTGCTTGTAGAGTCCCCGCTCCTCGGGGAGATAGCCGATGCCGTCGCGGAAGGAGGATCCGTCACCGGATCCGCGCCACTCGATCGATCCGGAATCGGGATGAAAAATCCCCGTGATCATCCGGATCGTGGTGGTCTTTCCCGCCCCGTTGCGGCCGAGGAGGCCGGTGATGGTGCCGCGGCGGACGGAGAACGACACGCCGTCGACGGCGCGAACGTGCCCGAACACCTTGACGACGTCGCGTACTGAGAGAAGCTCCGACATGCGCGGTGACCTCACTGCGAGGACAATTCGCCGCGCATTGTACGCAACCTCGACCCGAATGCCCCGGGGCGCCCTCTCCCTCGCCGGGAGAGGGCGTCAGGATCGGACCACGCGATTCAGGGCTTCGGCGGGACGGGGTAGTCGTTCTGGGTGATCGGGACGAAGATCTTCTTGACGGCCTTGACGATCTTCGACACCGGCCCCGGCTCGCGGCCACGGTCGCGGTCTCTGGCAAAAGCGCTCTGGGTGAGGACGAGACAGACCACGAGCAGCGTCGCGGACGTCATGCGGCGAATACGACTATTCATGGGACCCTCCTTGCGTTTCGGTTTCTGTTCAGCCGACTCGGGAGGGCGCGCCCCCAACAGGAGGAGTGACGGGGAAAGAGAGATCCCTACCCCCCCTGCCCAAAAAAATTTTTTCCGGGTTCCGAAAGGGGTGGATCAGGGAAAGTCAGAGGGCGGGAGGAGGGGCGAACGGACGCGCGGGTTCGCGCGGCAGGGTCTCGAGGTAATTCCGGACGTGCTGAACCGTATTGCGCGAGATGGCGCCGGCCTCGGCAGCCTCCTTCAGATACGCCAGTGCAGTGAGGGCCCGTGACGTGTAGATCAGAGAGCTGCGGCGGAACTGATTCATCGCGCTGTGGCAAAGCTTCGTCACTTCGTCCAGGCGTCCTTCTTCCAGGCGGAGCTCGGCGAGGTCGAGCGCCAGCGTCGCCGCTGCGCCCTGCACTCCGAGGCGTTCGAATTCCGCCAGGGCCGCTTCCATCTCCCGCACCGCGAGGGAGGGGTTCGTCTGCCGGAGAATCCTGGCGACGTTCCACCGCTGGCGGGCGACCTCCACCGGGATTCCGAGCTCCGCGTACATGGCGGTTGCCGCCCGGAACGCCTCGATCGCCTGCTCGTACCGGCCGAGCTGTGCCGCGTAGCTGCCGAGGTTCGAAATCAGGCTCGTCCGTTCACGGGGCGAAAGACCGGAGGAGAGATTCTTCAGAATGTGATCGATCGTCGAGAGGGCGCCCTCGAAATCGAGCGCCTGCGCGAGCACGTACGCTTTGGCCTGCAGGGCCGCGGCCGTGCGGCGGTCGTCGCCGAAGCGCGCGAACACCGCGGCGGCGTTTTCCACCAGCCGGAGCGCTTCCTCGATCCGGTCTTGTTCGCGGTAGACGAGGGCAACCGTCACGTCGACGCGGGCCAGGTCGTACTCTCCGACCTGGCAGCTCTCGAAGCAGCGGCGCGCGTTCGCTGCCGCCTCGAGCGCCTCGTCGAGCGCTCCAACGTAGTAGAGCGCATACGCCCGCTCCCGCCACGCCGCACCGCGAAGAGCGGTACCCGCATCTCCCGGCAAACCGGCCGGGTCGAGCGCTTCCGCGAGGGTCGTCGCCAGAGCCGTCAGCTCGAGCGTGTCCGCGGGAGGACGGTCGCCTTCGTCGCACAATTCGACGAGTTTGCGGACGAACCCGGCGTTCCGGTAACGGGCATTGCCCGCCGCCGCGGCCCAGCGCGATCGCGGCTGCGCAAGCAGTTGCTCGAGGAGACGCGCGCCTTCGGCGTCCTCACGCGCGAGCCGGTCGGCGAAGCCGCGGAGTCCGGCGAGACTCTTCTCGTCCGGCTCTTCGCGCATGTCGCGAAGGTCCCAGACCGCTTCTTCGCCGAGACAGGCCGCCACGGCGCGGAAGGTCTCGAAAGCCTCCCGGCAGCGGCGGCAACTCTTCAGATGCGGATCGCCCGACGGAGCTTCCCCCTTCTCCAGAAGTCCGATGAGGAGATCGTCATCGTAGTGGCGCTCGATGATCATCGTTCCACCCTCGCAATCAGCTCGTAGACATCGCGAGCGCGCTTGAGGCATTTGTGAATCAGTTTCTCCGCGTAGCGGATCGTCGTGTCGAAGATCGCGGCGATGTCGCCGGCCGTGCGGCCTTCGAGATAGTGAAGTTGAAGCGTCTCGCGGCACCGCGGCTGCAGGTACCCCAGAACCTGCCGCATCGTCAGCTCCCTCTCGAGCCGCCCGGCGTCCTCGTATGCTTCTCCGACCCCTTCCTCGAGCGACTCCGTCCGTCCGCGAACGCGCCAGTAGTGGCGGCTTGCATTGCAGATCGCCGCGATCAGCCACGCACGAACGTTCTCCACCGTGTGCGCCGAGAGGAGATAGGAAACGAAGACCTCCTGCAGCAGCGCCTCGGCATCTCCGTTCGGCACCCGGAACTTCCGTGCCGCGAGGTAGAGCAGCAGCGGACGGTGTTCGACATAGACCGCCTCGATGCGTTCGGAAGGATCCGCACCGGGAGGAACCGGCGCCATCACGCCCGGGGGCGCGCTGTCGAACCCCGTACCGGTCCCTGACAACTCCATGATCGCGATTTCCTGAAAGGCAAATCCGCCGCCGCGGATCGCGACCAAAGTATCACGATCCGAGACGAAATTGAATTCCGTAATGATGGCCATGATTGCGACCGGAGTCCTCTCCACTGCGTATGTCGCCGGTCTGCCCCGGTGTGATACACGGCTCCTGCACCGCCCTCTGCAATGCTATTCTCCCGCGGCCATGAATCCGACCGAAACCCGGCAACTCGTCGATCAGAAGTGGGATGAGTCGATCCTTCCCGCGATCCAGGATTACATCCGCATCCCGAATCAGTCGCCGCTGTTCGATCCCGACTGGCGGGCGAGCGGCCACATGCACAGGGCCGTCGCGCTGGCGCGGCGATGGGTCGAACAGCAGGGCATCCGCGGCCTCCGCCTGGAGGTGAAGGAGATCGAGGGACGCACCCCGCTGATCTTCATGGAGGTCGAGGGCGATCCCCGTTCGACGGTCCTCATGTACGGTCATCTCGACAAGCAGCCGGCGATGGTCGGATGGGAGGAAGGTCTCGGTCCCTGGACTCCGGTGCTGCGCGACGGCTGCCTTTACGGCCGGGGTGGTGCCGATGACGGCTACGCCATTTTCGCCACGATCGCCGCCATCCGCGCGCTGCAGGCGCAGAAGACGGCGCACTCCCGCATCGTCGTCGTCATCGAATGCTGCGAGGAGAGCGGTTCGGTCGATCTGCCCGCCTACATCGATCTCCTGTCCGATGAGATCGGAACGCCGCGTCTGGTCATCTGTCTCGACAGCGGGTGCGGCAATTACGAGCAGCTCTGGATGACGACTTCGCTGCGCGGATCGATCGTCGGCAATCTCCACGTCGAAGTGCTCACCGAGGGGGTGCACTCGGGAGACGCGAGCGGGATCGTGCCGTCGAGCTTCCGCATCATTCGCATCCTCCTCGACCGGCTGGAGGACGCGCGGACGGGCGAACTGGTTCCGGAGTGGCTGTCGGTCGAGATTCCCCGCGAGCGGATCGATGAGGCGCGCCGGATCGCCGCCGCTCTCGGCAATGACGTCTGGGACAAGTTCCCGTTCGCTCCCGGCGTCCAGCCGGTGACGAAGGACCTCGTGCAGCTTCTGCTGAATCGCACGTGGAGACCTGCTCTTTCGTACATCGGCCAGGCCGGCATGCCCGACCTCGTGCAGGGAGGCAACGTCCTGCGGCCGAAGACGTCGGTCAAGCTCTCACTCCGGATTCCTCCTTCGCTCGACGCGACGAATCTCGAGCAGCGGCTGAAGGACCTCCTCGAGGCCGACCCTCCCTACGGCGCGCGGGTGACGTTCGAGGCGGAGAAGGGCGGCGGGGGGTGGGTTGCACCCGACATCGCGCCATGGCTCGAGGAGTCGGTCGCGCGCGCGTCGCAGACCTACTTCGGCCGCCCGCCGATGACGATGGGCGAAGGCGGATCGATTCCGTTCATGGGAATGCTCGGCGCACGCTATCCGCAGGCGCAGTTCCTCGTGACCGGCGTCCTCGGTCCCCGCAGCAACGCCCACGGGCCGAACGAGTTCCTCCACATCCGGACGGCGAAGAACGTCACCGCCTGCGTCGCGCAGGTACTGGCCGACGAACAGCGTTCGCTCGGCGCCTGACCGGGTCAGTGCCCGTAGTCCTTCTCTCCCGCCTCGACGCGGATCGGGAGGCGGTTCTGCGGCGGCGGAAGAGGGCAGGTCGCGAACTTCGTGAAGACGCACGGGGGGTTGTATGCCTTGTTGAAGTCGATCACGGTCATGCCGTCCGCCCCCGCCGGAGGCACATAGACGTACCGCGCCGCCGCGTACGTCTCCTTCCCGCTCGTCGCGTCCTTGAAAATCACGAAGTAATCGGTTTCACCCTGCTCGAGGATCGGCTGCAGCGTGTACGACCTGCCGTCGACCGAGAACGTCAGGGTCCCGGGCGAAATCTCTTCGGTCGTGAACCCGAGAACGTTCGTGATCGTGACCCGCTTCGGCTCGGGGAACGGAGTGAATCTCGCCTCGACACGCCACTTCGGGTCGATCGGGAAGTAGTCGAGGCCGCGGAAGTTCTTCCGCGCCGGCGCCTCCGGGTCCTTCATCCGGATGCCGTACCTGCTCGCGCGCCTGATGACGTGGAAGCGGAGCGTCCCGGCGGAGACGATCGTCGGACCGGAAGGGTCGGTATCGTCGCGCAGGAGCGTCGGCTGCGCGACCGGCCTGCCGTCGATCGCCACACCCTTCTCCGGCGCGAGCGTCACCGTTCCCCCCTCCAGGGTGATCGTCACCTTCACCGGCGGTTTCGACGGCAGGGCGATCGTGTTCGTTCCCTCCTCGAGCCACGCGAGGCCGACGAGCGTCAGCCAGCCGTCTTCGCTGGTGAGACGTTCGACGCGCTTCCTGCGCCACTCGAGGATCTCCTCTTCGTGACTCTTCGCATTCATGGCCGGTTTCGCCGCCGCGGCCGCCGGCGGTTCCTGAGGGGTCTCGGCCGCGCAGGAAGCGAGGACGAGCAGCAGCAGCGGCCGGGCAAGGCGTCTCATCGCCGGAAGCATAGCAACAACGAGGCGAGGCCACGGCGGCAGAATGGTTTCCATCCGGCCATCTGTTGTGTCGAATGAATCGTGGGAAACGTCGCCTCGTTCCCGGCCGCCGGGGCCGGCCGCGCCGAAGTCGCCGAGCCGGCAACGGATGAACGCCGGCTGCTCGACGCCATCCGCGGGGGTGACCGCACCGCGGCGGAGGAACTGGTCGAGAGAACCTACGCGGCCGTCTTCGCTTCCCTCTGCCGCCTCTGCGGCGACAGCGATCTGGCCGCCGATCTGACCCAGGAGACGTACCAGAAGGCGTGGGCCGCCCTTTCCGGCTTCGACGGCCGATCGCGCCTCTTCACCTGGCTCTACCGGATCGCCTACACGACGTTCCTGAACCACATCCGGCGACCGCGGCGCGTGGCCTCGATCGACGCACCCGATGCACCCGACCTTCGCGACGGCGGACCGCCGGCCGACGAAGTGATGGCCAGGCGCGAAGAGACCGAACGGCTCCGCTCCGCGGTCCTGAAGTTACCCGACGATCTCCGTTTCACCGTGACCGCTCATTTCTGGGGAGGCCTTGCGGTGAAGGAGATCGCCACGCTCGAGGAGATCACCACGGTGGCGGTCCGCAAGCGGCTCCACCGTGCGTTCGGGATTCTCGAGTCGATCCTCGAGGACGTGCAGCCATGACCTCCAGGCGAAAAGCCGAACTCCAGCGGAAGCTGGCCCTCACCTCCGTGCCGAAACCGCCCGACGATCTCGCCGAGCGGATCAAGCGCGGCATCCCCGACTCGCTCTTCGACGGCCGGCGCGAACGCGACCGCCTCGCGCGCTCGGTCGGACGGAACCTCCGCGTCGCCGCGTCGATCCTCCTTCTCGTCACGTCTGCGCTCGTGGCGGTCCATCTGCTGTCGCGGGACCGCGTGGAGGTTCCCCTCGCCGCCGTTCCGGAGAAACTTCCCGCGAAAGCGGCGTCGCCGACTGCCGATGCCGCCGGCGCACCTCCCCCGCACCAATCAAGGGGCGATGCGGCGGCCGCTCCGCAGATCGCCGAGGCGAAACCTCGCCCATCATCGAAGACCGAAGAGAGCGTCCGATCGCGCGATGCGGAACCCGATCGCGCCGCGATCGCCGGGATCGGACGCGATCAGAGAGACAACGAGGTGGCCGTCGCGCAAGACGCGATCCGGACCGAAGCTCGATCGATCGCGGAGAGGACCGTGGCGATGGCGCCTCCTCCCGCTGCGGCCGCCGTACCGGCAACGCCTCCGGCGGAGCGCGGCGTCGAGGGTGGAGTGGAAGGTGGTGTCGTGGGCGGCGTCGTCGACAATCCCTCCGTGGCGCGCGACGTCCCCGCGCGGCAGATCGCGAAGGTGGCCGCGTCTGCGGAGAGCGCCCGGCTCTTCGGCGTCGCCATCGACCGCGGTGCGTTCGAGGTGGTGAAGGCGGCGATCGAGCGCGGCGAGCGTCCCTCGCCGTCGAGCGTCGATGTCGGCGCGCTCGTCAACTACTTCGCCGGTGCACCGAAGCGGGTCCGGCGCGACGTGGAGATGGAAGTCGAAGGTTCCGCCACACCGGTTGGCAGCGACGCCTGGGAGTGGATCGTCCGGATCACCGTCGACACGGCGCGCGGCGCGCAGCCGGAAGTCGTGGCGACGAACGCGCGCATCGATCTCGACTTCGACGAGCATGCGGTGGTCGCGTGGGAACGCGCCGGCGGCGAGAGGCCGCTTCCGATGACGCAGCCGCTCCTCGCACGCAACGCGTCGGTCACGCTGCTTCATGAGGTCCGTCTGCGCGCCAACCTCCGTCCGATGCAGCGCGTCGCCACGGTGACGCTCACCTGGACGCCCGCCGGCGGCGGGAAGGAGAAGGTGGTCGGCGCGACGTTGCGGGTGAAAGATTTCAAGCGCTGGG
>DATLYG010000158.1:0-4579 GCA_035574985.1 Thermoanaerobaculia bacterium | reverse complement strand
TGCGGGGATGGCTGGCCGGCGCGATCTCGCCGAGCCTCAAGTACAGCTTCGCCGCGGGCATCGGCCTGTTTCTCGCGTTCGTTGGCCTGTTCGAGACGGGAATCGTCGCCAGGGGTCCGATTGTACCAGTACAAATCGGCGATCTTTCTAGTACAAACGTTCTCCTCGCCCTCGGCGGGTTCGTGCTGATCATGACACTCCTCCACCGCCGCGTGCCCGGCGCGATTCTCATCGGGATCGTCGCCACGGCCGGCGCAGGCATCCTCCTCGGCCTCGGCCGGGCGCCGAAGGCGATCGCCGCCCTCCCCTTCACCGGCAGCTACAGCCTCGCCCCGATCGCGCTGCAGCTCGACGTCGCCGGTGTGCTGACGATCTCGTTTCTCCCGATTCTCCTCACGCTCTTCCTCATGAGCTTTCTCGACACGCTCGGAACGCTGATCGGAGTGGGCGCCGCGGGAGGGATGCTCGACGAGCAGGGGAACTTTCCCGGAGTGGAGAAGCCGATGACCGTCGACGCGATCGCGTGCATGCTGAGCGGGCTGGTCGGGACCTCGACGAGCGGCGCCTACATCGAGTCGGCCACCGGCATCCGGGAGGGCGCCCGCACAGGCCTCGCCGCCGTGACGACGGCGGCACTCTTCGCTCTTTCGCTCTTCTTCATCCCTCTGGCCGAGCCGCTTCAGACGCTGAAGTTCGCCTACGGCCCGGCTCTGATCGCCGTCGGCGTCCTCATGCTCGATTCCGTGCGCCGGATCGACTTCGGCGATCTGACCGAACTCGTCCCGGCCTTTCTCACCATCGCCATGATGGTCTTCACCTACAACATCGCCAACGGCCTGACCGCGGGCCTGGTCCTGCACCCGGTGATGAAACTTCTCGCCGGCCGCCGGCGCGAAATTCATGGCGGCTCGGTCGTGCTCGCGGCACTCTGTCTCGTGTATTACATCTTCGGACTGCCACACTGACGAACCCGATGCCGGTCGAAGAGCTGATCCGCTCCCTCCCGAAGGCCGAGCTGCACCTCCACATCGAGGGGACTCTCGAGCCGGAGATGCTGTTCGAGTTCGCCCGGCGCAACGCCGTGCCGCTCCGCTTCCGCTCGGCCGGCGAGGTCCGCAGCGCCTACGAGTTCCACGACCTGCAGTCGTTTCTCGACATTTACTACGAGGGCGCGAGCGTGCTGCTCCACGAGCGCGACTTCTACGAGCTGACGTTTGCCTATCTGCAGCGGGCGGCGGAGGACAACGTCCGGCACGCCGAGATCTTCTTCGACCCGCAGACACACACGGAGCGGGGCGTCGATTTCGAGATCGTGGTGCGCGGCATCGACGCCGCCCTGCGCGATGGCCAGCGGGAGTTCGGCATCACCTCGAAGCTCATCCTCTGTTTCCTCCGCCATTTGAGCGAGGAATCGGCGATGGAGACACTCGAGCAGGCGCTCCCCTTCCGGAAGCTCATCGCCGCCGTGGGACTCGATTCCTCGGAGGCCGGCCACCCGCCGTCGAAGTTCGCTCGCGTCTTCGCCGAGGCGCGATCCGCCGGCCTCGCGGCCGTCGCGCACGCCGGCGAAGAGGGTCCCCCTTCCTACATCCGCGAGGCGCTCGACCTGCTGCACGTCCGCCGGATCGACCACGGCGTTCGCTGCATGGAGGACCCGGAGCTGGTCGATGAGCTGGTCCGCCGGCAGGTCCCGCTGACCGTCTGCCCGCTCTCGAACGTCAAGCTGCGCGTCTTCCGCCGGATGGAGGACCACAACCTCCGCGACATGCTCCGCCGGGGCCTGAAGGTGACGATCAACTCCGACGATCCGGCCTACTTCGGCGGCTACATCGGCGCGAACTATCTCGCCGCCGCCACCGCGCTGGGCCTGACCGAGGAGGAGATCCGCACCCTCGCGCGGAACTCGTTCGAGGCGAGCTTTCTCCCTCCGCACGACGGAAGGCGAGGTGCGTGACCCGGAAGCGCGGGGCGAGTCGCTCCCGCCCCGCGCCTCTCTTCACTTCACCGCCGGCACATCCTGCTGTCTGACCAGTGCGTTGAAGGCGGGAAGATCGCTCTTCCAGATCGCATCCAGCGTCTTCAACTGCTCGTCGATCTTCCCCACGAGCTGCTGGTAGACCGCGCGGTGCTGTGCGGTCGGCGCGAAATCACCGTACGAGGCCGACGACGCCACGGCCGCCAGCTTGTCGTTGAGCCGGATCGGAAAGTTCAACGGGTCCTGCGGAGAGCGGTTCTTCGTCTGGTAGAGCGCCTCTTCGACCGCGGTCATCTTCCTGTCGAGCGCCTTCGCGGCGTCGACGATCGCCTTGTTGTCCCGCCACCGCGTCCGCAGATCGGTGAGCTGCTTCCGCACGTTGCGGATCTTCTCGATCTGCGAATGGACCTCGCTGAGCTTGTCGCGCGCGGCGAGAAGGAAGTCGAACTGCGCCTTCAGATCGGCCGGCGTGGACGAGGATCGCGGATCGGCCTTCAGCTCCGCCGGCACCGTCATCGTCTCTTCGCCGACCGTCAGCCGGACCGTGTACGTCCCGGGAACGACCCGCGGCCCCTCCGTCCCCCCTCCCCACAGCACCATTCCCTCGAACCGCTTTGCCTCCGGATACCGCAGATTCCACGCGAAGCGATTCAGCCCTTTCTTCGAGTCGGGGAGCTTGTTCCGCTCGCGCTCGCGCTTCGCTTCCGGGTCTTCCTCTTCCTTCTCTTCCTTCGCCTTCTCGCCGGCGGGAGCGGCCGCTTCCTTCTCCCCTCCCTCACTGCGGACACCGACCTTCTTCGCCGACTCTTTCGGCGGTTCCTTCGCTGCCGCCGTCTTCTTCTCTTCCTCCGCCTTCTTCGCCTGCTCGATCTCCCCGGCGGCCTTCACTTCGCCCGCGAACTCGCGGATCACCGAGCCGTCGGGATCGAGGAATGCGAGTTTCACGGGCGTTCCCGGTTTGACGTCGCCGATCCAGTAGTGGACCACGATCCCCTGCGGCGGGTTCTTGCCCTGGTTGGGCGGAGTGCGTTCGGGAGTCGATCCGCGGACGCGCCAGGCGGCGCGCGGCGTGAACAGGTGCGCGCGTTTCGAGGCGATTTCCTCCGCGTACTGCTGCAGCGGCGACAGATCGTCGAGCACCCAGAACCCGCGGCCCTGCGTCGCCGCGATGAGGTCGCCGTCCTTCAGCGCGAGATCGGTGATCGGAACAACCGGCAGGTTGAGCTGCAGCGACTTCCACGAGGTGCCGTCGTCGAACGAGACGTACACTCCCCGCTCGGTTCCCGCGTAAAGAAGGCCTTTCCGCTGGCGGTCGGAGCGGACCACGCGCGTGAAGTGATCGCCGGCGATGCCGCCGGTGATCTTCGTCCACGTCGCGCCGTAGTCGGTCGTCTTGTAGAGGTACGGCCGGAAGTCGTCGGACTTGTAGGCCGTCGCCGCGACGTAGGCGCCTCCGCGGTCGAAGGGGCTCGGATCGATGCTGTTGATCATGATCCACTCCGGCATCCCCTTCGGCGTGACGTTGCTCCACGTCCTGCCGCCGTCGCGCGTGACGTGAATCAGTCCGTCATCCGAGCCGGTCCAGATGACGCCGCGCTCGAGCGGCGATTCGGCAACGGCGAAGATCGTCCCGTAATACTCGACGGAGGTGTTGTCCTTCGTGATCGGCCCTCCCGAGGGCCCCATCTTCGAGCGATCGTTGCGGGTCAGATCGCCGCTGATCCGCTCCCAGCTCGCCCCGCCGCTGGTCGTCTTCCAGAGGTGCTGCGAGGCGGCGTAGAGGGTGTCGGGATCGTGCGGCGAGAAAAGGAGCGGGAAGTTCCACTGAAACCTCTCCGTCGCTCCCTCGGCGCCGTGACCCATCGGGTTGTCGGGCCAGACGTTCACGTCGCGCACTTCCTGCGTCTTGTGGTTGTAGAGCGTCAGGTAGCCGCCGTACGAACCGCCGTAGACGAGATCGGGATTGCGCGGGTGGGCGACGATGTGGCCGCTCTCTCCTCCCGCCGTCTCTTCCCAGTCGCGCATCTCGATGCCCCGCTCACTCGAACGATGGCGAATGCGCACCGCGCTGTTGTCCTGCTGGGCGCCGAGGATGCGGTAGGGAAAGTCGTTGTCGGTGGTCACCCGGTAGAACTGCCCGGTCGGCTGGTTCTCCTGCGTCGACCAGCTTCGCCCGCCGTCGGTCGAAACGTTCGCGCCGCCGTCGTTCCCCTCGATCATCCGCAGCGGATCGTTCGGGTCGATCCAGAGATCATGGTTGTCGCCGTGCGGCGTGGCGATGGTGGTGAACGTCTTCCCGCCGTCCTTCGATTTGTGAAAGCGGACGTTCGGGACGTAGACCGTGTCTTCGTCCTTCGGATCGGCGTAGATCCGCGAGTAGTACCAGGCCCGCTGGCGAAGGTCGCGGCTCTCGCTGGTCTTCTCCCACGTCTCTCCTCCGTCGCGCGAGCGGAACACCCCTCCCTCGGCGGCCTCGATGATGGCGTAGAGGTTCTGCGGATTCGAACGGGAGACGGTGATGCCGATGATGCCGAGGGGCGGCGCCGGCAGCCCCTTGTTGCGGCTGATGTTCTTCCAGGTGTCGCCGCCGTCGGTCGACTTCCA
>DATLYG010000157.1:0-2449 GCA_035574985.1 Thermoanaerobaculia bacterium | reverse complement strand
TGTTCGACATCGACTCGGTCCCGCCGGCGAGGATGACCTCCGCCCGGCCGAGGCGGATCTCGTCCGCGGCGTTCATGATGGCCCGCAGCCCCGAGCCGCAGGCCTGATTCACCGTGTACGCGGGGACTTCGTGGCTCAGGCCGCTGCGGATGGCGATCTGCCGCGCCGGGTTCGGCCCCACGCCCGCCTGCCGCGCATTGCCGAAGATCACCTCGTCGATGGCGGCGGGATCGATCCCCGATCGTTCGATCGTCGCCCGCGCGCTCGCCACCCCGAGCTGGGGCGCGGTGAGCGAAGCGAGACCGCCGCCGAACCTGCCGATCGGCGTCCGCACGGCGGCAACGAGGAAAATGTCGTGTTCGAGTCTGGACAACGAAACAACTCCTTCCCGGATGGAGTCGCGATCACCGATCGCCGGCCACCCGTCCTTCCAGCAGCGAGACGACCGTTCGTTCGTAGGCGTCAACGGCCGCCAGCAGTTCCTTCTTTCGAATCTTCTCGTTGGCGGTATGGGCATCGAGGATCGATCCCGGTCCGAAGAGCAGCGGCCTGCCGAGATTCCCGAGGTGCGGAACGTCGGTATTGAATGCCACGACCGCAGAAGGCGCTCCCTCCGGGACCACCATGAACTGGGGAGGATTCCCCGCCGCGCGTGTGATGCGTCCGCCGTATCGCGCGACGATCGACTCGAGCTTCGCTCGCGCCTCCTCCGGCTCGCCCGCGAGGCGGAAGATCATGTCGCACTCCGCCTCCGCCGCGATCACGTTCGGCTTCTCCCCTCCCCGCACGACGCCGACGTTCACCGTCGCCTCGCCGAGGATGTCGTCATGCCCCCACGACGCGGCGTTGATCTCGGCGATCGCGGCGACCATCTTGTTGACCGCCGAGTCGCCGCGCTCGGGATGGGCCGAGTGCGCGGCGACGCCTTCGAACCGCACCGTGCAGGTGAGCGCCCCCTTCGAGGCGCGCGCGAACCGCGACTCGGTCGGCTCGCCGACGATGACGAACTCCGATCCGACGCCCGAGAATTCTGCGTTCGCCAGCTTCGCGCCGATCGAGTCGGTCTCCTCGCCGACGACGAACAGACAGGCGAAGTCGCCGACTCCGCGGGCGAGAAGCCGCTCGCCCGCCGCCACCATCGCCGCGATCGCGCCTTTCGCATCGCACGAGCCGCGGCCGTGGAGAAACTCCTCGTCTTCGCGCGCGGCGAACCATGGAGGAACGGTATCGAAGTGGGAGTTGAGCACGACCCGGGGACGTCCTCCCGCGGCGGCGAAGAGATTGAACCGCCCCCCACCCACATCCTGCCGGCGCGTCCGGAAACCGAGCGCGATCAGCTCGCTTTCGACGAACTCGGCCACGGCATGTTCGCTCTCCGTCACGGAGGGGATGTCGATGAGACGCCGGGTGAAGGCGATGGGGTCGAGCATCAGAGCGCGCGATTCTATCGCGGCGGGGCGGGAGCGCATCCGAAAGGGGACACGACGTCACCTCCAGCGGTCAAGTCATTCCAATGAAATAACTTATCGACCAGCCACCGTTCCGCCGGTCGTGTGCAGAATCCTCGCCGTGGCGATCGGTCTCGCCGCTGCCGCCGCGCAGGCGGCGTCGGTGCGCTTCGTCTCGCCGCAGGAGGGATCGCAGGCGGCCGGCCCGATGGCGATCGAAATCGAAACCGATGCGGCCAACGTCGATCGCGTCGAGTTTTTCGTCGACGGCGTCCTCGCCGGCGTCGCCCGCCGCCCCCCTTACCGCATCGCACACGACTTCGGCTTCTCGCTCGAAGCGCGGCTGGTGACGGCGAAGGTCTTCTCCGGCGGCTATCGCCATCGCGACAGCGCGTCGATCCGGACGGCCCCCATCGGCGCCGGCGAAACGCTCATCGTCGACTACGTCGAGGTGCCGTTGCGGATTTACACAAAACGCAAACCATCTGCTGGTGATTTGCGTGTAATGGAAAACGGCGTCGAGCAGCCCGTTCGCGATCTCCGCGCCGATCGCGGTCCGGCCACGTTTTTCTTCATCATCGACCGCTCGCTCAGCATGGACGACGGACGACTCGATGCGGCGCTCCGAGCGATCGACGAGGCGCGGACACTGTTGCGTCCCGACGACGGCGTCTCGGCCGTCCTCTTCAATCACAACGTGACGAAGGCACGAGCGGTCGCATCGGGCGAATCTCTCGCGTCGCTCTTCGGAACGATCGTGCCGTCGGGCGGGACCTCGCTCCGCGACGCGGTCGCTTCGATCCCGGAGCGCCAGCGGACGTACGCGTTCGTGATCACCGACGGCGGCGACCGCAACAGCCTCCTCGGCGAGGAGGAGGCCCTCCGCAAAACGAGCGGAACGCGCACGGTCATCAGCGCCATCGTCTTCGGCAGGGCCGGCCGGTTTCTCGAGCGCGCCGCGACGAACAGCGGCGGCCGGGTCATCGAGGCATCGCCCGCCA
>DATLYG010000156.1:0-21772 GCA_035574985.1 Thermoanaerobaculia bacterium | reverse complement strand
GTCCCGCTTCGGGAGATCGATCACCGTGCCGCGGAACTGCTCGGAGTTGAGCTCGAGCCACGCCGGCACGCCGCGACCCGCCGCCGTCTCGACCGCCTGGCGGATCTGATCGTTCTTCCGGCTCTTTTCCCGGACCTGAATCACGTCCCCCTTGCGGACCTGGTACGAGGGAATGTTGATCTTCCTGCCGTTCACTTCCACATGCCCGTGGCGGACGAGCTGCCGCGCCTGCGCGCGGGAGGATGCGAAGCCCAGCGAATACGCCACGTTGTCGAGCCGCAGCTCGAGCTGGCGAAGGAGATTCTCACCGGTGATTCCGGATTTCCGCTCTGCGCGAGCGAAGTAGGTGCGGAACTGCCGCTCGAGCAGTCCGTAGATGCGCTTCACCTTCTGCTTCTCGCGAAGCTGCACACCGTAGCCGAGCACCTTCGATCGGCGCCGGCCGTGCTGGCCGGGTGCGTAGTTGCGGCGCTCGATGGCGCACTTGTCCTTGAAGCAGCGATCGCCCTTCAGAAAGAGTTTCATGCCCTCGCGACGGCAGAGCCGGCAGACGGGATCGGTATAACGAGCCACTGTACCTCCTCGGGTTTCGCACCCGCTCCACCATGGAGCGTTGCGTCTACGGCGGCAGCTGCACGCCGTAAAAATCAGGTCTCGGGTCTCGGGTCTCGGGTGTCGGGGCAGGGGTGCGATCCCTCGGACCCGAGACCCGAGATCTGTCGTATCAAACGCGGCGGCGCTTCGGCGGGCGGCAGCCGTTGTGGGGAATCGGGGTCACGTCCTTGATCGACTTGATGTCGAGACCGCTCGCCGCGAGCGCGCGAATGGCCGATTCACGACCCGCGCCCGGTCCCTTCACCTTCACGTCGATCGTCCGGACGCCGTGCTCCTGCGCGAGCTGGGCCGCGTTCTGCGCGGCGACCTGGGCCGCGAACGGCGTCCCCTTGCGCGATCCCTTGAATCCGATCCGTCCCGCGCTCGACCAGGCGAGCACGTTGCCCATCGGGTCGGTGATGCAAACGATCGTGTTGTTGAAGGTCGCCGCGATCGAAGCCGTCCCGTGCGGAACGTTCTTCCGCTCCTTCCGCTTCGTTCCCGCGCGCCGCGTACCAGCCTTGGGTGCCCGTGCAGTTGCCATCTGAAATCAGCTCCTAGCTATTTCTTCGTTGCCTTCTTCTTGCCGGCGATCGCGCCCTTGCGCGGTCCCTTGCGCGTCCGCGCGTTCGTGTGCGTCCGCTGCCCGCGGACCGGAAGATTGCGGCGGTGCCTCTGGCCGCGATAGCAGTTGATCTCCATCAGCCGCTTGATGTCGAGGCCGATGTCCTTGCGCAGATCGCCCTCGACCTTGTATTCGTCGGTGATGACCTGACGGATCCTGCGGACCTCGTCCTCCGACAGGTCCTTCACGCGCGTGTCACGGTTGACACCCGCCTTGCTCAGGATCTCGTTCGACGACGATCGGCCGATGCCGAAGATGTACGTCAGGCCGATCTCGACCCGCTTATTGAGTGGAAGATCAACTCCTGCGATGCGTGCCATTTGTGTTTCTCCATGCGTCAGCCGTCAGCCGCCACCCGTCAGAGCGCTCGTTCTGACGGCTGACGGCCGAGGGCCGACGGCTGCTTTTCATCCCTGCCGCTGCTTGTGCTTCGGGTTCTCGCAGATGATGCGAATGACGCCCTGGCGCCGGACCACTTTGCACTTGCTGCAGATTCTCTTGACTGACGATCGAACTTTCATGATGCACTCACTTGTATCGATAGGTGATGCGGCCGCGCGTCAGGTCGTACGGCGAGAGCTCGACCAGCACCTTGTCACCGGGAAGAATGCGGATGAAGTGCTTGCGCATCTTGCCGGAAATGTGCGCCAGCACTCTGTGCTTGTTTTCCAGCTCGACCTGAAACATCGCGTTGGGCAACGTCTCGAGGACCGTGCCCGTCACCTCGATCGCTTCTTCTTTTTCCGACATACTCTCCTTACTTCTGATCAATCCCTGCCCAGGACCCACGGCCCGTCGGCCGTGACGGCGACCGAATGCTCGAAATGCGCAGCGAGCGTTCCGTCGACCGTCCGTGCGGTCCAGCCGTCGCTGTCGGTCCGCACGTCCTGAATCATCCCGTTGTTGCCGGCCCGCTCGATGCGCGCCCGGAGCTTCGGCCCGATCTCGCACAGCATCGGCTCGATCGCCAGGACCATCCCCTCCCGCAATTCGAGTCCCCGTCCCCGTTTCCCGTAGTTGTAGACCTGCGGCTCCTCATGCATCTTCCGGCCGATTCCATGACCGACGAAGTTTCGGATGACGTGAAACCCGCGCGACTCCGCATGCTCCTGCACCGCCGCCCCGATATCGCCGAGGTGGCGCCCCGGACGCATCTCCTCGATCGCCAGATCGAGACATTCCTTCGTCGTCCGGATCAGTTCTTCCGTTCGCGGCGGCACCTTGCCGACCGCGACCGTCAGAGCTGCGTCGCCCACGAATCCCTCGTAGACCGCCCCGAAGTCGAGGCCGATGATGTCGCCCTCCTGCAGCTTCGCCCGGTTCGGAATGCCGTGAACGATCACGTCATTGACCGAGGTGCAGACGACTGCCGGGTAGGGCGGAAGACCCATCGGATCGTACCCCTTGAAGGGCGACTTCGCGCCGCGGTTCTTCAGCTCCTCTTCCGCCACCGCGTTGAGCTGTGCCGTGGTCACACCCGGCCTGATCATCGACCTCATGATCTCGAGAATCTCGAGGACGATTCGATTCGCCTTGTCCATGACCGCGAGTTCGTCGCGGGTCTTCAGTACCGGACCCTTCATTTACGAAAGGGACTTCGCAATTCGTTCAAAGACCTCGTCGACGGGACCGACCCCGTCGACTTCGCGCAAGACACTCTTCGTCTTGTAGTACGTCGCGACGGGAAGCGTCTGCCGATGAAACGCTTCCAGGCGCTTTCGCACGGCCGTCTCGTTGTCGTCCGGACGCGCGATCAATTCCGTCCCGCAGCGATCACACACGCTGTCCTGTGACGGGGGATTGTGTTCGAGATGGTAGACGGCCCCGCACGAGACGCACGAGCGGCGAAGCGCGATCCGCCGCACGATGACCTCGTCTGGGACCAGTAGCTGAAGAACGCGCAGCCCGTCCCGACCATTCCCGACGAGATGGTCGAGCTTCTCGGCCTGAACGAGCGTCCGCGGGAAGCCGTCGAGGATGAACCCCTTCTGCGCGTCCTTCTTCGCCAGCCGCTCGCGGATGATCTCGATCATCAGGTCGTCGGACACCAGCGCCCCTGCGGCCATGACCGGGGCGGCCTTCTTCCCCAGCTCGGTCCCCTCGGCCACCGCCTCGCGGAGCATGTCGCCGGTGGAGATGTGCGGAATCGCGAAGCGCTCCGCCAGCCGCTTCGCCTGCGTCCCCTTGCCGCTCCCCGGCGGCCCGATGAAGATCACCTTCATGCGCCCGTTCTCTTACCCCCGGCGTCCGCGGATGCGACCGCGCTTCATGAAGCCGTCGTAATGGCGCATGACGAGCTGCGACTCGATCTGGTTGATCGTGTCCATCGCCACGCCGACCACGATCAGCAGCGACGTCCCGCCGAAGTAGAAGTCGAAGCCCATCCCCTCGGTGAACCACACCGGAAGCGCGCGGTCGAGCGCGGCGCCGACGCCGAACGGCAACTGCGCCACGTGCACGCCGGCGATGAGGAACTCCGGCAGGATGCATACCGCGGCGAGATAGACCGACCCGACGAACGTGATCCGCGTCAGGACGCGGTCGATGTAGTCCGAGGTCCGCTTGCCCGGCCGGATGCCCGGGATGAAGCCGCCGTACTTCCGCATGTTGTCGGCCGTGTCGACGGGATTGAAGACGATCGACGTGTAGAAGTACGCGAAAAAGATGATGCCGATGACCTGCAACAGATAGTAGAGAGGCTCGCCCACGCGCATCTGGTTGCCGATGGCCTGCGCCCAGGGCGCCTGGATCATCGTGGCCAGCGTCTGCGGGATCACCAGAATCGACGACGCGAAGATGACCGGGATCACCCCCGCCGTGTTGACCCGGAGCGGAAGGTAGGTGTTCGCGCCGCCGTAGACCTTCCGGCCGACGACCCGCTTCGCATACTGCACCGGAATTCTCCGCTGCGCGCGCTCCATGAAGACGACGAAGGCGACGACGGCGATCATGAAGATCACCAGGAAGAGCATCGCCAGCAGGCTGCGCTGCCCGGTGCGGATGTCACTGATCACACCGAGCGTCGCCCGCGGCAGGCCGACCACGATGCCGGCGAAGATGATCAGCGAAATGCCGTTGCCGATGCCCCGCTCGGAGATCTGCTCGCCGAGCCACATGATGAAGACCGTGCCGGTGGTGAGCGTCAGCACGGTCATCAGCGGGAAGCCGACACCCCAGAGGGCGTCCTGCACGTGCGCCGGCACGAGCGGCGCCCCTCCCGGCGCGCTCTGCGCGCGGAGCCAGAAGGCGACCCCCAGCGACTGGACGATCGACAGCGCGACGGTCCCGTAGCGGGTGTACTGATTGATCTTCCGCCGCCCCATCTCCCCTTCCTTGGAGAGCTTTTCGAGATACGGCCAGACCACGGTGAGGAGCTGCAGGATGATCGACGCCGAGATGTACGGCATGATCCCGAGGGCGAAGACCGACAGCCGCGTCAGCGCGCCGCCCGAGAAGAGATCGAGGAATCCGAAGACCCCTCCCTGCATCGCTTTGAAGAACTCCGACAGCGCAACCGGATCGACGCCCGGAGTCGGAATGTAGGACCCCAGCCGGTACACGGCGAGCAGCGCAAACGTGTAGATGATCCTCTTGCGCAGGTCGGGGATGGCGAAGATGTTCCGAGCTGTCTCGATGAGATTCAACTTACGCGGTCTCCTGGCAGCTTCCGCCCGCCGCCTCGATCTGCCTGCGGGCCGACTCCGAGAACTTCGCGGCGTGCACGGTCAGCTTCCTGGTCAGCTTCCCCCCGCCGAGAATCTTGATTCCGTCGTTCCGGCCTTTCACAAGACCGGACTTCCTGAGTGCCGTCTCGTCGACCTTCGACCCGTCGTCGAACCGCTCGAGGTCCGACACGTTGACCACGGCATACTCCTTCTTGAAGACGTTGGTGAAGCCGCGCTTCGGCAGGCGCCGGTGCAGCGGCATCTGCCCGCCCTCGAAGCCGAGCTTCCGGCTGAAGCCGGAACGCGACTTCTGTCCCTTCTCGCCCCGCCCCGCCGTCTTGCCGTGGCCCGACCCCGGGCCGCGTCCGACGCGCTTCTTCGCGTGGCGCGCGCCCTTCTTCGGTTTCAGATTGCTCAGTTCCATGTTGACCTCGCCCCCGGCCATCAGCCCTCGGCCCTCAGCCGTCGGCGGAACAACCCGACGGCGGACGGCGGACGGCCGACGGCCGATGTCCTTTTCCTACTCGATCACTTCCACCAGGTGCGGGATCTTCCGGATCATCCCCCGCACTTCTTTGCTGTCGGGACGCTCGGAGATCTTGTGCATCCTTCCGAGCCCGAGCGCCTCGAGAGTCTCGCGCATCGCGACGGGGCAGCCGATGCCGCTGCGCACCTGGCGGATGCGGATCGTCTTCTTCGACTCCGCCTTTTTCGCACTCACGCTTCCGCCTCCACGACTTCGCTCTGGCCTCCGCGGAGGGCCTTGTACTGCTCCTCGCTCCGGAGCTGCTTGAGCGCCTCGAACGTCGCTTTCACCACGTTGTGCGGATTCGCCGTGCCGAGCGACTTGGTCAGGATGTTCTGGATGCCGGCCGACTCGAGGATCGCCCGCACCGGACCGCCGGCGATGACGCCGGTTCCCTCCGACGCCGGCTTCAGCAGGACCTTCCCCGCGCCGTAGTGGCCCACCGTGGCGTGGGGAATCGTCGTTCCCGCCATGGCCACTTCGATCATGTTTTTCTTGGCGATCTCGATTCCCTTCTTGATCGCCGCCGGAACCTCCTTCGCCTTCCCCGAGCCGTAGCCGACGCGGCCCTGACCGTCGCCGACCACCACCAGGGCGCTGAAGCTGAAGTTCTTACCGCCCTTGACGACCTTCGTCACGCGGTTGATGTGGACGACCTTGTCGATCATCCCGCTTTCCGATCTCTCTTCGCTGCGACGCTCACCGCGCGGCGAGCCCTGTCCTGGACGCTGCACTGGGTCCTCCTAGAATTCCAAACCGTTCTCGCGCGCCGCGTCGGCGAGCGCTTTGATGTTGCCGTGATAGAGATAGCCGCCGCGGTCGAACACCACGCGCGAGATCCCCTTGTCCTTCGCCCGCTTCGCGATGAGCGCTCCGACCGCCTTCGCCGCCGACTGGTTCCCGCCCTTCGTCGACGCGTCGGCGTCCCGCGAGGATGCCGACGCGATCGTTCTGCCGGCCGTGTCGTCGATGAGCTGTGCATAGAAGTACTTGCTGCTCTTGAACACCGCCAGGCGCGGACGCTCCGGCGTCCCGCTCACCTTCCGCCGGATCCGCGCGCGGATCCGGGTCCTTGCTTCGAGTCTCTGCTTTGCGCGATCCATAAATTCAGCTCCCAGGTCTCCTCGACGTGTCAGCTCCGCTCTCGCCCGAGAGCCGGGGCCTGGCACCTGACACCTGCCTTACTTGCCGGCAGCCTTTCCTGCCTTGCGGCGAATGACTTCGTCGCTGTACTTGATGCCCTTTCCCTTGTACGGGTCCGGCTCGCGCAGCGAGCGGATCTCCGCCGCCGTCTGGCCCACCTTCTGGCGGTCGATTCCCGTGATGGTGATGTGTCCCGTCTTGCCGTCGACGGCGATGTCGATCCCCTGCGGGATCGGGAACCGCACCGGGTGCGAGTAGCCGAGCTGGAAGACGACTTCCTTCCCTTTCACCTCGGCGCGATAGCCGACACCGACGATGTCGAGGTCCTTCCGGAACCCCTCGCTCACGCCACGGACGTTGTTGGCCACGAGCGCCCGCATGAGGCCGTGATAGGCGCGCGACTTCTTCTCGTCGTCGCTCCGCGTGAAGGCCACCGTGTTGTTCTCGATCTTGACCCCGATGCCGGGAACGAGCGGCGTCGACAGCGAGCCCTTCGGCCCCTTCACCGTGACGACGTTGCCTTCCTGCTTGACTTCCACGCCCTTCGGCAGCGGAATCGGTTTTCTTCCAATACGCGACATCGGGCTCCTCCTTACCAGACCTGGCAGATGACTTCTCCGCCGATGCCGCTCTTCGCGGCCTCCGCTCCGGAGAGCACACCCTTCGAGGTCGAGACGATCGACAGTCCCAGTCCGCCGAGGACCTTCGGAATGTCTTCCTTGCCGCGATAGACGCGGCGCCCGGGACGCGAGACGCGCTCGATCCCGTGAATCACCGGCTCACCGTCATCCGAGTACTTGAGATAGATCCGCAGCACCGGCTGGGGCTTCTCGTCGACAACCTTGTAGTTGCCGATGAACCCCTCGTTCCTGAGGATGCGCGCGATCTCCACCTTCAGTTTCGACGAAGGGAGTTCGACGCGGTCGTGCCGCGACTGGATCGCATTGCGGATCCGGCTCAGCATGTCTGCGATAGGGTCGGTCATGGACATTGGTTGGCTCCTGTCATCGGCGGCCGGGCTTACCAGCTCGCCTTCGTCACGCCGGGGATGTAGCCGCCGAGCGAGAGCTGACGGAAACAGATCCGGCAGAGCTGGAACTTCCGAAGGTAGCCGCGCGGCCGGCCGCACACCTTGCAGCGGTTTTTCCTGCGCGTCATGAACTTCGGCTTGCGCTCGGCCTTGACGATCATTGCGGTTCTTGCCATGTGATCCTCGTTTCTCGTTTCCCGCCGTTATTTCCCGAACGGCATGCCCAGCTCACGGAGAAGGAAGCGGGCCTGGTCGTCGTTCTTCGCCGTGGTGACGATGGTGATGTTCATCCCCTTCGGCTTGTCGACCTTTCCCGGGTCGATCTCGGGAAAGATCAGGTGATCTCTCACGCCGAGGGTGTAATTGCCGCGCCCGTCGAACGACTTCGCGGGGACACCCCGGAAGTCGCGCACCCGCGGAAGGGCGATGTTGATGAGCCGGTCGAGGAACTCGTACATCTTCTCCCCGCGCAGCGTCACGCTCGTCCCGATCGCCTGTCCCTGCCGGAGCTTGAAGCTGGCGATCGACTTTTTCGCGCGGCGGATGACCGGCTTCTGTCCGGCGATCGTGGCCAGCTCCTCGACGGCGTTGTCGAGGATCTTCGCATTCGCGATGGCCTCGCCGACGCCCATGTTCAGAACCACCTTCTCGATTCTGGGGACCGCCATCGGGTTCTTGATCCCGAACGCCTCCTGGATCTTCCTGCGGACTTCCCGGTTGTAAAGCTCTTTGAGTCTTGCTGCCATTGGTTTTCCTTTACGGCTCCGCGTGTAAGAGCCTTCCCGTCATCAGGCGCTACCTGTTGATCTCCGACTGGCATCTGCGGCAGAAGCGGACCGCCCCCGCCTCTGTGCGATGAATCCCCGTCCGGGCCGGCTCGCCGCAGCTCGGGCAGATGAGCTGCAGGTTCGACAGCTTCACCGGCGCCTCGCGCTCGAGGATGCCGCCCTTCACGTTGCGCTGCGGATTCGGGCGCGTGTGCTTCTTGAGGAAGTTCACCCGCTCGACCACGGCCGTCCCCTTCGAGGCCATCACCCGCAGCACTTTTCCGGTCTTGCCGCGGTCCTTGCCGGCGAGCACCTTGACGGTGTCGCCCTTCCGGATGTGCGGCTTGATCCGCGGGGTCTCTTTCTGTTTCGTCGTTCTTGCGTACATGGCTCTCCGACCTCAGATCACTTCCGGCGCGAGCGAGATGATTTTCATGAACTTCCGCTCGCGCAGCTCGCGAGCCACCGGTCCGAAGACGCGGGTACCGACCGGCTCGTTCTGGTCGTTGATCAGCACGGCCGCGTTGTCGTCGAACTTGATGTACGACCCGTCGCGGCGGCGGTGCTCCTTGACGGTGCGGACGATGACCGCCTTGACCACGGCCCCCTTCTTGTCCGAACCGTCAGGCGAGGCTTCCTTCACGGACGCCGTGATCACATCGCCGAGCCCCGCGTACTTGCCGGCCGTCGAGCCGCCGAGCATCTTGATGGCCGCGATCTTCTTCGCGCCGGTGTTGTCGGCGACGTTGAGAATGGTCCTCATCTGAATCATGACGTCCCCCTGACCTAGCTCGCCCGCTCCAGCACTTCGCGGACGTTCCAGCGCTTCCGCTTCGAGAGCGGACGCGACTCTTCGATGACCACGCGGTCGCCGATGTTCAGATCGCCCTGTTCGGTGTGCGCGAGGAACTTGCTCGTCTGCTTCACGTACTTCTGGTACATCCCGTGCTTGACGAGGTTCTCGACCGCGACGACGACGGTCTTCTGCATCTTGTTCGACACGACGACGCCGACCTTCGTCCGCTTCGCCTTCGGGGCGGCTGCCGTTTCGTTCCTCTCCTTCGTTGCCATCTCCATCTCCCTTACGCCCTCGACCGCTCGCCGAGGAGCGTCTTGATGCGCGCGATCTCCCGGCGCACCTGACGCATCTTCATCGGGTTCTCCACCCGCCCCGTCGCGCGCTGAAAGCGCAGCTTGAAGAGCTGCTCGGTCAGCTCGCGCTCGCGGGCATGGAGCTCGTCAACGCTCTTTTCGCGCAGTTCCTTCGTCTTCATTCACCGGTCTCCGTCTGCTCGCGCGTGACGAAGCGCGTCTTGATCGGCAGCTTGTGCGCGGCGAGGCGGAACGCCTCTTCCGCGATTTCCCGCGTCACGCCTTCCATCTCGTAGAGGATGCGGGCGGGCTTGATCACGCACACCCACTCCTCGGGCGCGCCCTTCCCCTTCCCCATGCGCGTCTCGAGCGGCTTCTTGGTCACCGGCTTGTCGGGGAAGATCCGGATCCAGATCTTGCCGCCGCGCTTGACGTGACGTGTCATCGCGATACGGGCGGCCTCGATCTGGCGCGCCGTCACCCAGCCCGCCTCGAGCGCCTGCAGTCCGTAATCGCCGAACGACACTTTCTGGCCACGAGTGGCCAGCCCGCGCCGGCGTCCGCGCTGCTGTTTTCTGAACTTGACTTTCTTCGGCATCAACATGGCTGTTGCTCCGCACCAGAATTGAGAATCGAGAATCGGGAATCGAGAAGGAATCGCATCTCCATTCGCCGATCGATCGACCTCAACTCACGTTTCCCTCGATTCTCAATGCTCGATTCCCGATTCGGCGTTCACGACGCACGGCGGCGCGAACGCGTCTTCGCCATTTCACCCTTGTAGATCCACACCTTCACGCCGATCACTCCGTACGTCGTCCGGGCGACCGCCTGCCCGTAGTCGATGTCGGCCTTCAGCGTGTGGAGCGGAAGCCGGCCGTCCTGGTACCACTCCGAACGGGCGATCTCGGCGCCGTTCAGGCGTCCGGCAACGCGCACCTTGATCCCCTTCGCCCCGAAGCGGAAGGCCGACTCCATCGCCTTCTTCATGGCCCGGCGGAAGGCGATGCGGCGCTCGAGCTGCGTGGCGATGTTCTCGGCCACGAGCTGCGCGTCGAGCTCCGGACGCTGGATCTCCTGGATGTTGATGTAGACCTCGCCGCTGACCATCTTCTGCAGCTCGTCGCGGAGCTTGTCGACCTCGGCGCCCTTCCGCCCGATGATGATTCCGGGACGCGACGTGTAGATGTTGATGCGCATCTTGTTCGCCGTGCGCTCGATGTCGATCTCGGAGACTCCGGCGTGGCTGAGGCGCTTCTTCAGATCTTCGCGAAGCTTCAGATCGCGGTGCAGCGTCTCGGCGTAGTTCTTCCCGGCAAACCAGCGGGAGTGCCACGTCTTGTTGAATCCAAGCCGAAATCCGTAGGGGTTGACCTTCTGACCCAAAATTGCCTCCGTTATTTCCTGGCGCGGGCGCGGGTCTTCGATCCACCGCTCCGCTCGTTGACCGCCTTCACTTCGTCCGACACATGGACCGTGATGTGCGACTGCCGCTTCTGGATGCGGTAGGCACGACCCATCGGGGCCGGCTGCACGCGCTTCTCGCGCGGCCCCTCGTTGACGTAGATCTTCGACACCACCAGTTCGTCGACGTCGGCGCCGCTCTCGCTGTTCTCCGCGTTGGCCACCGCAGAGCGAAGGAGCTTCTCCAGGTCCTTCGCGCACGACTTCTTCGTGAAGCGGAGGATCTGCAGCGCCTCGTCGACCTTCCTGCCGCGGACGAGGTCGGCAACGAGCCGCACCTTCTGCGGCGATGCCTTCAGGTACCTCAGTGTTGCCCTTGCTTCCATGTGACTTCAGCTCCTGGCTCCCGGCGCCCGGCTCTCAGCCCCCGGTTCTTCCTGAGAGCCGGGAGTTGCAACCCGAACAGCCGCTTATTTCGCTCCCGCCGGCTTGGCGGTCTTCTCCGCTTTCTTTCCGCTGTGCCCCTTGAAGGTCCGCGTCAGCGCGAACTCCCCCAGCTTGTGACCGACCATGTTCTCGGAGATGTAGACCGGAATGAACTTCCGTCCGTTGTGGACGGCCAGCGTGTGGCCGACCATGTCCGGCACGATGGTCGAGCGGCGCGACCAGGTCTTGATGACCTTCTTCTCCCGCTCCCGATTCATTGCCTCCACCTTCCTGAGAAGGTGATCGTCGACAAAGGGACCTTTCTTGAGTGAACGAGCCATTACTTGGTTCTCCGCTTGACGATGAACTTCGTCGTCGTCTTGTTGCGCCGCGTCTTGTATCCCTTGGTCGGCTGACCCCACGGGCTCACCGGATGGCGTCCGCCCGAGGTCTTCCCTTCACCGCCGCCCAGCGGGTGATCGACGGGGTTCATCGACACGCCGCGGTTGTGTGGCTTGCGGCCGAGGTGACGCGTGCGGCCGGCCTTGCCGATCGAGACGTTCTCGTGCTCGAGGTTGCCGACCTGGCCGATCGTGGCGTAGCAGCGGACATGGACCTTCCGCATTTCGCCCGACGGCAGCCGGAGCGTCGCCCACTCTCCCTCGCGCGCCATGAGCTGCGCGCTGGCCCCGGCCGAGCGGGCCATCTGTCCGCCCTTTCCTTCCTTCAGCTCGATGTTGTGAACCGTCGTGCCGAGGGGGATCTTCGCAAGCGGGAGCGCATTGCCGACGAGGATGTCGGCCTCGGGGCCGGACGTCACCGTCGCTCCGACCTGCAGCCCGTCGGGGGCGAGGATGTAGCGCTTCTCGCCGTCGATGTAGTGCAGCAGCGCGATGTAGGCGGTGCGGTTCGGGTCGTACTCGATCGACGCCACCTTCGCCGGGACACCGTGCTTGTTCCGCTTGAAGTCGATGATGCGGTACTTCTGCTTGTGCCCTCCCCCGATGAAGCGGGAGGTGATGCGGCCCCTGCTGTTGCGGCCGCCGGTCTTTCGTTTACCGACGGTGAGCGACTTTTCCGGTTCGCTCTTCGTCTTCGTCAACACGTCGAACGACGCGTGCGACTGGAACCGCATGCCGGGCGAGGTCGGTTTGTATGTCTTGGCAGGCATAGTTTCCTCGGTTTGTCGCCTGAATCGTGTCAGACGCCCTCGATGAAGTCGGGCGCCTTCTCCCCTGCTTTGAGCCGGACGTAGGCCTTCCGCCAGTCCCGCCGGCTTCCCACGAAGCGTCCCATCCGCTTCTTCTTGCCACGAACGTTGAAGAGGCGAACCTCTTCGACTTTCACCTTGAAGAGTTCCTCGACGGCGTTCTTGACCTGAATTTTGTTCGCTTTCGGGTCGACCTCGAACGCGATCACGTTCGCGCCGCTCTCGCGCATGAGCGTGCTTTTCTCGGTGACGAGCGGCCGCCGGATGATCTGATTGCTATTCATTGCCGAGTGCCTCCGTCAGACGCTCGAGCGCCGCCTGACTCAGAACGATGTAGCGGCTGTTGACCACGTCGTAGACGTTCACGCTGAGGGCGTCGACGAACTGCAGCTTCGGGTTGTTGCGCGATGCGAGAACCGCGTTCGTGTTCTCCACCGAGTCGACCAGAAGCGCCTTCCCGTCGATGCCGATCTTCGCCACCTTCTCGGCCAGCGCCTTCGCCTTCGGCTCCTCGACCGACATCTCGGCCAGGAGCACAAGGTGCCCTTCCTTCACGCGGCGGGAAAGAGCCGACTTGAGGGCCGCCTTCTTCTCCTTCGCGTTCATCTTGTACGAGTAGTCGCGGGGCACCGGACCGAAGACCGTACCGCCGTGACGGTGAATCGGCGGACGGTTTCCACCCTGACGCGCGCGCCCCGTTCCCTTCTGCCGGAACGGCTTTTTTCCCGATCCCGAAACCTCGGAACGGTTCTTCGTCTTGTGCGTTCCCTGCCGGAGACCGGCGAGGTAATTGCGGACCGCCTCGTGAATGAGGTGCTCGCGATACGGGTAGGAGAAAATCTCCTCCGGCAGATCGGCCGTGCCGACCTTCCTGTTGTTCCAGTCCCTGACATCAATCGTCGGCATGGCTATTCACCCCGCTTCCCGTTCTTCGAAAAGCGAACGACCACGAGCCCGTTCCGGCCGCCCGGAACGGCGCCCTTGACATAGAGCAGGTTGTTCTCCGGGTCGACTTTCGCCACGCGGAGGTTCTTGACCGTCACCTGCTCGCCGCCCATCCGGCCGCCCATGCGCATGCCCTTCATGACGCGCGAGGGAAATGCCGAGGCACCGATCGACCCGGGAGCACGGTGGAACATCGAGCCGTGCGTGGCGCGGCCGCCGCGGAAGTGGTGACGCCTGACGACACCCTGGAAGCCTTTCCCCTTCGACTTGCCGATCACGTCGATCGAGTCGCCCGGCTTGAAGATGTCGACCTGCACTTTGTCGCCGACGTTCGCCTCGCCGCTGTAATCGACCTCGGCGAGCGTCTTGAGCGGCTGGATGCCGGCCCTCTCGAAGTGGCCGCGCTGCGCGCTGGTGATGCGGCGGTTCGAGACCTTCTCGACCAGCCCGAGCTGCACGGCATCGTAGCCGTCCTTCTCGGAGGTCTTCTTCTGTACGACCAGGCAGGGGCCGGCCTGAATGACCGTCACCGGGACGAGCGCGCCGTCCTCGGCGAATACCTGGGTCATTCCGACCTTCTTGCCGATGATTCCTTCGATTGCCATGTTCTCACCTACGAGGCGCCGAGGCGCGCAGGCGCTGCGGCGCGCAGGCGGTACCACGTCGCCCTCGCGCCTTCGCGCCTCAGCGCGTTCGCGCCTACTTTCCGAAGGCCTTGATCTCCACGTCCACGCCCGCCGGCAGCTCGAGCTTCATGAGCGCGTCGACGGTCTGCGTCGTCGGCTCGAGAATGTCGAGCAGCCGCTTGTGCGTCCGCATCTCGAACTGCTCGCGCGATTTCTTGTCGACGTGCGGGCTCCGAAGCACCGTGTAGCGCGACACCTGCGTCGGCAGCGGGATCGGCCCCGCCACCTTCGCACCCGTCCGCTTCGCCGTGTCGACGATCTCGGAGGTCGACTGGTCGAGCACGCGGTAGTCGTAAGCCTTCAGCCGGATGCGGATCTTTTCGTTCATCATGAGTCGAATCCTCGGGCAGGGAGGCGGGCCGGCGAGATGGCGGCGATCGCCGGCTCGCTTTTCCGCCTCCCGCCTGCTCGCCTATTCCAGAATCTCCGTCACCGTTCCCGCGCCGACCGTGCGACCGCCCTCGCGAATCGCGAAGCGGAGACCCTTCTCCATCGCGATCGGCGCGATGAGCTGGATCGTCAGCGACGTGTTGTCGCCCGGCATGACCATCTCGGCGCCTTCCTGCAGCGTCGCCGTTCCAGTCACGTCCGTCGTACGGAAGTAGAACTGCGGACGGTAGCCATTGAAGAACGGCGTATGACGGCCGCCTTCTTCCTTCGTCAGGATGTAGACCTCGGCCTTGAACTTCGTGTGCGGGGTGATCGAGCCCGGCTTGGCGCAGACCTGGCCGCGCTCGACGTCCTTCCGCTCGGTGCCGCGGAGGAGGAGTCCGACGTTGTCGCCCGCCTGCCCCTGATCGAGGAGCTTGCGGAACATCTCCACGCCGGTGACGACTTTCTTCTGCGTCGGACGGAGGCCGACGATCTCGACTTCCTCACCGACCTTGATGACGCCGCGCTCGATACGGCCCGTCACGACGGTGCCGCGGCCGGAGATCGAGAAGATGTCCTCGACCGGCATCAGGAAGTCCTTGTCGATGGCGCGCTGCGGCAGCGGGATGTAGTTGTCGACCGCGTCCATCAGCTCCAGGATCTTCTTGCCCCATTCGCTGTTGTGATCGCCGCTCTCGAGCGCTTTCAGCGCGGAGACTCGAACGACCGGGATCTCGTCGCCCGGGAACTCGTAGCTCGACAGCAGCTCGCGAACCTCGAGTTCGACCAGATCGAGCAGTTCGGGGTCGTCGACCATGTCGACCTTGTTGAGGGCGACGACGATGTAGGGAACGCCGACCTGGCGGGCCAGCAGGATGTGCTCGCGCGTCTGCGGCATCGGGCCGTCAGCGGCCGAAACGACGAGAATCGCGCCGTCCATCTGCGCCGCGCCGGTGATCATGTTCTTGACGTAGTCGGCGTGACCCGGGCAGTCGACGTGCGCGTAGTGACGCTTGTCGGTCGAGTACTCGACGTGGGCGGTGGCGATCGTGATTCCGCGCTCGCGCTCTTCCGGAGCCTTGTCGATCTGATCGAAGGCGACGAAGTTCGCCAGACCCTTCGACGCGAGAATGCGCGTGATCGCGGCAGTCAGCGTCGTCTTGCCATGGTCGACGTGACCGATGGTGCCGACGTTCACGTGGGGCTTACTGCGGTCGAATTTCTCTTTGGCCATTTGGATCTACCTCCCTTTAAACTCTCAGCTCTCAGCTCTCAGGCCCGCCCGGCCGCCAGCTTTTCCGAAGCCGGCGGCCGCGAACTGAGAGCTCAAATCCGTTGTGTCGTCCCTGCGCTCTTGGCAATCACCTCGTCGGCGACATTCTTCGGCGCCGGCTCGTAGGCAAGGAACTGCATGGTATAGCTGGCGCGGCCCTGCGACATCGACCGCACCGTGGTCGCGTAACCGAACATCTCCGACAGAGGGACGTGCGCGCGGATGACCTTCGCCCCGCCACGCTCGTCCATCTGCTGGATCTTTCCGCGGCGGCGGGAGAGGTCGCCCATCACATCGCCGGCGTACTCCTCCGGCGTCACGACCTCGACGTCCATGATCGGCTCGAGAAGGATCGGGCTGGCCTTCTTCGCCCCCTCCTGGAACGCCAGAGAGCCGGCGATCTTGAACGCCATCTCCGACGAGTCGACGTCGTGGTACGAGCCGTCGTAGAGGATCGCCCGGACGCCCGTGACCGGATAGCCGGCCACGATGCCGCGGTCGAGCGCCTCGCGAATGCCCTGCTCGGTCGGCTTGATGAACTCCTTCGGAACCGCGCCGCCCACGATCTCGTTGACGAACTCGAAGTTCGTTCCGTCGGTGAGCGGCTCGAAGCGTACCTTGACGTGTCCGTACTGCCCCTTGCCACCCGACTGGCGGACGAACTTCCCTTCGGCGTCCGACGGACGCGTGATCGCCTCGCGATACGCCACCTGCGGCTTGCCGACGTTCGCCTGCACGTTGAACTCGCGCATCATCCGGTCGACGATGATCTCCAGGTGGAGCTCACCCATGCCGCGGATGATGGTCTGGTTCGTTTCCGGATCGGTGTGGACCTTGAAGGTCGGGTCTTCCTGCATGAGCTTCGCGAGCGCGACGCCCATCTTTTCCTGGTCGGCCTTCGTCTTCGGCTCGATGGCGACGGCGATGACCGGCTCGGGAAAGCTCATCGTCTCGAGGACGATCGGGGACCGAGCCTCGCAGATCGTGTCGCCCGTGGTGACGTTCTTGAGTCCCACGGCGGCGCCGATGTCGCCGGCCCACACTTCCTTGATCTCCTCACGCTTGTTCGCGTGCATCTTCAGGAGGCGGCCGATCCGCTCGGTGTTCCCCTTCGTGGTGTTGAGCACCGAAGTGCCCGACTCGATGTGCCCCGAGTAGACGCGGAAGAAGGCGAGCTGACCGACGTACGGGTCGGTCATGATCTTGAAGACGAGCGCGGCGAACGGCTCGTCGTCCGAGGCCTTCCGCTCGATGAACGACTCGTCGTCGGGATTGACGCCCTTGACCGGCGGAATGTCGAGCGGCGAGGGGAGATAGTCGACCACGGCGTCGAGCAGCGGCTGCACGCCCTTGTTCTTGAACGCCGAGCCGCAGAGGACCGGCGTGATCTTCTGGGCGATGGTCGCCTCGCGAAGGGCGGCCTTCAGCTCGCCGATCTCGAGTTGCTCGCCGGCGAGGTACTTCTCGAGCAGTTCGTCGTGCTGCTCGGCGATCGACTCGACCATCTTCTCGCGGTAATGCTCGGCGTCCGCGCGCAGATCCTCCGGGATCTCCTGCACTTCGTACTTGGCGCCGAGGGTCTCGTCCTTGAAGACGAGCGCCTTCATCTGCACCAGATCGATCACGCCGCGGAATTTCTCCTCGGCACCGATGGGGAGCTGCAGGGGGACCGCGTTCTTGCCGAGCTTCTGGCGGATCTGGTTGACCACCGCAATGAAGTTCGCACCGATGCGGTCCATCTTGTTCACGAATGCGATGCGCGGCACGCCGTACTTGTCGGCCTGGCGCCACACCGTTTCCGACTGAGGCTCGACGCCGCCGACGGCACAGAAGACCCCGACCGCCCCGTCGAGAACCCGGAGCGATCGCTCCACTTCCACGGTGAAGTCGACGTGACCGGGTGTGTCGATGATGTTGATGCGGCAATCGCCCCAGAACGCGGTCGTGGCCGCCGACGTGATCGTGATGCCGCGCTCCTGCTCCTGGACCATCCAGTCCATGGTGGCAGTCCCCTCGTGCACTTCACCGATCTTGTGGGTGATGCCGGTGTAGTAGAGGATGCGCTCCGTCGTCGTGGTCTTCCCCGCGTCGATGTGCGCCATGATCCCGATGTTTCGGGTCTTCTCCAGTGGTACCTGACGTGCCATGCTTTCGTTTTTCCAGTGACAACAGCACGCAGCGGCGGCCGGGGGCCGCCGACTGCAACTCGACGTTCGATTGTTCGTTGTTCCCGTTGCTCGGTCCGGAACCGCAGAACCACACGTTTCTGTGTTATCCGGTCGAGACGGAGCTACGGAAAGTTGCTAAAAACCAGTGGTCACTTCGTGACTGCGAACTGCCAAATGATTACCAACGATAGTGGGCGAAGGCTTTATTCGCCTCTGCCATCTTGTGCGTATCTTCGCGCTTCTTGATCGCGTTGCCGCGGCCGTTGGCGGCGTCGAGGATCTCCCCCGCCAGCTTGTCCTGCATCGTCTTCTCGCCCCGCGCCGCCGCATAGCTGATGAGCCAGCGAATGGCGAGCGCGGTGCGCCGGACCGGACGGACCTCGACCGGAACCTGATAGTTCGAACCGCCGACGCGGCGGCTCTTGACCTCGAGGGCCGGCTTGACGTTGTCGACCGCCTTCTTGAACAGCTTGAGCGGATCGTCCTTGGCCCGGTCCTCGATCTTCTTGAGGGCGCCATAGAACACCCGCTCGGCGACGGACTTCTTGCCGTCGACCATCAGCGAGTTGATGAACTTCGTCACCAGCTGGCTGTTGTAGACCGGATCCGGGAGGATCTCGCGTTTCGGAACTTCACGTCGTCTCGGCATTTCGTTCAGCTCTCAGCTTTCAGCTCTCGCGCACTCAGGCCTTCTTCGGGCGCTTGGCGCCGTACTTCGAACGGCCCTGCATCCGCTTGGCGACGCCCACCGCATCGAGCGTCCCGCGGATGACGTGGTAACGCACCCCCGGGAGGTCCTTCACGCGCCCTCCGCGAATGAGCACGATCGAGTGCTCCTGAAGGTTGTGCCCGACGCCCGGAATGTAGGTCGTCACCTCCACGCCGTTGGTGAGCCGGACGCGGGCGACCTTCCGAAGCGCCGAGTTCGGCTTCTTCGGTGTGGACGTGTACACGCGCGTGCAGACGCCGCGCTTCTGCGGACTCGACTGGAGGGCCGGCGACTTGGTCTTGTAGCGGACCTTCTCGCGTCCCTTCGCGACGAGCTGATTGATCGTTGGCATTCGAACCTATCCTCTTGAAGACACGTACAGCGAAAAACAGCCCCTTCCGGGAAAACCGGCGCACTTTACGCTCGGTATTGGAGCTTTGTCAAGCCCGGCAACCGGCTAACGCACCTCTGGAAACCCTTATTCCGCAGGCGGAAAGGTCAGATCTCCACCCACACCCCCCGGCCGCTCCCACTCCCTTTCCGGAACAGAAACGCCGCCGCCGCGAGGTCCTCCGCCGCCAGCCCGAGGGACTTGAAAAGGGTGATTTCGTCCCGCGAATTTCGCCCTTGCGCACTTCCCAGAAGAATCTCGCCGAGCTCGGCCCGGATGTGTCCCTCCGAGATCGCCCCTTCGCGCAGCGCGGCGAGGTAGTCCCCCGACTCGTTCACCGTCGACTCTCTCCGGTCGACGAACAGCGATGCCGCCGCGACGGTCGCCGCGTCGAGCTCCCGGGCGGAAGCGACGCTCGAGCCGACCGCGTTGATGTGCGCACCGCCGGCGATCCACTCCCGCCGGAGAACCGGCTCGCGCGAGCTCGTCGCGGTGACGATGATGTCGGCTCCCGCGACCGCATCCTCGACCGAATCGACCGCTCGGGCACGCGGATCGAGCGCGGCAAGCTCCCGGGCCCTCGCCGCCGTCCTGCTGCAAATGCGGATCTCGCCAACCGCGCGGACGAGGGGAATCGCGCGGAGGTGACTCCGCGCCTGCACGCCGGCACCGAGGATGGCAAGCGTCGAGGCGTCCTCGCGCGCCAGAAGACGCGTCGCCACTGCCGAAACGGCCGCGGTGCGAATGGCCGTGATCGCCGCGGCGCTGGCAATCAGCCGCAACTCGCCCGTGACGCCGTCGTGCAACAGGACCGCGCCGAGATGCGTGTCGAGGCCGCGCGAGGGATTGTCCGGCTGGACGCAGACTTCCTTGAGCGCCCACACGGGGTCCTCGCCGCCGCGAAACGCCGGCATCAGCCCCAGCAACCCTTTCGCACCGGGCGCTCGAAGCGGGACACGAAGGGGATTGTGGATCTCCCCGCGCGCCAGCGCCGTCAGCGCCTCCTCCATCACCCCGATGCATTCCTGCATCGGCAGAAGGTCTTCGACATCGTGCTCGTCGAGGATCAGAACGCGCATCAGCCGGCATCACTCGTCGCGGTGAACGAGCGCCGGCGAAAACGCCGGCAGGCAGACCGCAACATACTCCGCCCCGTCCGGCCCCGGAGTCGAGTATTGGACCCATTCTCCGGCGGGAGCGATCACCGCCTGGCCGGTGTGAACGTCGGTCACTCCCTCGCGGGTGGTGACCCGCAGCATCCCGCGCAGCACGAGCGTGTATTCGTCGAACTCCGGCGTCTGTCCCGGTTCGATCCAGCCGCTCGGACTTTTCATCCGGGCGATGCTGACGGCTTCGGTCGACGTGTTCACCCGTCCGACGAACTCCTCGATGATCTTGGGCTTGTTGCCGGCAGCCCTGACGATGGCAGGGGCGGTGATGTGCTTCAACATGGCCGCGCAGTTTACTTCGTCGCCACGACGTAGCGTCCCATCTCGATCCGGCGGGGGTAGTTCCGGTCGATCCATGCGGCGAGCCACGGCACGCGGACGTGATACGGCAGGCCGTCGAACTCGCCCTCCCCGTGCGTCCCCCGCACGATGACGAGCGCCGGCGGGTTCGCCTCGAGCTGCCGCCTCGCCTCGCCGGCCAGCGTGGGATTCGAGAGCATGTAGATGTCGGGGCATCGCAACGGCGGACGGCGCTCGAGGAAGTAGTAGAGCGAACGCTCCCCCGCGACATCGAGGATCGTCGCGTCGGGAGCGGCATTCGCCGCGAGCCATCCGTTGAGCGCGGCCAGCTCGCGCGCGTGCTCCTCCGTCGTGTAGATTCCCTTCCCCGTTCTGACCGGATACGGCACGAGCCCGGCGTGACTCTGCCGCGCGCGCCATCCGGCAAGGAACTTCGCTCCGGAGGCGGTGTTCGACGGGACCTCGAGCAGCACGACCAGCACGGCGCCCGCAACGACGGCCGCAGCCCGGCGCCGCCGCAGAAGGAGCGGCTCGAGCAGAAACGCTACCGCCATCGCGCCGAACAGCGCCGTTCCGTACCGGGTGTGTCCCCAGCTCACCCGCCCCGCCGCCGTGCGGAAGAGAAGAATCGCGAAGATGGCGGCGGTTCCGATCTGCGCGGCGCGCAGACGATCGCCTCTCCTCCATGCGTGCACTGCCATGGCGAGGGCGTAGCCATAGAAGACGAGCGGAAGGTAGTAACGGGCCGGCTCGCCGGCGAGCCACTTCCACGACTCCTTCCACGATGGCGCCGGAGGTGCGGGGAGCGCCCAGACTGCGTCGATGGCGCGCGGAATCGTCACGAACGAGTCGATCGCGAACTGACGGAACCCGGCGCGTACGATGAGCAGAACGACCACCGGAAGCGCCACGGCGATCGCGGTCACGATCGCGAGTCGTGCCGATGTCACCGGGCTCACCTCGGCGCGCAGGCTGCGGGCGACGACCAGGCTTCCGGCCACGCCGGCCACGGCATAGATCCCCGTGTCGAGACTCCACAGCACGCCGAGGGTCGCCGAGCAGAGCGCCATTGCGAGCGGACCACTCCCGCCCGCGCGAAGGTAGCGAAGCAGGGCGAGCAGCGCCAGCATCACCGGCGCCAGCCGGTGGTAGGGAAAAATCGGGAGCTGTCCCGCCGCCATCGCACAGAGCGAGGCGATCGCCGCCATCGCCGCCCCCCACGGCGTCACGGCGATCTCGGCGGCGATGGGCACGACCAGCGCGAGCGTCGCCGCATC
>DATLYG010000155.1:0-8684 GCA_035574985.1 Thermoanaerobaculia bacterium | reverse complement strand
ATCCTCTCGAGCTTCTTCGGCAGCACGACCGCCAGCGGAACGCTCGAGATCCGGCCACTGACGACGACCAGCACGACCGGCGGGTTGACGACCAGCGCGACCAGCGCCGCGCCGGTGACGGTCGCTTCGAGTCGTACCTACAACCAGACCGCCACCGGCACGTTCGGGCAGTACATCCCGGCGATCCCCTTTTCCCAGTTCATCGGGAAATCGTCGAGTGAAGGCGCCAGGACCGTTCTTTCGCTGCAGCAGATCGCCCAGTCCCAGGCTTTCCGCACGAACCTCGGCCTCGTCGAGGGTTCCGGAGAACCCGCCTCCGTTCTCCTGTCGGTGTTCGACGGCGCCGGAAAGAAAGTCGGCGAGATCCCCGTCTCACTCCTCCCCGGAGAACACCGGCAGATCAACTCGATTCTCGAGGCGAACGGCATCACGCTCACCGACGGCCGCATCGAAGTCGAAGTCACTTCCGACACCGGAAAAGTGACCGCGTATGCATCGACCGTCGACAACCGGACGAACGATCCGCTGCTCGTCTCCCCCGTCCCCAGGGCGGCGCAAACCTCGACCAAGTTCGTTCTTCCGGGCATGGCCGATCTGCCGGAACCGAACGACTTCCGCTCGGACATCCGCCTCTTCAATGCCGGATCGTCGAGCATCACCGTCACGCCCGCGTATTACGCACAGGGATCGACCGCTCCCCGTTCGGGACAGCCGCTGACGATCGCTCCGGGAGAGGTGAAGGCCATCGACGACGTCCTGCCTACCCTCTTCGGCGTGACGTCGAGCGGCGGCTCGATCGTCCTGACGACATCCGAACCCGCGGCGCTCGTGGCGACCGGGCGGACCTTCAGCACCGACGCGAACGGTGGCACGTACGGGCAGTTCATCCCCGGCGTGACACCGGACGAGTCGGCCGTGCTCGGCGGACGCGCCCTGCAGATCCTGCAGCTCGAACATTCCTCGCGATTCCGGACGAACATCGGCCTCGCGGAAACGAGCGGAAACGCGGCGACGGTCGAGGTGTCGGTGACGCTCCCCGACTCGAAGGTGACCCCGAAGGTGACCATTCCGCTCGCGGCGAACGAGTTCCGGCAGATCTCACTCGGCGACTTCGGTCTGACCGACGTCTACAACGCCCGCGTGACGGTCAAGGTCGTCGCGGGAAGCGGGCGCGTCGCCGCATACGGCTCGGTGATCGACCAGGTCACGGCCGATCCAACCTACGTCCCGGCACAATAGTTGATCAGAGGAGATCGATGCGCATCACCATCCCTCACAACCTGTCGAAAGACGAAGCCCGCCGGCGTCTCGAGCAGCGCCTCGGCGATCTGGTGAAGCAGTTCGGCCACTACGCATCGGACCTCGAACAGCACTGGAACGGCGACCGGATGGACTTCGGCTTCAAGGCGAAGGGAATCAGCGGCAAAGGGAGCGTGGAGATCACCGACAGCGAGGTGATCATCGAGGGGAAGCTGCCGCTGATGGCGAAGCCCTTCGAGCCGCGGATCCGCAGTGCCATCGAGCGCGAGGCGGAATCGGTGTTCCGGACGGCGTGAAACGAAAAAGCCGCCCGAAGGCGGCTCGCGATGGCATCACGTTAGAACCCGTTCATCCGAGGTGCAGAATCTTTTTCAGGGCATCGACATTCGGGTCGACAAACAGCCTTCCATCGACTTCGACGGCCGGCTCGGTCCCGAGGTGAATGGTGTTCGACTTGTAGTCTTCCGGACGCACCAGTTCGTGATCGACGTGAAAATCGTTGAGAAATCCTGCAATGAGACTCGTCTTCTGACGTTTACTGCCGGGGAAAAACCTCACGGTCATCCTCCCCTCCTCTTCCACCCGTTGGTGGTTCCTTTTTCTACCGTTGGCACGACGGTAGCGACCTTTGTTACGGATGTCAAATAACGCGCGTCGGGTCCAGGAAAGTTCCACCGCTGCAACGTCGCTCCGCATCCCGCCGCCGTCGGTGACGGCGGCGCACGGGTTCACTGCATTCCCGATGCCTGCGGTGACGGGGTGGAATCAGACGGCGACGCTCTCGCGGTACTGGATCTCGTAGAGCTTCCGATAGAGACCGTCCTGCTCCATCAGCTCGTCGTGGGTGCCACGCTCGCGGATTTCGCCGTGGTGAAAGACGAGGATGGCGTCGGCCGAGCGGATGGTCGAGAGGCGGTGCGCGATGACGATCGAGGTACGGCCGGCAAGCAGGGTCTGGATGGCCTCCTGGATCAGGCGTTCGGTCTCGGTATCGATCGACGAGGTGGCCTCGTCGAGGATGAGCACCGGCGGATCGAACGCCAGAGCGCGCGCGAACGAGAGGAGCTGTTTCTCGCCCACCGAGAAGCCGGCGCCCCGCTCCCGCACCTCGGCTTCGTAGCCGTCCGGCAGCCGGGAGATGAAGCGGTCGGCCTGGACGCGCTCCGCGGCCGTGCGGACGGCCTCCCGCGAGATCGATGGATCGCCGAGGGAAATGTTGTCGGCCACGTTTCCGGTGAAGAGAAAAAAATCCTGCTGCACAATGGCGAACAGCCGCCGTAAGGACTGGATCCTGTATTTCCTGATGTCCACCCCGTTGATCAGAATCCGGCCGCGCTGGATGTCGTAGAAGCGGAGGAGCAGCGCCGTGACGGTCGTCTTCCCCGCTCCGGTGTGACCGACGATGGCGATGCGTTCGCCGCGTTTCACCACGAACGAGACGTTCCGGAGGACCCACTCCTCGTCGTTGTAGGCGAACCAGACGTCCTGGAACTCGATCGATTCGACCGGCCCGGGCTCGAGGTCACCCTCCTCGCGCACGCGGACCGGCGTGTCGAGCAGCCTGAAGATCCGCTCGCTGGCCGCCATCGCCGCCTGGAGGATGTTGTACTTCTCCGACAGATCGGAAATCGGTTCGTAGAAGCGTTGCGCGTATTGAAAGAAGGCCACGAGCGCGCCGATCGAGAGCGTTCCCTGGAGGACTTTTCCGCCGCCGTACCAGACGATCAGTGCGATGCCGATCGATTCGATCAGTTCGATGGCCGGATAGAACACCGCGTAGTAGAAGATCGAGTCGATGTTGGCATCGCGGTGGCGGGCGTTCAGTTCGTCGAACTTCTCCGCCTCCTTCTTCTCGCGGTTGAAGAGCTGCACGGTCGCCATTCCGGAGATGTGCTCCTGCAGGAAGGCGTTGATGGCGGCGATGCGCGCGCGCACCTGACGGTAGGTGATCCGGGCGCCGCGCCGGAACCACATGGAGACGACGACGATGAAGGGAAGGATCGAAAAAAGGACCAGGGCCAGCTTCCAGTTCATCCAGAAGAGCACCGCGACGATGCCCGTCAGAACGACGATGTCGCCGAAGATGGCGACGAAACCGGCGGTGAACATCTCGTTGAGTGCATCGACATCGGTCGTCACGCGCGTCATCAGACGCCCCACCGGATTGCGGTCGAAGAACTGGATGTCGAGCTTCTGCAGATGCCCGAAGATCTGCTTGCGGAGGTCGTACATGATGTACTGCCCCATCAGATTCATCAGGACCATCTGCGTGTAAAGCACGCCGAATCCGAGGACCAGAGCCGTCAGATAGAGGACGGCGGCGAGATTGATGCCGCTGATGGCGTCCATCGCCCAGCCGTGGGCATGGAGCCAGTCACCGATCCGGCCGCTGATTCCGGCCGGCCGCGCCCCCCCCAGCGGCCTGACGAACAGATCGATCGCCACCGCGATGATCGCCGGCCCGACGATCTCCAGCGCCGCCGAGAGGATCACCAGAAACACCGAGAGCGCCGCGCGCCACCGGTACGGGCGCAGATAGGTCAGCAGCCGCCGCGCCAGCCGCGGATCGAAGGACTTCGTCGCCTCGTCTTCGTGCCGCTCGATCATTGCGAATCAGGTCCCGGGCCGCAGGGCTCGACCTTCCCTCTCTTTTCCGAGGCCCGACACTCGCGATCCGCCTTCAAGCGATTTCCTCGATTTCCGCCTCGAGTGTCTGGCGTCGATAGAGATCGGCGTAGTACCCGCCGTGGGCAAGGAGGGACTCGTGCGTGCCGCGCTCGATCACGCGTCCGTCGTCGAGCACGATGATGTGGTCGGCGTCCTTCACCGACGAGACGCGATGCGAGACGATGAGGACCGTTCTGCCGCGACGGACGCTCCGGAGGGTCGTCAGGATCGCTTCCTCCGTTGCCGTGTCGACGGCGCTGAGAGCGTCGTCGAGCATCAGAATGACCGGATCGCGCACCAGCGCTCGGGCGATTGCCGTCCGCTGCTTCTGGCCGCCCGACAGCGTGATGCCCCGCTCACCGATGATCGTCTTCAGTCCGTCGGGAAAGGTCAGCACGTCGGGCCCGAGTCCCGCGAGGTCGGCGGCTGCGGCAACCTCGTCCTCCGTCGCGCCGGCGCGGCCGAAGCGGATGTTCTCCTCGATGGACTCGGAGAAGAGAAACGTTTCCTGCGGCACCATGCCGATCCACTCGCGGAGCTGGCGGAGCGGAATCGTTTCCACCGGCCGGCCGTCGATGAAGATCGTCTGCGGCGGCGGCTCGAAGGTCCTGGCGATGAGCGCGAGCAGAGTCGACTTTCCGCTCCCGGTGCGCCCGACGATGCCGAGGGTCTCCCCCTGCCTGACTTTCAGGTCGACGTTGCGAAGAACGTTGCGGCCGCCGTATCCGAACGTCAGATCGCGAATCTCGATCTCGCCCCGAACCTCCCCTTCGACCGGCTGCCCGGCATCGCGGTCGATTTCCGGCCGCACCGACCAGATCTCGTTCAGCCGCTTCATCGAGGCCATTCCCCGCTGGAAGAGGTTGATCACCCATCCGAGAGCGATGAGGGGCCAGACCATTCGTCCGAGGTAGAACTGAAAGGCGACGAAGTCGCCGATCGTCAGCGCACCGGAGAGAATCCGCCGCGCGCCGATGAAGAAGACGACCACGAACATCACGCCGATGAGGGCGTGAAGGGCGGGATAGAAAGTCGCGGTCAGGCGGATCAGGCGCCGGTTCCGCTCCACGTACTCGCGGTTCATCCGCTTGAACGTCTCGATCTCGTTCTGCTCCTGGGTGAAGGCACGGACGACCCGCACGCCGGAGAGGTTCTCCTGTACGCGAGCGGAGATTTCGCCGAAGTAGTCCTGGACCGAGCGGAAACGTTCGTGGATCCGGTCGCCGAAATACTTGACCAGCGTGGCGACGATCGGAATCGCGAGCAGCGAGATGAGTGCCATCTGCCGATCGATCCGGAGCATCATCACGAATGCGCCGGTGACGATCAGCAGCGACGATGCCGAGTGCATCACGGCCGGCCCGATCAGCATGCGGACCGACGAGAGATCGTTCGAGGCGCGGGAGACGAGATCGCCCGTCCGCTGCGACTGATAGAACGACAGCGGCAGCTCCTGCAGGTGCGCATAGAAATCGTTGCGCATGTCGTACTCGATGTCGCGGGAGACGCCGATGATGATGCGGCGCTGCAGGAAGAGAAACGCGCCCTCCACCGCCGCCGCGCCGACGAAGAGAAGGCCGTAGCGGACCAGATCGCCGCGGGTGACGGCCTTCATCAGCATGTCGACGGCGCCGCCGACGATCATCGGTTTGGCGAGCGAGAAGGCCGCCGATCCCACCACGCAGAGCCCGCCGATGGTGAGCGTCCTTCTGTAGCGGGCGAAGTAGTGCAGGAGCCGCGCGGCGGGCGTCATCGGCAACGATTGTAGTGCGGCGGTCTCCCCCTTCACCGCCCTACCGCGGCTCCTTGAGCGGAAGTCTGCGAATTTCCTGCAACGTCATGCGCAGCACACTCCCGAGTGTGAAGCCGGCAGGAAAACAGTGCGGGATGCGCACGCCCGCCCCGCTCAGTTCGAGAAAATCGAGCGGAGGCTTCCGCCGGGCGAGCACGAAAAGGAGCCGCCGAGGGAGATCTTCCCGGTCGTCGACGTTCAGATGCAGCGGCTGGAGGTAGTAGCCGAAGTGCATCGTCCGCAGCTGGGGTGTTCCGCCGGCGAACTCTGGCAGCGTGACGCTGAGCGTCAGCGCGCCGAAGATCCAGCTCTCCTGCGCAAACTCCCCCCGCCAGTGGTCCTCCTCCTCTTCGCTCAGATGCTCGAGCCGCACGGGACGAATCGTAACAGCAGCTTCCGGCGGCCGGGTGTCATCTCTCCGGAACCGCCCGGCCGCGATGGCACGTTCCGCAGGTGACACGCCCGTCGTGACGGCGCACCTTCCCGACGAAGTCGTCGTTGATCGTGCGCGTCATCCGGATCATCGTCCGCGCGATCCTCTTCTCCTCCTTCGCGTCGGACGGAAAGTCGAACTCCTCCGACCCCTCGGCCGTCCTCATGTGGCAGTGCTCGCAGCGGACTCCGAGAGCCTGGGTGAACCCGCGCATGGTATCGATCAGTTCGTCGCGGGTGATGTTCACCGGGAGCACCTGCAGGTTGTGAAACTGGAGATCGTCGGGAACGATCTCCGCACGCTGGCGGCCGATCACCGCGCACGACGTGACGAGCAACAGAGCGGCCCCCAAGATCGCACCTCGCATGCGGAACGCCGGTGCAAGTCGAACGCCTGAGACGTCGGATCTCGGATCTCTCTCACCTCTCGGGTCCATCTTCCGCTGTCGCTGACGGCCGGCGGCCGACGGCCTTTCCCTGCAGTCCGGTGACGATCTCGTCGATGCGGGCCTGGTGAAACTCGTTGACCGACCGCTGCAGTTCCGACTCCGGCGTGGAGGCGAGGTCTGCGGTGTAGACCTTCTTCAACGCCCCCGCGAGATAGACCTTCGTCTCGATCCGCCACGAAGGGCGGCAGAAGAACTCGGTCTGCACGGTGAGCTTCCTGGCGCCGATGTCGAACGCGTCGAGACATCCCATCGGTGGGTTCTGCGGATCGGCCACGATTCCGGTTTCTCCTTTTCGGTCAGGGTCAGGGACCGATTCGTTCCCTGCGGACGCTCCGGCGGCACTTCGCCTCGGCGCGCGACTCGATCTGCCGCACGCGCTCGCGCGACAGACCCAGGATCTCGCCGATGTCGCGAAGCGTCAGCTCGTCGTCCTGCAGGATTCCATAGCGGAGCTTCAGAATCGTCCGCTGCTCGAGCGTGAGGTCGTTCTCCACCGCATTCTGCACCAGCCCCTTCTGCCGGATGGTCTGCAGGTGCGGAAGCCGGCGGGCGTCGATCTGCGGGCTCATGCCGGGCGAGAGATCGCCCAGCTTCTCCCAGAATTCCTGCCACGAGTCGGGGTTGGGGTTGGTGTAGAGAAGCAGTGACGCGAGTTCGCTCTCGCTGATCGAGAGCTTTTCGCACAGCTTCGCGGTCGCCTCGCGCAGCAGTTCCGAGACGCCTTCCTGCGAACGGTTGAGAAACGCAGCAATCTCCCCGACGCGTTTCGGGAGGTTGTCACTCACGCCGTGCCGCAGGCTCAGCACCAGCCGTTCCTTCGGCGGCAGTCCCGACATGTGCGCCAGCAGCTCCTCCCTCCGGGACGCCTCCTGCATTTCCTCCTCGGCCGAGGGGACCGTCGTCTGCTCGATCACATCGGCCAGTTCCGTATGGGACTCGTCGTCCAGTTCGGCGTTGAGCGAGAATTTGTCGGCGCTCACCCGCATGAGCATGTTCACCTCGCGTTCGGTGACGCCGAGTTCCTTCGCCAGCTCCTGAGGCGTCGGAATGTGATTCCCTTCCTGCATGCACGCGGCGATGGCCTTCTCCAGGCGGTACGCCAGATTCGCGCGCTTCGGTGGAAGGCGGAACGCCCCTCCCTGCTCCGACAGGGCATGAAGGATCGACTGCCGGATCCACCACACCGCATAGGTGATGAACTTCACGTTCTTGTCGGGGTCGTACTTCTTCGCCGCCTGCATCAGGCCGATGTTGCCTTCGTTGATCAGGTCGAGAAAGAGGACGTGCGCGTTCCGGTAGCGCTTCGCATAGGTGACGACGAAGCGGAGGTTCGCCTTGACGAGCTCCTCGATCGCGCTTCGGTCGTTTTCCCGTGCGCGGCGACCGAGCTCGCGCTCTCGCTCCTCCGTCAGCAGCGGTATACGCGAAATCTCCTGCAGATACTGGTTCAGGAGATCGTACGAGTCGTCACGCTCTTCGTACCGGGCCATGAGATGTCGTGTGAGGCCTCGATTTTACGTCAACAGCGGCCGTCCGATTCCCGATTTCGGGTCCGGGCTCCGTCGGCGGAGATCGAAGTCACCACCCGATCCCGTAATCGTCGCCGTGATTGCTCGACCCGCCCCACATCGTCCCATGCTGCCAGTCGAAGAAGATCGCGTTGATCGGGCCGGAGGTGCGCTCGCCGAAGGTCGGCACGTAGCCCATCGAGCGGAGTTCGCGCCGCACCCAGGGAGGGACCGACTCGTTGAGCAGAATGTGTCCCGGACGCGTGGCGTGGTCGCCGAACGAACTCCGCATCTGCGAACTGTTGAAGTTCGCCGCCTCGGCAGCCTCCTGCACGTTCATTCCGAACTCGACGATGTCCAGGAAGAACTGGAGGAGGTTCTGGTCCTGCGAGTCGCCGCCCTGCACGGCGAAGGCAAGAAACGGCTTCCCGTCCCTCAATGCGAGCGAGGGAGTCAGCGTCACCCGCGGCCGCTTTCCCGGTGCGATGACGTTGAACGGGTTCTCTGCCGGGTCGGTGACGAAGCTCTGCGCCCGCTGACTGAGGCCGATGCCGGTCTTTCCCGCGATCACGGCGG
>DATLYG010000154.1:0-20656 GCA_035574985.1 Thermoanaerobaculia bacterium | reverse complement strand
AACTCGGCCGAGGCGACGTCGAACGACGACGACGTCAGCGCGGCCGCCGGGAATTGCACGTGCATCAGCGCGCCGCCGGCGGGGATGATGTACGTCCTCGCGCCGAGGGTCGTGCCGTCGGCTCCGCGGAGCGTCACCTGGACGCCCATGGCCGACGCCGTGTTGGCCGTTGCGGCGACGAAGCCGAGGTTCGACCGCTGCGATGCGTTCGACACGAGGCCGGGGACGTACGCGACGGCCATCGCGTTGTCGGTCACGCCCAGCGAGTTGTCGAGGAAGTCGCGGAACGGCTGCACGCCCTGTCCGACGCCGGTGGTCATGTTGTATGCACGGCTGGTGAGAGCAAACGGCCGTTCGGCGCCGACGAGCAGCGCGCCGGTGGCGCTGGCGAGACCGCGAAAGTCCTTCACGACGTCCCGCAGCATCACGCTTCCTCCCGCGGCGACGCGCACGGCCGGCACGGCCAGTGGCGCGGCGTTGTCGAAGGGGGTCTCGCCCGACTGCACGAAGACGAACGCCACGTCGAGCGGGGCGGTCTGGAAGTTCTGGATGGCGACATCGCTCACCCAGAGCGTGCCGTTCGCTCCCGGCGTGTGTCCGGCGACCGGAATCACGTAGAAGCTCGCGTAGTGATTCGCGAGCAGCGGCGTCGCGAGCAGCAGCGCGATCGACGCGACCAGTATCAGTTTTCGCATGGTCCTGCTCCTTCGGTGGTGTTCAGGGGCGCATCAATGCGTGTCGAACCCGCTCCACGGTGCGGCGAGGTAGGGGAACGTGCCGCTGAACGGCGCATCGTTCGCGTCGACGCCGTCGGTGATGGCGTTGTTCGGCGATTTGTTGAAATCCGGCAGCAGCACGCCCGCGACGACGCGCAGTTCGATGTCGGTCACGTCGTCGGCGAGCCGGCGGCCGTTCGGGAACCCCTGCAGATCGCCCCCCAGCACCCCGAGCCGGCTGACGTTGCTCGCCGCGGTGATCGGCGTCGATGTGTTGAGACGGAGCATCTCCGAGGGGCGGACGTTCGCCGGCTGGTTCAGGCCCTTCACTCCCGTCAGGAACACCTCGAGGATGTCGTTGCGCGGTGCCGGAGGGACGCTGACGCCATAGAGGGCGTTCACCGCCTTCCCCAGTTCGGGATCGAGCACGGCGTTCTTGAGAAGGTCGACGCTGTTGAAGACGTCGAGATCACTGCGCGGGTGGAGGCCGGCGAAGGCGTTCTTCAGCGCGAGCGGCACCACGACCTCGTTCACGAGCGGCATGCCGAGACGCGAGACCTGGACGTATCCGCCGACGCCCGACTGCACGCCGCTCCCGGCCGAGGCGATCTGCACGCGCGGCTTCAGCGCGGCCGTCCACATGCCGATGACCGGCTCGCCGGCTCGGGTGAGCTGCGCGATCGGGACCTGGAGCACGAGGGCGAGCACGTTGAGTTTCGCGACGTAGTCGTAGCCGCGGTCGGCGTTCGCCACCGGCGGAACCTTGTGAAGCTGCTGGATCGGCCGGAGCGTGGCGAGATCGAACACCGCGCCGAGATCGACGAAGAACGGATCGTCGCGCAGGCCGGCGAAGACTTTTCCGCCGTTCGGCAGATTCCGGACCGCCTGCATCGCCGTCTGCTCGTACGACGGCGTGCTCTTCGGGCCGATGTTCGCCGGCGGCACGGGAGCGTCGGCGAGCAGCGTCGTCCGCGCGCCGGTCGCGTACGGGCCGTCGATGCGCACCAGCGTGTAGGTCTGGCGGATGTTGTAGTCGGGATCGTCGAGGCTCGTGATCGGCCCCGTCGCGTAGAGGAAGGTGTTCTGGTTCTGGATGGCGGTCTTGAACGTGAACTCGTACGTGATGTCCTCGATCGCGTCGCCGTTGTTGTCGACGTGGATCAGATACTTCCCGCGCGGGTCGAACTGCGCCCAGTTCGGGCCTCCCGCCGGCGCGACGAACGGGTAGTAGTTCGCGACCATCGTCACCGTATCGGGAGCGTCGGGGCTGCGGAACAGATAGACGTCGGTGCTGTCGAGGGCGTTGTCGAACTGTGCGTTCGGGTTTTCGCGATGCGATGAGGCCACCGCGGACAGGGGAAGCAGCAGAAACGCCAGCAGGGACAGAGATCTCCTGAGCATGTTTTCCTCCAGTGCGAGCCGCCGCGGGGCCCTGCGCGGCAGATTCGCTTCGATCGGAGACTACGGCGGTGGAGCCGGCCTGGATGTATTGCAGATATGATCCGCGCATGCTTCCAGAGAAAACATTCGAAAACCGCGTCGGAGTGATCACGGGAGGAGGGACGGGGATCGGTTTCGGCATCGCCCGGGAGCTGGCTCGTCTCGGTGCGCGGGTCGTCCTCGCCAGCCGGAAGGAGGAGCACCTCGCTCCGGCGGCCGAGCAGATCCGGAAGGAGACCGGCCGTGATGACGCCGCGTCGTTTCACGTCCTCGACGTTCGCGACGCCGAGGCGGTCGAGGGAATGGCGGCGAAGATCGAGTCCGACTACGGCAGGATCGACTTTCTCGTCAACAACGCTGCCGGGAACTTCGTCGTCCAGGCCGACCAGCTCTCGGTCAACGGTTGGAATTCGGTGATCGGGATCGTCCTGAACGGGACGTTCTACTGCACGAGCGCATTCGGAAAGCGGATGATCGCGCGCAAGAGCGGCGGGGCGATCCTCAACGTCATCGCCAACTATGCCTGGACCGGTGCGCCGGGCGTGGTGCATTCGGCCAGTGCGAAGGCGGGGGTGCTGGCGATGACGCGCACGCTCGCGGTGGAGTGGGCGCGGCACAAGATCCGGGTCAACGCCATCGCGCCGGGACCGGTCGACACGCCGGGGGCGTCGGAGAAGCTCTTTCCCGACCCGATGATCGCCGAGGGCGTCCGCAAGACGATTCCGCTGCGGCGCTTCGCCACCCTCGAGGAGGTCGCCAACGCCTCGGCCTACCTGCTGTCGGACTACGCGTCGTACGTGACGGGGGAGGCGTTCGTGATCGACGGAGGCCAGTGGCTGGGAGGGGCCGACTACTGGGGCCGCATCCGCCAGATGATGCCGCGCTGACGGCTCAATGCAGCGCGTCGAGCGCCACGTGCGCCAGCGCGCGTACGCCTAACAGCAGGCCGCTCTCGTCGATGGAAAACAGCGGCGAGTGATTCGACGGCGCTTCCTCGGCGGTCTGGTTCTTCGGCCGGGTTCCGAGCCAGAAGAAGACGCCCGGCACTTTCTGCTGGTAGAACGAAAAGTCCTCGGCGCCGAGAGTCGGATTGACGACCTGCACGTTGTCCGCGCCGGCCACGCGCCGGAACACCGCCGTCACCTTCTCGGTCAGCGCCGGATCGTTGTGGACGATCGGATAGCCGGTCGTGATTTCCACCGTCGCCTCCGCCCCCGCGCTCTCGGCGATCTTCACGGCGGTCCTCCGGATGCGGGCATGGATGTCGTCGCGCATCGCCGCGTCGAGCGATCGGATGGTGCCGATCATCTCCACCTCGTCGGGGATGATGTTGTTCCGCACCCCGCCGTGAATCGCCCCGACCGTGACGACGGAGGGCGCGAGGGTCGAGTCGAGCTGGCGGCTGGGGATCGTCTGCAGGCCGAGAACGATCTGCGAAGCGACGACGATCGGGTCGACGCCGAGCCACGGGTAGGCGCCGTGCGTCTGCCTGCCGCGGACCGTGATCCGGAGCGAGTCGACGGCCGCCATCATCCCTCCCGGACGGCAGGCGATCACGCCGACCGGAAAGCGGGACGTGACGTGCAGCCCGAAGACGGCATCGGCCTTCGGATGGTCGAGCGCTCCCTCCTTCACCATCAGCTCCGCCCCCCCTTCCTCGCCCTGGGGCGCTCCTTCCTCTGCCGGCTGGAAGAGGAAGACGACCGTGCCGGGGATCGACTGGCGGATGGAAGCGAGCACCTCCGCCACGCCGAGCAGGATCGCCACGTGCGCATCATGTCCGCAAGCGTGCATGACCCCGACGTCCTGCCCGTTGTAGGTCGTCCGCACCTTCGAGGCGAATGGGAGGTCGACCTGCTCGGTCACGGGAAGAGCGTCCATGTCGGCGCGGAGCGCGACCACGCGCCCCGGTTTCCCTCCGCGCAGCACGCCGACGACGCCCGTGTGCGCGATGCCGGTCCGCGTCTCGATCCCGAGTTCGCGCAGCCGCTCGGCGACGAGCTTCGAGGTGCGGAACTCGCGGTTTCCCAGTTCCGGGTTCTGGTGGATGTCGCGGCGGATGGCGATGACCTTCGGCTCGACTTTCTTCGCGAGCTGGTCGATGTCGGCGGCGGTGGCGGAGAGCGCAGTCATGATTCCGAGTGCGGGCAGCATCGCTGGATTGTACGGCGCACTCACTTCTTCACGATCTCGCCCCGAAGCGCTTCCGCCCGCTCGATCAGCTCCCCGAACCACTCCACGAAGTGCGGCTCGCCGGCGTCCTCGGCGAGGGCCCTCGTGCGCGTGGCCATCTCGATGAACTGATCGACGAACGTCCGCAGGTCGTCGGAACCACCGAGGAGGAGAAGGGTCGAGGCCTGGTTTTCGATCGACTGCAGCGCCTGCAGCGCCTGCGCATACTCGTTGCTCAGGAATTGGAACGTCTGGTGGGCGTCGCCGGATTGGTCGCTCATCGCCTGGTTTCGTTCACTGAAAATTCCGCGCCATCTCGCTCAGCTCGCCGACCGGACGCAGCACGCCGGCCCGGACCACGTATCGTGTCCTGCGGAAGTTTGCCACGTCCTTCGACGGATCGGCAGTGACGAGGAGAAGATCGGCGTCCTTTCCCGCGACGATGGTACCCGTTCTGCCGTCGAGGCCCGCCGCGCGCGCCGCGGTGGCGGTCGAGGCGACGATCACCTGCATCGGCGTCATTCCCGCGCGCTGCATCGCCTCCATTTCGGCGTGGATCGACGGCCCGTGCAGCGTGAGGGGATTGCCGGCGTCGGTGCCGGTTGCGATCGCCACGCCCGCCTCGGCGAGGCGTTTGAGGTTGGCGGCACTGAGCGCGTCGCGCTGTGCCGAGCGCCGCTTCCGCTCCTCGATCCGCGTCGCGCCGGCGACCGACGGATCGACCGAAGCGGTGGCCGCGACCCGCGCACGCGTGGCCCCGTCGACGCAGCGGTTCGGATCGTCGATGTCCGGTGCCGTCCGCGCGGCCGCCGCCTCGAACATCCGGACGTAGCCGGAGGAGACGGTGAGCGTCGGATTGAGGATCGCGTCGTTCTGCTTCATCAGCGCGATGAACTCCTCGTCGACCGGCGCGTCCCATACCGAGTGGACGAGCAGCTTCGCTCCTGCACGGAGCGCGGCCTTCGCCTTCGCCAGCTCCGTGGCGTGGACGATCAGCGGCAATTTCTGCCCCCTCGCCTCGTCGCCCGCGGCGGCGATCACGGGCTCCGATTCGTTGATGTACCAGACCTTCACCGCCTTCGCTCCGGCGGCAGCGAGATAGCGGACGCCGGAGCGCGCCGACGCTTCGTCGCCGGCGAACATGAACTGCCGCGCAGCCGGGAGATTGAGCCAGTGATCGCGCGTCGAAAGGAGCGGCCCGGCGGCGGCGACGTTCGGCGCGAGCGTGTCGCCGCGGAAGCGTTCGGCGAGGCGCAGCGTCCACGGATAGCCGCCGGCGTCGAACACCGACGTGACGCCGGAACAGAGATGAGAGCGCGCGAAGCGCTCGGGATGCGCCTCCAGATCGGCGACGGTCTTCTCGTACGGATGAGAGGGACGGACGTCGAGCGCGTCGGGACGTCCATCGGCCCACCCGCTCTGTGAGAAGTGGACGTGCGCATCGACGAGTCCCGGCGTGATCCAGAGCCCTCTCGCGTCGAAGACGTCGATGCCGCCGGGAAGCGGGCAGACGGCCGGCGGGCCGGCGCAGTCGATCTGCCCGTTGCGGATCACGACGTTCGCGTTCGGCACCGGAGCGCCGCCGCGGCCGTCGATGAGCGTCGCGCCGGTGATGGCGCGGGGCGGTGGCGGAGTGCCGCGCGGCGTGTCGACTGCACCGGTCAGGGCGATCTTCCATCCATCGTCCGTCTTCACGAAGAGGCGTTCGGAGATCCCGCTCCGTTCCTCGGTCCCGTAGCGGACCCGATAGCGGTACGTTCCATAGACGATCCCGTCCGCCACCGGCGTCAGGCGCATGTCGAGCGCCTCGATGGAGTCGGGCCACGCCGATCCCGCCTGCCCGGCGAAGTCGTCGAAACCGGTGACGAAGCCGGTCGGGCCGCTGCGCACCAGACGGTCGCTCTTCAGATACAGCGACAGATAGGCGTCGCGATCGCGGCGCCGGATGGCGTCGATGTTCTTCTCGAACACCGCGCGTGCGGCGGCGAGATCGTCGTTGATCGCAAGAACGAGCGAAAGCATCACCCCGATCATCCGACGAGAGTAGCCGATCTGGAGTGCGGCGGCTCAAACCCCCAACAGGTGCTTCTGCACCTTTCCCAGCGCGTTCCGCGGCAGCGATTCGACGAAGATGAACCGCCGCGGCACCTTGAACGACGCGAGGTTCTCGCGGCAGGCGCGTTCGAGATCGGCCGGGCCGGCCTCGCCGGCGACGAAGGCCACCGGCACTTCGCCCCGCAGCGGATCGGGCGCTCCCACGACCGCCGCCTCCCGCACGCCCGGCTGCTCGAGCAAGAGTTCCTCGATCTCGCGAGGGTAGATGTTGAACCCTCCGGAGATGATCAGATCGCTCCGGCGGCCCAGCAGCGTGTAGTAGCCGTCGTCCGAGACCTCCGCCAGGTCGCCGGTGCGGAACCATCCGTCGTTCGTCCGCGCCGCACCGCGTTTCCAGTAGCCGGCGAAGAGCGAGGGACTCCGCACGAGCAACTCTCCCTGCTCGATCCGCACTTCGACCCCCGGCAGCGGCATGCCGACGGTCCCCGGCCGCCGCTCGCCGTCGTACGGGTTGCTCAGCGTCATCAGCGTCTCGGTCATGCCGTAGCGCTCGAGGATGGTGTGGCCGAAGTGCTCGCGGAAACGGGCGAAGACGTCGGCGGGAAGGGGCGCCGATCCCGAGACGAAGAGGCGCATCGACGCGCCGATCGCGCGAGCGGACCGGCGGTCGATTTCGAGCAGCCGCGTGTACATGGTCGGCACGCCGAAGAAGAGCGTGGGGCGGAAGTCGAGCAGCTCGGCGGCGGCCGTCCGGTGATCGAAGCGTTCGAGCAGGCGCGTCCGGCAGCCCGAGGCCAGCCAGCAGTGCAGGCCGTTGCCGAGCCCGTGCACGTGAAAGAGAGGAAGGGAGAGAAAGAGCCGGTCGGAGGCGGTGATCCGCCACGCCTCGAGCAGTGTCCGCGCGTTCGCGATGAAACTGCCGTGCGTGAGCATCGCCCCTTTCGGGGAGCCCGTCGTTCCCGACGTATAGACGATCGCCGCGACGCTGTGCTCATCGGTCGGGACGGCGGGCCGCTCGTCGCTCTCCGCCTCCCTTGCCCGGTTCAGTTCCGCCAGATTTTCGCGCGAGACGAACAGCGCCGGTTCGGCATCGGAAACGATGGTCCGCACTTCCCGATCGCGATAGAGCACGTTCACCGGAACGAAGATGGCGCCGAGCTTCACGCAGGCGAGATAGAGGTCGATCACTTCGATGCAGTTTGCGAGTTGCACGCAGACGCGATCGCCCGCAGCCACGCCGCGCCTGTGCAGCACGTGCGCGAGGCGATTGCTCCGCTCCTCGATCTCGCCGAAGGTCCGGGTGACCCCCTCCCACTCCAGAGCTGCCTCTCCCGGGCGGAGACGGAGAGATGGATCGAAAAGCTCCAGCAGATTCATGGCCGCAGGGAAGGTACCATTCCCTCCGCATGACCGAGCAGAAGCGCAACGCGGAACGGCTTCCCCTGCCGGTTCCTTTCGAGGCGACGGCCGGGACGCTTCCCGTCCGGGTGGTCGAGATCAGCCTGATCGGATGCCGGATCGAACATGAAGAGCGCTTGCCGATCGGCGGGGCGCTCCAGCTTCGCTTCACCTGGCGGGGAAAGGAGATCGTCGTGCCGGCACGCGTGGCGCGGATGGAAGTCCGCGCGCTCTCGGCGAAAGGGGCGAAATACGAGTCGGGACTCAAGTTCGCCAGCAACACCGGCGAGGCACCGGCCGTGCTGCAGAGCCTCGTGTCGAGCTATGTCGAGGAAAGCCCGAAACCCGTTCCCGATCCGTTCGTGCGCGCGCCGTTTCTCCGCTACGACGACGAGGAAGAGCTGTCGCGCCCCTACGTCGAGTGTTCTCTCATCGGCGGCAAATGGCACCGCCGTTACGTCTCTCGTCCGAAGCAGCCGGTCGAAGGATTCACGACGATCATTCCTTCCGACGAGAAGGAGCTCGACCTTCTCTGCAGGACGTACGAGATGGCCGACCCCGAGACCCGCCGGCTCATTCGCCTTTCGCTCGAACTGGCGATGACGAAGGCCACGCAGCCGGCGGGAGGGGAGCGGTGATGCCGGCCCGCGAAGAGCGGCGGACCGCGGCAGCGCTTGCCGGCGAAGCGTCCCGGTCGTAAGTTGATTCTCACCCAACAGGAGGATCAACCATGGTCAAGCGACTGCTCTGCCTGTCGTCCGTGCTTTTCGTCGCCGCGGTGACTCTCGCCGACGGTCAGCACCGGCACGATCACGGCCCGGTCGACCTCGGAACGGTCGGCAAGGTCCGCTTCCGGACGACCTGCGACCGCGCTGTGCGAACGGAGTTCAGCCGCGCCGTGGCCCTGATGCACTCGTTCTGGTACGCCGAGGCCGAGAAGGCCTTCACGCGCATTGCCGCGAAGGACCCCGATTGCGCGATGGCGTGGTGGGGCGTGGCGATGAGCAACTATCACCCCCTCTGGGCCCCGCCGACACCGGAGGAATTACGACGGGGAAGAGAAGCGTCCGAAAGGGCGATGGCGATGAGGCCGGGAAGCGATCGCGAGCGGGCCTGGATCGAGGCCATTCACACCTTCTACGCGGAGAGCGACCGGCTCGATCACCGCACCCGCGCCGCTGCATACGAAAAGGCGATGGAGGGTGTGGCGGCGAAGAACCCGGACGATCGGGAGGCCTCGATCTTCCACGCCCTCGCGATCCTCGGGACGGCCTCGCCGAACGACAAGACCTACGCCAGCCAGAAGAAGGCCGCTGCGATCCTCGACCGGATGCTCGAGAAGGAACCGGAACATCCCGGCATCGCGCACTACGTGATTCACTCCTACGACTACCCACAGCTCGCGTCGATGGCGCTGCCGGCGGCGCGCCGGTACGCGAAGCTCGCGCCGGGATCGCCGCATGCGCTGCACATGCCGTCGCACATCTTCACGCGGCTGGGGCTGTGGGACGAGTCGATCGCATCGAATCGCGCTTCGGCGGAGAAGGCGCGGCACTACATCCGCCAGATCCGCCCGGACGGAAACTCGTTCGACGAGCTGCACGCGATCGACTACCTCGTCTACGCCTTCCTGCAGCAGGCGAAGGACGACGAGGCGCGGCTGCTCGTCGAGAAGCTGATGGCCGTCGATCCGGCGACGCTCGACGCCGGCAACTTCGCCGCCGCATACGCCTTTTCGGCCGTCCCGGCGCGCTGGGCAATCGAGAGGCGCCGGTGGGAGGAGGCCGCGAGACTGAACGTGGTGCCTGCGAACTTTCCGTGGAAGAACCTGCCGTACGCCGAGGCGAACGTCCATTTCGCGCGCGCTCTCGGGGCGGCACGATCGGGAGATCTCAACACGGCCAGGAATGCCTTCGACCGGCTCTCGTCGCTCGAGCAGATCCTCGTCGAGCAGAAGAACGCCTTCTGGGCCGAGCAGGTGAAGATCCAGCGCCTCGCCGCTCACGCGTGGCTGGCACGTGCGATCGGATTGAAGGAGGAGGCGCTGCGTCTCGCTCGCGCGGCGGCCGACCTGGAGGATGCGACCGAGAAGCACCCGGTGACGCCGGGCTCGATCGTTCCTTCGCGGGAGCTGCTCGCCGAGATGCTGCTGGAGGATGGGAAGGCGGCCGAGGCGCTGGCCGAGGCGGAGAAATCGCTGCAGACCGCACCGAGACGCTACAACGGCATCTGGCTGACCGCGCGTGCCGCGGAACGCTCCGGCGATCGCGCGCGGGCGGAGGCGGCGTATCGGAGTCTCATCGAACTCGCGGGCGGCGGCACGCGCGAGGAGCTGACCGCTGCGCGGAATTTCGTCGCCGCCAGGTGACGCGTGGTGTCATCCTGAGCCGCGGCCGGGGCGAGACGGTGAAGGCCCCGATGCCGCTGGCGCAGCCTCTCTCGGTTCCCTTGCCGCGCCATCGTCGCGCCGCGGCCCCGCCGGCTCAGGAAGATCGGGCGGACGCCGGGACACTGTGACGCGCGTCACGCCGCCGCGCTCCCGATCCGGAATCCGGAATCTCCGGCCGAAACGGTCTGAGCATGCTGCTTGCCTATAATCGCGGGCAGATGGCGTTCGTCGAAGCGCGCGCGTTGGCGAAGACGTATCGCAACGCGGAGGTGCCGGTTGAAGTCTTCAGCGGCCTCGGACTCGAAGTGCAGCAGGGGGAGATGCTGGCGATCGTCGGCCCATCGGGGATCGGCAAGTCGACCCTCCTTCACCTCCTCGGCGGACTCGATCGGCCCGACAGCGGAAGCATTCGCGTCGACAGCCAGGAGCTGACGGCCATGTCGAACGACGAGCTGGCGCGCTTTCGCAATCGCAAGGTGGGATTCGTCTTCCAGTTCCACCACCTGCTGCCGGAGTTCACCGCCGTGGAAAACGTCGCCATGCCGGGATGGATCGGAAGAATCCCGAGGGACGAGGCGTTGCAACGAGCGGCTTCGCTGCTTGCGGAACTGGGACTCGAGGCGAGGAGTCGTCACTTCCCGAACCAGCTCTCAGGCGGGGAACAGCAACGGGTCGCGATTGCGCGCGCTCTGCTCACGGATCCGCTCCTCTTTCTCGCCGACGAGCCCACCGGGAATCTCGACCTCCACACCAGCGAGCGCGTGTTCGGAATGATGCGCGAATGCCACAGGAAGCGTGGACTGACGTCGGTTATAGTGACTCACAACCCCGATCTCGCGGCACGCTGTGATCGAGTATTCGAAATGAAGCAGCGCTAGAATCAACCATGTTCGAAAAGTACAACGAGAAAGCCCGCCGCGCACTCTTCTTCGCCCGCTACGAAGCATCGAAGCTCGGATCGCGGGTCATCGAGTCGGAGCACATCCTGCTCGGCGTTCTGCGCGAGGGTGAAGAGATCATCAAGGAGATCTTCTCCCGCTTCAACGTGAAGCCGGAGCAGATCCGCCGCGAGGTCGAGGGCGACCGGCTGTTCGTCGACCGCATCTCGTCGTCGGCCGAGCTTCCGTTGTCCGAAGAGTCGAAAAAGATCCTCGCCTACGCCGCGCACGAGGCGGAGTCGATGCTCCACCAGTACGTCGGCACCGAACATCTGCTGATCGGGATTCTGCGGGTGGAGTCGTCGACGGCGGCGCGCATCCTCACGGCGAAGGGTCTCAACGTCTACGGCGTGCGCGAGGAGACGATCTCCATCCTCAAGGAGCGCGAGGCCGACAAGCAGAAGAAGGAACTGCCGTTCCTGGCCGAATACGCGCGCGATCTGACGCAGATGGCGCACCAGCAGCAGTTCGACCCGCTGATCGGGCGGGAGAAGGAAGTGGAGCGGATCATTCAGATCCTGTCGCGGCGGACGAAGAACAACCCCATCCTGCTGGGGGAGCCGGGAGTGGGGAAGACGGCCATCGTGGAAGGTCTGGCGCAGCGGATCGTGGACGGAAACGTCCCTCTATTCATAGCGAACAAACGAATTCTTTCTCTCGACCTTTCCCTCATTGTGGCAGGAACGAAATATAGAGGTCAGTTCGAAGAGCGTCTGAAGGGGATCATCAAGGAGCTGAAGGAAAACAGCGACATCATCATCTTCATCGACGAGATCCACTCGCTGATCGGGGCCGGGTCGGCGGAGGGCTCGCTCGACGCGGCCAACATCCTCAAGCCGGCGCTCTCCCGCGGCGAGATCGCCTGCATCGGCGCGACGACCATCCGCGAGTACCGCCGCTACATCGAGAAGGACCGTTCGCTCCTCCGCCGCTTCCAGGCCATCACCGTCAATCCGCCGAACGAGGACGAGACGCTGCAGATCCTGGAGGGCGTCAAGGAGCGCTACGAGGCCTTCCACAAGGTGAAGTACTCCGACACGGCCATCCGCTCGGCGGTCTACCAGTCGAACCGCTACATCACCGACCGCTTCTTCCCCGACAAGGCCATCGACATCCTCGACGAGGCGGGGGCGAAGGTGAAGCTCCGGCGCGTGGCCGACACGCAGAACCTGCGGCGGCTGGAGGCCGAAATCCGCTCGATCGTCAAGGAGATGAAGAAGGCGATCTCCGACAAGGACTTCGAGAAGGCAGTCTTCCTGCGCGAGCGGGAGATCGAACTGAAGGAAGAGATCGAGCGCTTCAAGGCCGAGCGCGAGACCGTCGGCGAAGAGCTGATGGAGGTCACCAAGAAGGACATCGAGGAGATCATCTCCTCGTGGACCGACATCCCCGTCACGTCGATCGAGGCCGACGAGGCGGCCAAGCTGATCAACATGGAAGAGATCCTGATGCGGCGGATCGTCGGTCAGGACAAGGCCATCAAGGCCATCTCGCGCGCCATCCGCCGCTCGCGGCTGGGCGTGGCATCGCCCAACCGGCCGATGGGCTCGTTCATCTTCCTCGGTTCGTCGGGCGTCGGAAAGACGGAAGTGGCGCGGCGGCTCGCCGAGTTCCTCTTCGGATCGATGAAACACCTCGTCCGCTTCGACATGTCGGAGTACATGGAGAAGCACGCCGTGTCGAAGCTGATCGGATCGCCTCCGGGATACGTCGGGCACGAAGAGGGCGGCCAGCTCACCGAGCGCGTGCGCCGCAATCCCTACTCGGTCGTCCTGCTCGACGAGATCGAGAAGGCGCACCCCGACATCGCGAACATCCTCCTGCAGATCCTCGAGGACGGAATCCTCACCGACTCGCTCGGTAATCAGGTCGACTTTCGCAACACGCTGATCATCATGACCTCCAACCTCGGCACGCGGTACCTGACGACCAAGGGGCACCTCGGCTTCCGCGAGCAGTCGGGCGAGGCCGAACAGCGGAGCGCCGAGCAGCTCATTACCCAGGAGCTGAAAAAGGAGTTCTCGCCGGAGTTCATCAACCGGATCGACGACGTCATCATCTTCAACCCGCTGTCGAAGACGGAACTGCGGCAGATCTGCCAGCTCCTGGTCGACGACGTCAATCAGGCCCTGGTGCACAAGAACGTCCAGATCTCGATCGACGACTCCGTGAAGGACTGGCTGCTGGGGAAGGCGGAGCTGGAGACGAACTCCGGAGCGCGACCGCTGCGCCGGGCGATCCAGCGCTACATCGAGGACGAGTTGTCGGAGTACATGATCCGGCACAAGGACAACATGCCGGAACGCATCGACTTCACGATGAACGGCGACGAGGTGCTCCTCATGCCGCGAGGGGAAGAGGCGCTGACGCCGTAACGCTCCGGCAAGGGCGGAGAGGCGCACTGCTTCGTGCACACCTGCGGAGTGTGCCGCGCGCAGGCCTCGCACGCCCGAGGGGAGGTCCCGCCCCACGACCCGGCAGTTGGTTCCGTCACCGTTGTAGCGCTCCGCCATCGTGGGCGGTTCCCGCTACCGGCCATGTCGGAACACGTGCCCGGAGTGGCGAAACATCGGCGCAGCCGGCCGTCTCGTCGAGGACGAGCGGCGAACCGCAGAGCGGTCATCTCCGGGCACGATCATGAAGCGCTTCTCGCGTGCCGCATCAGAGACTCGGGCGGCCTTGCGATACTGCCCCGCGCAGGTGAAGACACGTTCGGCCTCGAAAGCTGCGCCGGATTGATACCAGCCCCAGATCGTCTTCACGATCTTCCGGCTCATCGCGACAAGGCCGCGGGCAGGATGCCCGCGGAAGGGCGGGCCAGCGGCCCGCACCACTTCGTCACGCGCGGGTGAGATACGGGCCCGCGCCCGCGCCCGGTCTTTCGCGGAATCTTACGGGTTAGGCGCTTGCGGGCGTTCCGCCGTGCCCGTGTGCCCGATCGCGGTGCACGCAGTCACGACATCACTTTCCGACCGCCCGCCGATGGGCGGGCGCGAAGGCTGCCAGGCACCGCAGGCGCCGGTCCACGGTAACGGCGCCGTCGGCGCAGTCTGCGTCACCGCTCCATCCGCCGAAGCGCCAGCCCGGATGCGGTGTCGCGGACAGAATCACCGGCGTGCCCGGCGGAAAGCCTCTCGACATTCCGCATTCGAGACCGGCTGGCGTCGTCTCGAGCGTGCCCGCGCCCTGGATCACCTCCAGTTCCAGAAGCTCTACCGCCGCAGCGCCAAATTCGAAGGCGCCAATCTCCGGCAGTCCAACACGCGCACGGCAATCGAAGTCTGCAGGCGGCGCATCTTCCGCAGATCCACGATCGATCGCAGGACTGGCCGGCTGCAGGTGGTAGTCGCCGGCAGCACGATCGACGAACAACGGGGTACCCGACACATTGCCGTTCCGGTCACGGAACGCACTGTCTTCGACGAGGCAGGAGCGTACATGCCGGGGCTCGATCTCTCCCGCAAAATCGGCGCCGGGCGTGTCGATGATGCAGTTCACGATCTCGAGGCCGCGGATCTCGTTGCCGCTCGCGCCCTCGGCGTTGGCAAAGGCACGCGCTCCTGGGAACGAGACGTCCTCCGTGACGAACGTATTGTTGACGATGCGGATGCGCTCGATCGCACAGCCGGTCGTCCCGCTCAGAAATCCTCCCCGCATGTCGACACCGCCACGAGCGACGTTGTTGGCAACGACGACATTCTGCAGCGTGCAGTTCTGCCCATTGACGCCTCCGCTCAGAGACAGGAAGAAGTCGAGGTTGTTGTTGCGGTTCCGCTCGATCACGACGTTGCGAATCACACCACCCCTCCCTTCCGGTCCAATCGAAGAGACCGCCGAGAATACGTTCCCGCTGACGAGAATCCGCTCCACGACGTTCTGCTCGCCACGCGTGATCACGTTGAGCCCGCCGCCCGGCCCGGAAGCGGTGTTGTCGCGCACGATGATGTCGCTCACGCGGTTGCGGAGTCCTTCCGCATGCACAACGACTGCGAGGTTCACTCCGCGAAACGCGTTCCCTGCCACCACCACGTTGGATCCCGTACTCTCCGGGCCTTCGAACGTGCCGGCCATGATACCGGCGTTGCCACCGACGAACGTGTTGCCCTCGATGCGCACGTTCTCGAAGCGATTGCCTCCCGTGCCGATGCCGACCAGCGCGCCACCGGCGAAGTTCTCGAAGTGGTTGCCCCTGATCGTTATGCCGCGCATGACCACATTCGGGCCGGTATGTCCGCCTAACTCGACACAGAATGTGGAATCGAGAAATGTGTTGCCTTCGATCCGCAGATTCTCCATCCGCGACCCCTCCCCGCTCGGCCCGCCGAGAATGGCGTCGCTGTCCCCGCCGAATCCCTTGAACACGTTCCGCCGGATGGTGATGTCGCGAAGAAATCCGCCTGGCGTCGGCCCGCCCGGGCCGCCGGTGGTCAGTTTGAGACCGTGGGGACCGAAGCCGGGACCGGGAACGTAGCCGCTGTTGTCGAACTCGCTCCCCTCAATCACGACGGAATGCACCACGCGACCTCGAGTGGCGGGAAGAACGTCAATGCCGATTGCTCCCTGCAGAATCTGCGGAACGAGCCGGACGCGCATCCGGCGGAAGGTCGTCTCCGATACCGCGAGCGAGAGAACAACGTGCGAGGATGGCGCGGTCAGCCCGCTGGCATCGAGCGTGACCGCCGGGCGTCCGTCCTGACCGGCGAGGCCGTTGATGGTGATACCGCTCTGCAGGATCTGCGGCAGTGAATCGCGCAACGCGATGGTCGCCCCTCTTATCGCCTCCCCAAACCGGATCTCGTGCGGCCCAATCGCCCGGTTCGAAGCTTCGATCGCCTCGCGCAGAGAAACACCGTCCGGCCCCGGTTGCGCGATCAGCGCCGCTGGACTGGAAACGTCGCCATTCACGACATCGCTCGTCGTCGTCACAGTGAGTGTGGCGCCCGTGACCGTGGACACGGCAAGCACGAACACCAACGTGACGCCGGCCGCCACCCGACCGATCGAGCGGTCGGCAATCGTGGGACGAACGCGAACGCCCGTGATTTTCATCTGGATTCGCGACGCCATCATTGTAGGTTCGCAAGCTCCCCGCTGACACGGAGGAGGCCTCGCGCGACAGGGGCCGCGTGTCCGTGGACCGCCAGCGTGCTCGCCATCGCTTTGGGGCTCCTCCATCGATGTTGGTAAACGGTTGATCGACATCGTCGCGGTGCTGTGAACACAACGAATCCAAGCGAAAGCGAGGAGAACGATTGATGCGCGCCGCAACGGAACCGGCTGCTGAAGTCGACGACATGACGGCGTGTCGAGCATCTGGCGTGAGTCGCTCGTCGCTCTGTTGGGAGCGAAAACCGAAGGAAGGAGATCAAGTCGCGAGCGCCAGCGCAGGGCCTATCGCTGCGCCGCCTCACAGAAGACGAGCGCAGAATCATCCTGGAGACGCTCAACTCGGACCGCTTTGCCGATTCTTCGCCCGCGGAAGTCTACGCAACGCTGCTGGACGAACACGGACGAAGGCCGGCAGCTTGAACGAGCGCAGCAGCATCGGCAGGGTCGCGTCGGTGCGCGTCTTCTGTGCCGTTCTCACGCTTCACCTCCCGTACCCGTGATCGCGTCGTACGTGCGCAGGTGCGGCGGATCGCCGCCGCCGCGCCGGAGCCGATCGAAGTTCCGGCGACCGCCATACGGACCGACGGCCGAACGTGCCGCCGCCGAAGGGCTCAGCCACGCCGAGTACCTGCTGGCACTGGCCGAGATCGAAGCCGCCGAGCGGGACGCACGACGAACGGCGCGCCGCCTCGAAGAGTCGCGACTGCCGCGCGAGAAGACCTGCGCGAGGGCAGCTTCCTCGATCGCGCCATCAACGTCATCGCCTTCGGCAACCCGGGCACGGGCAAGACGCACCTTTTGGCCGGCCTCGGACACGAACTGGTCCGGCAGAACCGAACGGTGCTCTTCGTGCCGGCCTTCCAGATCGTGCAGCGACTGCTCGCCGCCAAGCGTGACCTTCGCCTCGGCTCCGAGCTACGCAAGCTCGATCGGTTCGAAGCCCTGATCCTCGACGACATCGGCTACGTCCAGCAGAACCGCGAGGAGATGGAAGTGCTCTTCACCCTTCTCGCCGAGCGCTACGAGCGACGCAGTGTCCTGATCACGAGCAATCTCGTGTTCAGCAAATGGGATCAGATCTTCAAAGACACCATGACCACGGCCGCCGCCGTCGATCGGGTCGTGCAACACTCGGTCATCCTCGAGCTCAACATCGACAGCTACCGCGCCCAGGCCGCGAGGAAGCGAGCGGCCGGCAAGCGCTGAGCAGGCAAACCACCGCCGATGCGGAAAAGTCGAGGAAATCGGCACTTTTCCACAAAGAAAAAAGAAGCAAAAAAGAAAGGAAAACCGCCCTAATGGAAAAGTGGAAAACGCGATGAAGCCGCGTTTCCCACTTTCCACAGGGCCCCCTACCAGAGACCGAGGAAGAGAACGAACGTCAAACTCAGAACCACAGCGATGGGCGGTCGATCGACCGCCATCGGCCATCACAAACCGGAAACCGACCCCGCAGTTTCTAATAGACGCGACCCCGCAGTTCTAGTTGACGCCGGACAGAGCGAATCTCTGGCGGTGGAACTGATCAAGCGGACATGCTCGAAACAAGACATCCAACCCGGCCAGTTGACTATCCACGCTGACCGAGGAAGCTCGATGAAGTCCAACCCGGTAGCATTTTTGTTGGCCGATCTGGGCGTGGAGAAGACACATAGCCGGCCGCACGTCTCAAACGACAATCCGTACTCCGAAAGCCAGTTCACAACGATGAAGTATCGCCCGCAGTTTCCTCGCCGGTTCAGCTCCCGCGAGAATGCACGGGCATTGTGTCGAGATTTCTTTCCCTGGTACAACTGCGAGCATCGGCATTCAGGGATCGGACTGCTCACACCGGAAGTCGTGCACTACGGTCGCGCCGCAGCCGTCGTGGGCCAACGAGCGAACGTTCTCCAGGAAGCGTATACAGCGAGGCCGGAGCGTTTTGGTCACGGAGTACCGCGACCCCCGGCGCTACCGATCGCCGCGTGGATCAATCCGCCCGACGATCCTGGCGTCGTGTTAGGCGTGTTAGGCGCGACTGCCATGTCCGGCGCAGCGCGCCGCTCAACCGGTTGGCCATCAGGTATACTGGAAGCCGTTTGCGCGGAGGATAGAGCAACGCAGGGATGCGACTCGAGCGCCGTTGCAGATGCCAACACCGAAGACGGGAACCCGCTCGGGTTCCCGTTGTCCCCTGCTTCGGTTTGGCCGGAAAGCGATAAATCCCAGGGGTCCGGGGGACAGAGTCCCCCGGCTTGTTCAACCAGTCAGTTGGTGCTTAATTCGAAGGCGGTGGGTGTCTCAAACTCGTTGACAGGCTCCGCGGCCCTTACCAGGTGGGTTTACACACGAAATACGCACGAGAATAGGCATCGCGCAGACCGAACTCGCCGTCGATGTCGAACATGCCGAAAAGTTCCGAAATCGACTGAAATCCGGCGTGGTAGATCGCACGTATCAGCGATCGATGCGTCAGCCCAAGCGATTCCTCGTTCGATACCGCGGACCATTCTCTATCAAGAACCGAACCCTCCCGTGGCTCGCGGGCCCAGCGTCCTTCATAGGAGCGCCCGCGGTTCTGGATTGTGACCAGTTCTGACAAGGGCGTAGTGTTCAATGTCGCCGCTGGATCGGCAGGAGCTACATGCGTATCCAGAAACAGGAACCCACGGTCTGTGACAACACCTCTTAATGTGTGCAAAAACTCAACTGGGTCATTAAGGTGATACAGGAGTCCGCAGCATAGTATCACGTCAAAGTCGCCATCGCGGGCTCGGGACAACGTCTTGACGTCACGATGTTGGAATGACAGGTTATCTAATTCGAAGTATCGACGTATCAACTCGCATTTCTCGTAATTCGTTGCTCGTCCTTCCATCCCTACGGTGTCCCAACCTTCCCGCGCCATCTCAAACGCAAGCCCTCCCTCAAGAGCGCCCAGGTCGAGAACGCGCAGGCGTTCTGATTCCCCGAAGACTTGGCGCACACAGGATTTGATCACTGTCGTGCGCCGGTCATCGCCAATCAACGACCGGGACGCGTCGATCGTCGATTCCGATGAAGTCAGCGGTATGTTGTGCCCGTGCCACGAGCGGCTACGGATTTCCGCGAGTATCTCCTGGCGAGGTGCTTGCAATACGCGCTCCACTCGGCGTCGAGCGGCCTCTCGCCTACTCAAACCCGTGGGTGATTGAGCTTCATTCTTCATGTTACATGCGTCCTATCTTGCGGGCAACGATCCCGCTGACTGGCCATCTCCCCCACCAGGTGACAAATGACCACGTTGGAAGTATGAAGACCCAAGGCCGAGTCGCCTTCAGACTGGGCCGCGACGCAGCGTGACTTGATGAGTACACGCACGATGCCGCGTATCGACCCTTTGGCATTCCGAAGACCTCTGCCCAGCGGTGCCTCCTGGAGCGTCATCTCTCAGCCAGACCGACAGCCGCACATCGAGCTTCTCGAGACGCTTCGCGTCCGACTTCGACACTTTCGGAGAGACCTTGAAGACGAGGAGGCGAGCCGGCTTTCCCTGAAACGCGGACGGCTTCACCTCGAGCAGTTGCGCCGATTCGAGTGCGGCGGCGAGGCTCGCGGCAGCATCGACGAGATCGGCGACATCGAGCGGCTCGAGCCGCCGAAGACCATTCCGAACCGGGGTCGGGCGCTCCGGGTCGGCGGCACGTGCGCGCGTCTCGGCGTTGGCCTGCAGCAGAGCGTTTCTCGGATAGAGCATCCTCAATCCGGCATCGGAAGTCTCGAAGCCGACCGTCGCGCGCCCTTCGCGAGGCTTCTCGTCTTCCTCCCGAGCGGTCGACGTGACCTCCAGCATCCCCTGGACAGGTGTCGTTGCGGTGAGACGGCCAAGGGTGGCGCGAAGATCGCCGAGCGCGTCCGCCTCCGCCAGCGAGGGAAGAGCAAGCGCGAGAAGCAGAACTGTGTTTCGAATGCGCATGCCGCTTCTACGAGTGAAGCGTATCGATGGTTCTGCTTCGCTACAATCGAAACGGCACCGCGTCGTCTGTCGTCCGACGTCCGGAAGAGGACGTCCACCCAACCGGATGGCGGACGACGGAAGACGAACCTCGAAGGGGGGCAGAAGGTCGGCCGCCACGCCGCGGTCGTCGCGCGCAGCGACATCGGGGCGAAGTGCGGCGGTGCGTCGGAGGCGCTGCAGTCGCTGGCGGGGACGATCGACGACGCGACGATGCGCCGCCTCGACTTCGAGGTCGACGGAAAGAAGCGCAGCGCCGGTGGGGTCGCGCGCGAGTTCCTCGCGCCGCGCCGCGCCGCACCGTGACGTCGCGAGTGTGCAGGCAGGTGGTCTTGAACTTTGCCCAGTCGAACATGCTCGCGCAGAGGTCGATCACGGTCGAGTCGAGCGAGAGCAACGCATTCTTGAACTTCAGCCGCCGCTTCGGTGCCATCGCGCGGCACCGGTCAAGCAGGACGTAGAACAG
>DATLYG010000153.1:0-4765 GCA_035574985.1 Thermoanaerobaculia bacterium | reverse complement strand
GAGGTGTCGTAGTCGGTCGAGACGGTCTCCGGGTTGCAGTTGACCATGATCGACTCGAATCCGATCTCGCGCAGCGCGAACGAGGCGTGGACGCAGCAGGTGTCGAACTCGATGCCCTGGCCGATCCGGTTGGGACCCGATCCGAGGATCATGACTTTGCGGCGGCCGGTCGGCTGCGACTCGTCCTCCTCCTCCCAGGTCGAATAGAGGTAGGGCGTCATCGCCTCGAATTCGGCGGCACAGGTGTCGACGCGTTTGTAAACGGGGCGCAGGCCGAGCGAATGGCGCAGGTCGCGGACGTCTTTCTCGCTGCGTCCGGTGAGCGTCGCGATCTGCTTGTCGGAAAATCCGTTCCGCTTCCAGCGGCGCATCTCCTCGCGCGACAACTCGCCGCGGCCGTGGCTGGCGATCGATCGTTCCATCGCGACGAGGTCGCGGAGTTCGCGGAGGAACCAGGGGTCGATGTTCGAGTAATGGTGGATCTCCTCGACGGTCATGCCGGCGCGGAAGGCGTCGCCGATGGCGAAAATCCGCTCCGGCGTCGGCGTCCGGAGAAGCTCCGGCAGCCGTTCGCGGACGTGGCCGCGCGACTCGAGGCCGGCGACACCGGCTTCGAGCGACCGCAGTCCTTTCTGCAGCGCCTCGTTGAACGTCCGGCCGATGGCCATCGCCTCGCCGACCGACTGCATGGAGAAGGCGAGGTGCGGCGGCGTGTTGCGGAACTTCTCGAACGCGAAGCGGGGGATCTTGACCACCACGTAGTCGATCGACGGCTCGAACGAGGCCGGTGTCTTCTTCGTGATGTCGTTCGGGATCTCGTCGAGCGTGTAGCCGGCGGCGAGCTTCGCGGCGAACTTCGCGATCGGAAAGCCCGTCGCCTTCGACGCCAGCGCCGACGATCGTGACACGCGCGGGTTCATCTCGATGGCGAGGCGGCGGCCGGTCGTGGGGTGCACCGCGAACTGGATGTTCGAGCCGCCGGTCTCGACGCCGATGGCGCGGATGATCCGCTTCGCCTCGTCGCGCATCGCCTGGTACTCGACGTTCGTCAGCGTCTGCTGCGGCGCGACGGTGATCGAGTCGCCGGTGTGCACGCCCATCGGATCGAAGTTCTCGATCGAGCAGACGATGATCACGTTGTCGGCCTTGTCGCGCATCACCTCCAGCTCGAACTCCTTCCAGCCGATCACCGACTCCTCGACGAGGACGCGGTGGACGGGGGAGAGGTCGAGGCCGCGGCCGGCGATCGTCCGCAGCTCTTCGATGTTGTAGGCAATGCCGCCGCCCGAGCCGCCTAACGTGAACGACGGACGGATGACGAGCGGATACCCGATCTCCGCGGCGATCCGCTCCGCCTCTTCGACGCTGCCGGCGTAGCCCGAGCGCGGCACCTCGACGCCGATGCGTGTCATCGCCTCCTTGAAGAGCTGGCGGTCCTCGGCGGTCTTGATGGCGTCGTAATTCGCGCCGATCAGTTCGACGCCGTGGCGCTCGAGCGCCCCCATCTCGTGCAGCGCCATCGCCAGGTTGATCCCGGTCTGACCGCCCACCGTCGGCAGGATGGCGTCGGGCTTCTCGCGCGCGATGATCCGCTCGAGCGTCTCCGGAGTCAGCGGCTCGATGTAGGTGCGATCGGCGAACTCCGGATCGGTCATGATCGTCGCAGGATTGGAGTTCACCAGGATGATGCGATAGCCCTCGTCTCTGAGGGCCTTGCAGGCCTGCGTTCCGGAGTAGTCGAACTCGACTGCCTGTCCGATGATGATGGGGCCCGATCCGATGATCAGGATGGAATTCAGGTCGGTGCGTTTGGGCATGTGGCGCCGGCATGATACTCAATGCAGCTCTCGGCCCTCAGCTCTCGGGGAGGAGGGCCCGGGAGCTGACGGCGACATGCGGCCGGCCGGGAGCTGATGTTCATCGAGTGGGACCATCTCGAAGTCCGGGTCGACGGCGAGCGGCTCAACGCTTTCGCCCAGCGGTTCCGTGTGCCGCCGGTCGAGCGGATGGAGCTTCGCTTCGAGAACGGGCGATTGCGCGTCGAGGGAGTCGTCCGGAAGTGGATCGCCGTGCCATTTCAGGTCGAGATCACGGAGATCGTCGCGCGCGGCACCACCCTCCGCTTCCCGCTCCACGCCGCCTCCGCGTTCGGCGCGATTCCGGTGCCGCGGTTTCTCTTCGGACTCTTTCGCGAACAGATGCCGGAGGAGATGATCGGCTTCGAGGAGCCTGCGACCTTCGTCCTCTCGCTGGACCGCTTCTTGCCCGCCTTCGTGAAAACGGAGATCCGGAACATCTGGATCATCGACGGCGGCCTTGCCGTCATACTCGGCAGGGGAGGAGCCGACCTCCCGCTGCCCGGAGGGAACGATGAACGACGATGAAAGCCGGCCCGCCGCAGGAAATGCGACGGAAGAGGAGGTGAAGGAGGCGCTGGTCCGTTCGGAGCGGGTCACCTCGGAACGCGCCGAGCGGTACTACGACCGCATACGCCGGAACATCCGCGAGTTCCTCGCGAAGAAAGGGAGCGTTGCCGGCAGGGCGGCGCCATACCTGCTGCTCGCGCCCGACGTGTTCATCCTGCTCTGGCGGCTGACGAACGATCCGCGGGTGACGGGACGGAACAAGGTTCTCCTCGGAAGCGCGATCGCCTACTTCATTCTCCCTCTCGATTTCATCCCCGAGATGTTCGCCGGGCCGATGGGCCTCGTCGACGATCTCGTCCTCGCCGTCTACGTGCTGAACCGGATGCTGCTCGACACCGATCCGGAAATCCTGCGCGAGCACTGGAGCGGCGAGGGCGATCTGCTCGAAACGATCCAGCGCGTCCTCGCCGCGGCCGACAACCTCGTCGGCAGCGACCTTCTGAACAAGCTCAAAAACCTGGTCAAGTAGCAGCCAGGATCAGGGGTCGCGGGTGACCTCGCCATCCGTCGGAGGAGAGAACGAACCGGCCCATCGAGTGGAAAAATGTGGACAGAAGTGGAGTTTGGTGGTAGAACGGCCCTGAAGCGAGACAAGTGTGGCCGTCGAACTCAACGTCCTGATGGGGCATGCCCCCGCGAAGATCGATGAGAAGGGCCGGCTGAAGGTCCCGGCGGGCTTCCGCAAGATCATCGAAGACCGCTACGGGCCCGACTGCTTCATCACTTCCACGGACGGCGCACGCGCGCTCGTCTATCCGCTGCCGGTCTGGTTCGATTTCCAGGCACGGCTGCAGAAGGTACCTTCCACCTCGCTCGCGCGGATCAAGATGCTCGAGCGGGTGAACTACTTCGGACAGGTCAGCACGATCGACGCGCAGGGGCGCGTTCTCGTCCCCGCCGTGTTGCGGAGCGTCGCCGGCATCGCCGATGACGTTGTCGTGCTCGGCAATCAGGACCATCTGGTGGTGTGGAACGAAGAGCGGATCCAGAAGCGTCTCGCCGAGGCGCCGCTCACGGTGGAGGACTTCAAGGAGTTGGAACTGCACGGCGTCTGATGGCCGGCGCCCATGATTCACGAACCGGTTCTTTTACAAGAGACAGTCGAACTCCTGCGGCCGTCGCGCGAAGACGGGCTTCTCGTCGACGCGACGGTCGGGTTGGGAGGGCATGCGGAGGCGCTTCTCGAAGCGAACCCCCGCGTGCGCCTGCTGGCGATCGATCGCGATCCGGAAGCGCTGGAGCGATCGGCGGAGCGGCTGAGGAGATACGGAGATCGCGTGACGTTCGTGTGCGGGCGTCATGAATCGCTCATTGACATTCTGAAGCAGCAGGGAGAGGGGAGGGTGAGCGGAGTGCTCGCCGACCTCGGCGTCTCCTCGATGCAGCTCGACGACGCGTCGCGCGGGTTTTCGTTCCGCCACGACGCGCCGCTCGACATGCGGATGGGGGGTGGAGGGCCGAGCGCGGCCGATCTGGTCAACTCGATGGACGAGGGCGGTCTGGCGCGGATCCTTCGCGAATACGGCGAGGAGCCGATGGCGAAGCGGATCGCGCGCGCGATCGTTCGGGCCCGCGAGGAGGCGCCGATCGAGACGACGGGACGGCTCGCGGAGATCGTCCGCAGCGTCAAGCGGGCGAGGCCGCACGAGATCGATCCGGCGACGCTGACGTTTCAGGCGCTGCGCATCGCGGTCAACGGGGAACTGGTCGGGCTCGGTCAGTTCGTCATCGACGCGGTGCGGGTTGCCGAACCGCACGCGCGCGTCGCGATCATCTCGTTTCATTCCCTCGAGGACCGGATCGTCAAGCAGACGTTCCGCAGTCTCGAGGGCGCGTGCGTCTGTCCGCCGGGTCTGCCGGTGTGCGGATGCGGCGCGAAGGCGGTGGTGAAGGTGCTCACCGGCCGCCCCGTCACTGCTTCGGAAGCGGAAATCGAAAGAAATCCGCGGTCGCGCAGCGCGAAGCTGCGCGTCGCGGAAACGTTGTCGGAAGACCCGTTCGGACGCGGAGTCGTCGAGCAAGGGTGAAGGTTGGGGAAGGGTCGGGTGTGTGTGCGGTCCGGGAGCCCGGGAGGGGTGGTGCGCGGAGGGTGGGTGTCAGTGGATGGCGCTCGAATGATCGTGCTTGCAGGCAGATCTTCACCCTTGTTCGTCGACTCCGGACCGTTGCCCCATGCACTACACGCAGAAGAAGCCGATCGAGAACACGCACATCGTCCGGGAGCGCGACCGTCGCCGCTTCCGGGAGTTGCTGGCCGTTCTCTCGCTGGGCATTCCGATCGGGCTCTTCCTTCTTCTGTTCACCTGGCAGAACCTCGAGGTCATCCGGTTGGGCCGCCA
>DATLYG010000152.1:0-13232 GCA_035574985.1 Thermoanaerobaculia bacterium | reverse complement strand
CATGGGGTCCTCCCGCCGTTGCGCCGTTCGGGCAGTCTCGCCGGCATCTGCCGGAACATCATCCGGCGGGCCTGCTCGCGCACCGGCTCGACCTTCATTCGGTCGATGATCTCGCCGGCAAAGGCCAGCACGAGCAGGCCGCGTGCCTCCTCCTCGCCGATGCCTCGCGAACGGAGATAGAAGAGCGCCTCCTCATCGAGGCGGCCGATGGTCGAACCGTGATGGCATTTGACGTCGTCATTGTGGATTTCGAGCGTCGGCTTCGAGTCGACGATCGCCGTTTCGGAGAGAATCAGATTGTGATTCGTCTGCCGCGACACCGTCTTGCGGGCGTCGGGACGGACGATGATCCTGCCGTCGAACACGCCGCGTGAGCTCCCGTCGAGTACCCCCTTGTAAAGCTCGAGGCTCTCGCAGCGGGGGACGGCATGGTCGACCGTCGTCTGGTTGTCGATGTGCTGCGAGCCGCCCGCGACGTAGAGACCGTCGAGCACGACCGACGCCCCCTCGCCGGCGAGACGGACGTTGACCTCGTTGCGCACCAGACCCCCGCCGAAGGAGATGCAGCGCTGCGTCACACTGCTCGATCGCTCCTGGTGGATCTGCACGGTGCCGATGTGGAATGCCCCGTCGGACTCGCATTCGATCTTGTAGTGATCGACGACGGCGCCGCCGGCGGCGACGATTTCGGTCACTGCGTTCGTGAAGTACGTTCCGCTGCCGGCGAACGTCTCCACCACCACGATCTGGCTGCCCGGTGCGGCGAAGACGATCGTCCGGGGGTGCGACTCGTATCCGTCCTCGCCGAGGCGAAGGATGTGCACGAAGCCTTCGACCGGTTCCCTTGCCTCGACGATCGCGATCGCCGTCGCGTTCGCCGTGTTCAGCGCCGTCAGAGGATGGCGCTGATGGTCGGCGTATTTCGCGAAATACTTCGCCACGATCGGGTCGGTGTCGTCGTCGGTCGCGTAGACGGAGAGGGCCGGTGCCCGGTCCGCACCCGCTCCTTCGCCGGCCCGCCGGCTTCCGACCGGCCTGCCGTTCCAGAAGACCAGCTCCGCCACCGCTCTCCCTTCCATGCTGAAGCCGTGCGTCTCCACGGTCTGCGGGACCGACTCCGCGCGCGCGAAGCCGCTCTCGTACCGCTTCTGGAGGGGAGCGAGGCTCGTGTACTGCCACTCTTCGAGCTTCGGCGACGGCCAGCCGAGCTGCCGGAACCGCAAGGCCGCCTGTTCGCGGATCGTCGCCAGCGTACCGCTCTCGACCGCACCGCTCATGATGCCGCCCCCGCGGCGACCTCCTGGTCGATCCACTCGTAGCCCTTCTGCTCGAGCTCTTCGGCGAGTTCCTTCCCTCCCGATTTCACGATCCGGCCGCCGGCCAGCACGTGCACGAAGTCGGGGACCAGGTAGCGCAGGAGGCGCTGGTAATGCGTGATGACGAGGACCGCGTGCTTCTCGCTGCGAAGGGTGTTCACTCCCCGGGCCACGATGCGGAGCGCGTCGATGTCGAGGCCCGAGTCGGTCTCGTCGAGGATGGCCAGCTTCGGATCGAGCACCGCCATCTGGAAGATCTCGTTCCGCTTTTTCTCACCGCCCGAGAACCCCTCGTTCACGCCGCGGTTCATGAAGCTCTCGTCGAGGTCGACGAGCTTCATCTTCTCGCGCGCGAGCTGGAGGAACTCGACCGCATCGAGCTCCTCCTCTCCGCGGTGTTTGCGCATTGCATTGAAGGCCGCCTTCAGAAAGTAGAGGTTGTTCACTCCCGGGATCTCGACCGGGTACTGCATCGCGAGAAACACCCCTTCGCGCGCCCGCTCCTCGGGGGAGAGCGCGAGGAGGTTCTTCCCTTCGAACTCGATCGTGCCGAGAGTGACTTCGTAGTGAGGGCGGCCGGCCAGAACGTTCGCCAGCGTGCTCTTGCCCGAGCCGTTCGGCCCCATGATGGCGTGCACCTCGCCGGCTTTGACGCTCAGATCGAGGCCCCTGAGGATTTCCTTGCCGTCGATGGCGGCGTGGAGGTTCTTGATTTCGAGCATTGCGATTTCCTGCGCGTGCGGCATCCGGCATCCGGTCCCTTGCCGCGCATCGCCGGCTCGGGACGCCACCCGGTCTCAGCCGACGCTTCCTTCCAGACTGACTCCGAGGAGCTTCTGCGCTTCGACCGCGAACTCCATCGGCAGCTCGCGAAAGACCTCCTTGCAGAAGCCGTTGACGATCATGTTCACCGCGTCTTCGGGCGAGATGCCGCGCTGCTGGCAGTAGAAGAGCTGGTCTTCGCCGATCTTCGACGTCGACGCCTCGTGTTCCATCGTGGCCGTGGCGTTGCGCACCTCGATGTAGGGGAAGGTGTGCGCCCCGCACTTGTCGCCGAGCAGAAGCGAGTCGCACTGCGAGTAGTTGCGTGCGCCGTCGGCGCTCCGGAGGATCTTCACCATGCCGCGGTAGGTGTTCTGTCCATGGCCGGCCGAGATTCCCTTCGAGATGATCGTCGACCGGGTGTTCTTTCCGATGTGGATCATCTTCGTGCCGGTGTCGGCCTGCTGGTAGTTGTTCGTCAGCGCGACCGAGTAGAACTCGCCGACCGAGTTGTCTCCCTGCAGGATGCAGCTCGGGTATTTCCAGGTGATCGCCGACCCGGTCTCCACCTGCGTCCATGAAATCTTCGCGTCGCGCGACGCCTTCCCTCTCTTGGTGACGAAGTTGTAGATGCCGCCCTTTCCGTCCTTGTCTCCCGGATACCAGTTCTGCACCGTCGAGTATTTGATCGTGGCGCCGTCGAGGGCCACCAGTTCGACCACGGCGGCGTGGAGCTGGTTCTCGTCGCGCATCGGCGCGGTGCAGCCCTCGAGGTAGCTGACGTACGCCCCTTCGTCTGCGACGATCAGCGTCCGCTCGAACTGCCCCGTTCCCGCGGTGTTGATGCGGAAATACGTCGACAGCTCCATCGGGCAGCGGACGCCCTTCGGGATATAGCAGAACGAGCCGTCGCTGAACACCGCCGAGTTGAGGGTGGCGAAGAAATTGTCGGTGTACGGAACGACCGAGCCGAGATAGCGGCGGACGAGCTCGGGATGCTCCCGGACCGCCTCGGAGAACGAACAGAAGATGATCCCGTGCTTCGCCAGTTCCTCGCGAAAGGTGGTGGCGACCGAGACGCTGTCGAATACCGCGTCGACGGCAACGCCGGTCAAACGCTTCTGCTCCTCGAGCGAGATGCCGAGTTTCTCGAACGTGCGCAGCAGCTCCGGGTCGACCTCCTCGAGCGATTTCAGCTCCTTTTTCTTTTTCGGCGCCGAGTAATAGCGGATGGCCTGGTAGTCGATGGGACCGTATTTCACGTTGGCCCACGTCGGCTCCTTCATGGTCATCCAGTGCCGCAGCGCGCGGAGGCGCCACTCGAGCAGCCACTCCGGCTCCTGCTTCTTCGAGGAGATCAGGCGGACGATGTCCTCATTCAGCCCCGGGGGAGCCACATCGGCTTCGATGTCGGTGACGAAGCCGTACTTGTACTCCTGGTTCGCGAGTTGTTCGATCGTGCTCATGCGGAGACACTCACCTGCTCGACGGCGTGCGCGAGCTTCTTTCTGTCGACGAGTTGCGGCGAGACCCCGCCGCGGATCAGGTCGCCCAGCGTGACCTGATCGAAGGCTCCCTTGACGGCCCGGTTGATTCCGTACATGAAGCGCCGCGACGGACAGGCGACGCGAATGGCGCAGACGGCCTGTCCATCCGCGTCGATCGTCTCGCACTCCACCAGGTCCCACGGGCCTTCGAGGACCTCGAGGAGTTGCCCGAGCGTCACCGCCTCCGGATCTCCCTCGAACGAATAGCCGCCCCCCACGCCTCGATGCGAGCAGATCACCCCTCCCTGATGCAGCGCCTTGAGCACCTTCGTGATCATCGGCAGCGGAAGGTGGTAGAACGCCGCCACTTCCCGCGCGGCGACGACCTCGCCCGCCTTGCGGGCCAGATAGACGCTGGCGAGAAGTCCGTAGTCGGTGAGCCTGGAGATCTTCAGCATCGGCGGCAAACAGTACCATCCGGGTACGATTTGTTCAACAGCGCATCGCCGGAGCCTCTTCCCGCTCCGGCCGCGAACGAATCGCGCACCGGCGGGGCCGTCGCGGAAGATGCTACGCTTCCGACCGGTTTCGATTCCCTCAGGAGACGGAAGACACCATGCAGAAGACGACGGCAGTTCTCATCGCGGCGACGCTCCTGGCCGCCGCCGCGAGCGCACAGATGAAGGCCCCTCCCGGAACGGTGAAGGTCACGCAGGGGGGGAGTGGAAGCCTGCAGCAGATTCCGCCGCAGCCGCCCGAGGCGGCGAAGCGGATCGAGGCCGGCGAGGCGCTGCGGCTGGTGAAGGCCGGCAAGGCGGTGTTCGTCGACGTCCGGACGCGCGAGTCGTACAACGCCGAACACATTCAGGGTGCGCTGAGCATTCCGTTCAGCGAGATCATCAAGCGGGCGAACGAGCTTCCGCCGGGGAAGATGATCATCACCTACTGTGCCTGACCGAACGAAGAGACGAGCGCCCGTGCGGCGCTGGACCTCAACGCTCATGGAATCCGGAACGTCGCTGCCCTCGAGGGCGGCGTGAACGCCTGGCGCGCGGCGAAACTCCCGATGTCGAAGTAGAAGCATGCGTGGTGCGGAGGCGCGGGGGGCGCCTCCGCGCCCTCGCGATCTGGCGCCTCATATAATCGCGCCCATGTTCAGAATCACGGAACTCTACGCGCGCGAAATCCTCGATTCCCGCGGCAACCCCACCATCGAAGTCGACTGCCTGCTCGACTCCGGCGCGTTGGGCCGGGCCGCCGTTCCTTCCGGCGCGTCGACCGGCTCGCGAGAGGCGCTCGAGCTTCGCGACGGCGACAGCAGGCGCTTTCTCGGCAAGGGCGTCTCCACCGCCGTCGCCAATGTGAACGAGAGCATCGCCGCCGAGGTCGAGGGGATGGACGCGCGCGAGCAGGCGATGATCGACCTGCTGATGAAGCAGCTCGACGGCACCGAGAACAAATCGAAACTGGGCGCGAACGCCATTCTCGGCGTCTCGCTGGCCGTCGCCCGCGCCGCCGCCGAGGCTTCCGGGCTGCCGCTTTTCCTCTACCTGGGCGGCGCGGGCGCGCGCACGCTGCCCGTTCCTCAGATGAACGTCATCAACGGGGGAGCGCACGCCGACAACAACCTCGACGTGCAGGAGTTCATGATCGTCCCCGCCGGCTTTTCCACCTTCTCCGACGCGCTCCGCGCCGGGGTGGAGATCTTTCACAATCTCCGGAAGATCCTCCATGACAGAAAGCTGACCACCGCCGTGGGCGACGAGGGGGGATTCGCTCCCGATCTGAAGACCAATGCCGAGGCGCTCGATCTGATTCTCTCGGCGGTGGAGAAGGCGGGATACAGGCCGGGCGAGCAGGTCTGGCTGGCCCTCGACGTCGCCGCGTCCGAGTTCGGCGAGGGTGGACACTACACCTTCGAAGGAAAGAAGCGGTCGAGTGCGGAGATGATCGAGTACTACGCCGGTCTGACGAAGCGGTACCCGATCCTCTCCATCGAGGACGGTCTGGCCGAAGGCGACTGGGAGGGATGGGAGGCGATGACGAAGGCACTCGGCGGGAGCGAGCAGATCGTCGGCGACGACCTCTTCGTGACCAATCCCGCCATCTTCGCGAAGGGGATCGAGCGCGGCATCGCCAACGCGATTCTGGTGAAGGTCAACCAGATCGGGACACTCACCGAGACACTGGAGACGATCGAAATGGCGAAGCGGGCCGGCTACCGGTCGATCATCTCCCACCGTTCCGGCGAGACGGAAGATTCGACGATCGCGGACCTGGCGGTGGCGACCAACGCCGGGCAGATCAAGACCGGTTCGGCGTCGCGAAGCGACCGCATGGCGAAGTACAACCAGCTCCTGCGCATCGAAGAGGAGCTGGGCGACGCGGCACTCTTCGCCGGACGCGCCATCTTCCGTTCGATTTGACAGCGGCCGAGATCGTCAATAAATTGACGACATGGCCGAACGCGATCTCGTCACCGGAGTGGTGCAGCTCGGCAATCTCCTGACCCGGCGGCTCGCGCCGCTCTTCGAGCGCCAGAACGTCACGCCGCAGCAGTGGTTCGTTCTCGCGGCCCTCTTCGAGAGCGGAGAGCCGATGACGCTCGCCGCCGTCGCGCGTTCGATGCTCGTCTCCAAGCAGAACATGACCGGAATGGTGGCCCGCCTCGAGCATCTCGGCCTGGTGGAACGGATCGACGATCCCGCGGACCTCCGCGCCAGCCGGATCCGGCTCACGCGCCGCGGCCGTGGCGTGGTCGAGAAACTCCGCGGTCCCTACCGGCAGTGGGTCGAGGAACTCGGCGGCCGCGAGGCCCGGCCGCTCACCCATTCGATCAACCGCCTGATCGCGCAGTTGCAGCAGACGGAAGACGAATGAACCGCTGACGCGACGCGCGGGACCTCAGTTCTGCTCCATCCACGCGCGCAGGTAGGCGATCTGCTCGCGGACGCGGCTGCTGTCGCCGGCGTGCGGCGTGAGCGCCAGATAGCGCTCGAGGCACTCGATGGCGAGCGCATAGGCGTGCATCTGCATGGCCAGAGCCGCGCGGTCGCGCAGCTCGTACGGATCGCGGTCGTCGAGGATCAGGAGACGGTCGACCGTCGCCGCCGCGCGGGCGATGTCGTGCTGTGCCAGATAGGCCGCCTTCAGATGCGACAGCTCGCGGGCCAGGACCTCCTTCGGGCGGAACGAGCGAAGATGATGCTCCCGGAGGCGCACGCCGCCGCCGTAGAGCGTGTCGAGGATCTTCTGCAACTCCACCGTCGAGAGCACGCGTCCGCCGTCGAAGGGATCGACGATGATGTCGCCGAACTCGCCCGAGAACTTCACGAGAAAGCGCCCCGGGAGCGAGACGCCCGAGGCCTCCGCGCCGACGCGCCGCGAGATCTCGATGTAGAGGATCGACAGGTTGATCGGCAGACCGGCGTGACGGTCGAGCGTCTCGTTGAGCATCGCGCTGCGCGGGTCGTAGTAGTCCTCGTCCTCGCCGTGGAACCCCTCCTCGTCGAAGAGGAGGCGGTTGATCGACTCGACGATCCGCTCCACGTCGTGCGACCCGAGAAGGCGCTGGCGGATCGAGTCGCTCCAGTCGCGCACCTGCCCGAGGTAGCGCTCGATGTCGATCGCCGGATTGTCCTCGAGCGCCACGACGAGCGAGGCCTCGACCAGATCGATGTGCGGCTCGGGAAGCTGCGCCAGCGCCAGAAAGCGCTGCCGTGCAACCGCGGGATGGGTCAGGACGCGCGCCGACGTCATCTTCGTCACCCTTCCTGTGACTGCAACAACTGCACGTGTCTCCTTAGTTCATCGGGGATCCGGGCCTTCGACTGCTTCTTCCAGTCGTAATACACCACCACCACTTTTCCCGTGGCGGCAATTTGGCGGCCGTCCGATTTGCGGATCTCGTAGAGAAAGTCGAACGACGTCTCCCGCATCTCGCCGATGCGGACGGCGATTTCGATCTCCTCCAGTCCGATCTGAAGACGAAAGTCGCACTCGGCGCGCGCGACGATGAAGCCGACGTCGCCGGCCTCTTTCCCTCCGATCAACTGCAGCCAGAGGTCGGTCCGGGCGATTTCGAAGTACGTGAGGTAAACGGCATTGTTGACGTGACCGAAGTAGTCGAGATCGCGGAAGATCACGCGGTACGGTACGACGTACCATCCGTCCTTCCAGCCGCTCACCGCATGCCGAACCATCGGGTGTCAGGTCTCATTGTACGGCGGTTGGTGCCGGTGGCACCCGAGGCCTGAGAGGCGAGAGCCGGGAGTTGAAGTAGCGGCCCGGCAGCGGGTGATCGAGGTGGGGGGCGATGATCTGCGAGGCGGCAACCAGCCGGTCGAGCCGCACTCCCGTCTCGATACCCATCCCCTCGAGCATGTAGACGAGGTCCTCGGTGGCCAGATTGCCCGACGCACCCGGCGCATAGGGACAGCCACCCAGCCCGCCGGCGGACGCGTCGAACGTGGCGATCCCCATCTCGAGCGAGGCGAGCGTGTTCGCCAGCGCCGTCCCGCGCGTGTCGTGAAAGTGCATCGCCAGCCGCTCGGCCGGGATCGCCTGCAGCAGCACGCCGATCACCCCCTGCACCTGCAGCGGGGTGCCCACGCCGATGGTGTCGCCGACCGACACCTGCCAGCAGCCGAGGTCGAGCAGCCGCGCGCAGACCTCGAGCACCTTCTCCGGCGCGACCTCTCCCTCGTACGGGCATCCGAACGCCGTCGAAACATATCCGCGGATGCGCATTCCTTCCCGAAGCGCCCGCGCCGCCACCGGCGCGTAGTTGTCGAACGACTCGTCGATCGACATGTTGATGTTCCGCCTGTTGAACGTGTCCGATGCCGCCGTGAAGATCGCGATCGACTTCACTCCCGCGTCGATCGCCCGCTCCAGCCCCCTCATGTTCGGCACGAGCACCGGATAGTCGACGCCGGGGTCTTTCGGGATCTCGCGGTAGACCTCGGCCGTGTCGGCCATCTGCGGCACCCACTTCGGGCTGACGAACGCTCCCGCCTCGATGATGCGGAGACCGGCGTCGCTCAACGCCGTGATGAAGGCGACCTTCGCTTCGGTCGGGACCGTGACCGGCTCGTTCTGGAGGCCGTCACGCGGCCCCACTTCGACGACCGTGACGCTGTCGACCGCGATTCTCATCGCGCCTCCATCTCGATCAAGTCGGTCCCCGGCTGGACCAATTCCCCTTCCCGGCAGTTCACGGCCGTGACTTCGCCGTCGTACGGCGCGACGATCTGGTGCTCCATCTTCATCGCCTCGAGAATCACCAGCGGGGCCCCCCTGGCGACGGCGTCGCCTTTCTTCACCAGGATCTTCAGCACGACGCCCGGCATCGGCGCGCTCATCGAGTGGTCGCGATGCTTCGCTTTTCTGCGCGCGCCTTTCTCCACGACATCGACGACCCAGATTCCTCCGTCGAATGCGAAGCTCACCTGCGAACCGTCGATCACGAACGGCACGACATGAATCCGTCCGCCGGCGCGGATCTCCGCCTCGTTCGGCCGGACCGCGATCACCTCGACGGTCGCATCCCCCGCGCGGAACACCGCCCCCTCGCGCCGGATGGCCAGGTCGAACTGCCGCCCGCCGACGGTGATCGTCTTCTCGCTCATGCCCGCGTGCCGTACCGGCTGCCGGGAACCTCGAGCGGGACGGCGCTCGCGCAGAGCGGGCACGACGCCTCCTCGTAGGTCTCGAGCTCGAGCGCGAGGAGCGACTCGTATGGCGCGTCGAACGGGTTTTTCCCGCCGTTCCGGTCGAGGATCGAACCGAACCCGAACACCAGCCCCCCGCGATCGGCGACCGCTTTCGCCGCTTCCTTCATCGACCTGCCGGTCGTCACCACGTCCTCGATGACCACCACGCGCTCTCCCTGCGCGATCCTGAATCCGCGACGCAGCACCATCTCGCCGTCCTTCCGTTCCGTGAAGACGAACGGCAGGTCGAGCGCCTCCGCGACGGCGTAGCCGATCACCACCCCTCCGAGGGCCGGGGAGACGATCTTCTCCGGACGCATCGGGCGGACGCGCGCGGCCAGTGCCTCGCCGAGCGCCTTCGCGTTGCGCGGGTGCTGCAGGAGAAGGGCGCACTGCACGTAGTCGGGACTGTGCAGTCCCGACGACAGCTTGAAGTGCCCCTTCAGCAGAGCGCCGGTCTTGTTCAGAAGCGCGAGCACGTCGAGCGGCATGGCGGGCGAGAATAGAATGTCGCGCGAGGAGACGCAAATGGGGAAGCTGACCGAGCAGATCCGCGCCGACATGACCGAGTCGATGAAGGCGCGCACCGCCGAGCGCACCTCCACCCTCCGGATGCTTCAGGCCGCCCTCAAGAACGAGCAGATTCACCTCGGCCACGAACTCTCCGATGAGGAGGCGATGGGCGTGATCCGGAAGGCGGTCCGGCAGCGCCTCGACTCCATCGAGCAGTACACGAAGGCGAACCGCACCGATCTCGCCGCAAAGGAACGCGCCGAGCTCGAGATCCTCAGAAGCTATCTCCCCCCCGAACTCTCCGACGAGGAACTCGAGGGAGGCATCCGCGAAATCATCGCCGCCACCGGTGCTGCGTCGAAGAAGGACCTCGGCAGGGTGATGAAGGAGGCGACTGCGCGCTACAAGGGGCGGGCGGAGGGAAAGAGGATTCAGGAGATCGCCAGCCGCCTGTTGCCGTGATCTGCCGACCACGCGGAGAGCGCGCTCCCGCGGTCGTTCGCAGGACATTCAGGAATCGAACATGCTTTCACCGGCCGAACTGCAGCGCTACTCCCGTCATCTTCTTCTTCCCGAAATCGGCGAGGAAGGTCAGGAGCGGCTGAAGAAGGCCTCCGTTCTCGTCGTCGGGGCGGGGGGTCTGGGGAGTCCGGCGGCGATCTATCTCGCCGCCGCGGGCGTGGGGCGCATCGGCCTCGTCGATTTCGACGAGGTCGATCTGACGAATCTCCATCGCCAGGTTCTCTACGGGACGAGCGACGTCGGGCGGCCGAAGCTCGACGCGGCCCGGGCCCGGCTGCAGGACCTCAACCGCGACATCGAGATCGTCACGCACGCCGGCGCGCTGACGTCGGAGAACGCCATGGATGTGATTGCCGGCTACGACATCGTCGTCGACGGCACCGACAACTTTCCCACCCGTTACCTCGTGAACGACGCCTGCGCGCTCGCGGGGAAGCCCAACGTCTACGGTTCGATTTTCCGCTTCGACGGGCAGGTCTCGGTCTTCGACGCCGGGAACGGGCCGTGCTACCGCTGTCTCTACCCCGAGCCTCCTCCGCCGCACCTCGTTCCGTCGTGCGCGGAGGGGGGCGTCCTCGGCGTGCTGCCGGGAATCGTCGGCACGATCCAGGCGGCCGAGGCGATCAAGCTCATCACCGGAACGGGCACGCCGCTGCGGGGCCGGCTGCTTCTGATCGACGCGCTGGCGATGCGCTTCCGAGAGCTGAAACTGCGAAAGAATCCGGCGTGCCCGCTCTGCGGGGAGCAGCCGGCCATTCATCAACTGATCGACTATGAAGGATTCTGCAACCCGATGCACGAAACGGAGATCACCGTCCGCCAGCTTGCCGAGAGACTGAACGCGGGAGAGGACCTCGTCCTCGTCGACGTTCGCGAGACGTACGAATACCAGACCGATCACCTGCAGGGGGCGCAGCACATTCCGTTGCGCGAGGTCCCGCACCGCCTCGGAGAGATTCCCCGCGACCGCGACGTCGTCGTCTATTGCCGCAGCGGCCAGAGGAGCGGGCGCGCGCAGCAGTTCCTCGCCGAACACGGCTTCAGCCGCGTGCGAAACCTCAGGGGTGGCATCAGCGCCTGGGCTCGGGAGATCGATCCGACCGTGCGGGTGGCCTGACGGCCCTACGGGTTGCGGCGGCCTGCTTCGTTGCCCCTTCGCGACGATGTTCCCGGATCGCCGGCGTCGCGGAGCCTCGCGTCGTGAGGAACCACCGCACTGGAGGGGGCCGCCTCCGCGGCGCGGGCGAACAGCACCACGACCGAGCGGCCGGCGGCGCGCCCACGCGTCGCGCCGTCGATGACGGCGATGCCGCACTCGTCGTAGAGCGGCGAGACGATGTTTTCGCGGTGGCCGTCCGACTCCATCCACGCACTCACCATCACCTCCGCCGTTTCGAATCCCGTGGCGAGATTCTCCGCGGCGTAGCGATGGCTGTATCCGTGCGCCGCCAGCCAGCGGAAGGGAGAACGCCCGTCGGGCGACTCGTGCGCCCAGTAGCCGAGGTCCTCCATCTCGCGCATCCGGCTTTCCGCCGCCGCATCGAGGCAGGCGTTCTCCTGCAGAGGGAGCAGTCCGCGCTCGGCGCGATGGGCATTCATCTGCGCGAGAACGTTCTCCCGCGTGATCTCCGACGCGGCGAGGGGAAGGGAGAGGAAGAGAGCGAGGAGGACCGGGGTCATCGCCGTCCGCGGAATTCCATCCCGTACCATGACGCGGCCGCTCGCCGTGACGGTCGCGCCTAACGCGCGGAGTCGGGCCTCACGCGCAGAAAGAATGTGCATGCCTTCCCCGTCTTCGACTCCACCCATACCGAACCGGAGTGGGCGACGGCGAATTCGCGCGCCTTGAACAGACTTCGCCCCGTCCGCTCCGGCGCCGACGGGTTCCAGATGAAATCGGGCTCGAAGATCGCCGTCCGCATCGGCTCCGGCACCAGCGGGCCGTTGTCGATGACGAAAAAGAGAAGGAGCGGCTTTCCCTTGTGCTCCATCCATCGCACCCCGATCACCACCTGCCCGCCGGGCGGCACGTAATGCAGGGCGTTGTCCATCAGGATGCCGAGCGCCTCGGCGAGCTGGTCATGATCGCGGAAGCGTTCCTCCAGCTCGGGAACATCGACCTGCAGCTCCACCCCCTTCAGGGCGGCGAACGGGCGGAACCGCTCCGCGACGCGATGCACCACGTCGCTCACCGTCGGCACCGGCCGCGATCCGGGATCATCCACGCCCGGCGCCATCTCCAGCGAGGAGATGATCTGGTCGAGCGTCGCCGCCGAGTCCTCGAGGATCGGATCGTTTCCCCTCGTCCTCGCCGCGGCCAGCAGCGAGTCGTGCAGCGCGCGCAGCGGTCCGAACACCGTCTCCCGGACGTACGTCACGAACGAGGCGTGTGCTTCGACTCCATCGGTCGAACGGAACACCAGCACCGCACCGCTCGCACCCCCTGACAGCGGTACCAGCGAGTAGATGACGTTGCGGTTGCGCACCCGAATACCGGCCGACGCCGGGACCGACAGCTCGCCGATGCGCACGCCCGTCTTCGACTCGATGACCTTCAGCGTCGACAGGTCCCCCTCGGGAGCGTCGAAGAGCCGCTTCGCCTCGTCGGAGACGAACTTCACGTTCCGATCGGGACCGATGAGAATGGAGGCCACACCGGAGGAAATCAGCAGATTCACCACGCTCGTGATCGCGGGCGACGCCGATTCGACGGGAAACGGTACGACGGGCGCCTTCGGAAACTTCTCCATGACCGGAGCGGTCGCCCCTTCGGTGGCCGGCTGGCGCCGCGACTCCTGCCTGGGAGCGGGAGGGGGAGGAGGAGGTGGCGGCGCTGTCGCTTTCGGGGGCGGCGGCGCTGCCACTTTGGGCGGCGGCTGCTTCGGTCGCCTCGGCTTGTCGCACTTCTCGCAGAGGAT
>DATLYG010000151.1:0-3348 GCA_035574985.1 Thermoanaerobaculia bacterium | reverse complement strand
GCCGCTCGTGCGCGCCGCGACGGGGGAGGAAGTGACGGCCGAGGAACTGGGCGGGGCGGACGTGCACACGCGCATCAGCGGGGTGGCCGATCATTTTGCCGAAGACGACCACCACGCCATCGCCATCGTGCGCAACATCGTCGAGAACCTTCCCTTCGAAAAGAAGGAGCCGGAGACGCGCATCGATCCGGAGGAGCCGGCGTACGATCCGAAGGAACTCTACGGCGTCATCCCGCGCGACATCCGCCGTCCGTACGACGTGCGGGAGGTGATCGCCCGGATCGTCGACGGCTCCCGCTTCCAGGAGTTCAAGGAACGCTACGCGACGACGATCGTGACCGGGTTCGCGCGGATTTTCGGCTACAAGGTCGGGATTCTCGCGAACAACGGAGTGCTCTTCAGCGAGTCGGCGCTCAAGGCGACACACTTCATCGAGCTGTGCAACCAGCGGCGGATCCCCCTCGTCTTCCTGCAGAACATCACCGGCTTCATGGTGGGCAGGCAGTACGAGAGGGGAGGCATCGCCAAGGACGGCGCGAAGATGGTCCATGCCGTCGCGAACTCGACGGTACCCAAATTCACGGTGATCATCGGCGGATCGTTCGGCGCCGGCAACTACGGCATGTGCGGCCGTGCCTACTCGCCGCGGTTCCTCTGGATGTGGCCGAACGCGCGGGTCTCGGTGATGGGAGGCGAGCAGGCCGCCGGCGTGCTCGTCACGGTCAAGCGCGACCAGCTCGCGCGGGAGGGGAAGTCGCTTTCCGAAGAAGAGCTGCGGGCGATCGCCGACCCGGTTCTCGCGAAGTACGAGCAGGAGGGCAGCCCCTACTACAGCACCGCGCGGCTGTGGGACGACGGGGTGATCGACCCCGCCCAGACGCGAACCTATCTCGGCCTCGGGCTGTCGATCGCCTGCAACGCGCCGGTGGAGCCGCCGAAGTTCGGAGTCTTTAGAATGTGAGAAGGCGAGCAGGCGAGGCGACCGGATTCGACGCCCCCTCGCCTCCTCGCCTCGCCGCCCATGCCGGAACAAATCTGGTTTCTCTTCGACCTCGGCAACACCGTCATCAAGCTCGCGTACGAGCGGGTCCTGGCGGCGATCTGTCGCGATGCCTCCGTCTCGCGCGACGAACTGGTGGACATTCTCGAGGACGCCGGCGGCTACCGCGACATGGAGCGGGGCGCCTGCACGTTCATCGATTTCTACGACACGATCTGTGACAAGGCCGGATATCGTGGCAGCATCCGCGACTTCCACACCATCTGGAGCGACTTCTTCGACGGGCCGATGCCGGGAATCGAGGAGGTCCTCGAACGGGTGCGCGAGAAATACCGCATCGCTTTTCTTTCCAACTCGAACGAGGTGCACGCGGAACTGATCCCGAAGAAGTTCTCCGTGCTCTTCGCCCGCGACGACCGCTTCATCTTCTCGCACCGCTTCAAGGTGGCGAAGCCCGACCCCGAGATCTTCCGCCGGGCCCTGGAGGTCATCGGCTCGCTGCCGCAGCACACGGTCTTCGTCGACGACCTGGTGGAGAACGTGATCTCGGCGCGCAGCATCGGAATCCGTGCCTTCCAGTACCGCGACAGCATCACGCTGCTGCGCGAACTCGAGCGCGAGGGTCTCCTCGAAGCGCGCCGTTAGGCCTCGTCAGGTCTCGTCAGGCCGTCATCGCCCCACGCTCCGGGTCAGCGCGTCGCTGCCGTACCACTGCCGGTGGAAATGCAGCAGGGCATCGCGGTCCGGGGCGGTCGCGGAGGGAGCGGTCGTTCCCTCGGCGGCGCGGAGGAGGCGCGGGAGCCGGTAAAGCACGTAATCGAAGTTCCGCCTGGCGTACTCGTCGCCGAGTTTCCGGAACGCCTCGCCGTCGATCGAGAAGCGCGTCACCCCCTGATAGGAGAGCTCGACGCGCGCAAAGCGCTCGTCGCGGAGCGACTTCGCGAACTCGAGAAACGCCGTGTGGACGTCGAGCGGCGTCTGCTTCAGGCTCAGCGTTCTGAGGTCGTAGACGACCACGCCGGGGATGACCCAGTACCGGTAGTGCGTCGAGACCTTCATCCCGCGAAAAGCTTCGTTGCGTTCGAGGATGTCGTTCATCGGCTCCTGCAGGAACAACAGATTCGCCGAGTAGCCGATCAGCGCCGCGACGAGCGGCGTACCGACGAAGATCAGCTTCTTGTTCCGCAGCATCGGAATCGGAACGGCGGCCCTCTCCAGCCTGAGCTGGCGGAGGATCATCGTGCCGAGGCCGCTTTTCGAGCCGCCGCGGCGCCGGGAGGGGGGTGGCTCGGCCGGAATGGCGTAGTAGACGATCGACAGAACCAGTCCCGCCGCGATCGAGAGCAGACCGACAGGCCGGAAAAGGAGCAGCACGCCGAGGCCGAACAGGTAGGCGACCCAGCTCGCGTAGTTCAGGCGCGATCGGATTCTCCGGGCCCGCTCGCGGTAGTAGTCGTCGTTGACCACTTCCGCACAGTAGCGGCACCGGACGGCGCGCGCGGAAATGGTCCCCTCGCAGAACGGACACGGCATCATCTCGACATCCGCGACGCGGCGCCGGGTGGAAACCTGGTCGGCCGCGCGCCGTTTCGGCACCGCGTTCAGGAGGATCAGGCCGCAGGTGCTGCAAACGGCGGCGCCCGGCTCGTTCATCGACCTGCACTCCGGGCAATGCATGAACGCCGGTTCCTGCAAACCGGGAACCAGAAACGGCCCGCCGGGAAGGACGGCCGTAAGTGCCTCATCCTCTTCCGGTTGGGGGGCTACTTTCCGAAGCGTCGCTCGATGTTGAATCCCAGTTGAACGTTGCCGGCGTCGAGCGGCGTCCCGATGAACGTGCTCGTCACGTACTGGCCGACGTGCGTGGCGCTGTTGTTGGTGAGGAGAATCTCGAAGTAGTGCCCGCCGATCGCGCGCTTGAGGCCGAACGCCCACCCGAAGTCGGAGTCGATCGAATCGGGGAGGTCCCGGTTGGGAGGAATCACCTCCGCGACCACGCTGAGTGCCGGACGGATCATGACTGCCACGCCGACCGGAACGTTGAAAGCCGTCTTGAAGAGCGCGACGGAGTCGCCGGCCGTCACCGCGCGCCCGGCACGGGTGGCGAACGTCGGCATGACGAAGATCTCCGCCTTCCGCCCGAACTGCCGCGAGACGATTGCCTGCGCGAAGAGCGAAATCCGATCGTCGAGGTCCTCCTCGGTTCTCCAGTCCGTTCCGCCGCGGAGAGCGATCGAGACCGGCACCGCCGGCGCCTGCTGCAGTACCACATATTTCGCGGCGAGTTCGATGTCGTCGAGAGTGCTGGTCCGAAGAATCGAAATCTGCAGATCGCGCCGCGGCGTGTA
>DATLYG010000150.1:0-9813 GCA_035574985.1 Thermoanaerobaculia bacterium | reverse complement strand
CCTCGTACTTCGAGAACATCGTTCGCGAGGGGCTGAAGAAGCGCCTTGCGGCGGGGCGGAAGACGAGGCACGAGCCGCAGGAGTACTGGGAGCGCCTCGAGCGGGAGATCGAGATCATCAAGAAGATGGGATTTCCCGGCTATTTCCTCGTGGTGTGGGACTTCATCAAGTTCGCGAAGGACAACCGGATTCCCGTCGGACCGGGAAGAGGATCGGCGGCGGGATCGCTCGTGGCCTACGCGCTGGAGATCACCGAGGTCGATCCGCTCGAGTACGACCTCCTCTTCGAGCGCTTCCTCAATCCCGAGCGCATCTCGATGCCCGACATCGACGTCGACTTCTGCATGAACAATCGGGGCCGGGTCATCGAGTATGTCCGGCAGAAGTACGGCAAGGAGAACGTCGCCCAGATCATCACCTTCGGGACGATGGCGGCGAAGTCGGTGGTACGGGACGTGGGGCGTGTGCTCGGTCTGCCTTACGGCCTGGTCGACAAGGTGGCGAAGACGATTCCCGCCGGCCCGGAGGTGACGCTGCCGCAGGCGGTGCAGGATTCCCCCGCGCTCGCCGAGGCCGTCCGCAACGACAAGGAAGTGGCGCGGATCGTCGAGATCGGGTCGAAGCTCGAGGGGCTTTCGCGCCATGCCGGCATGCACGCCGCGGGGGTGGTCATCACTCCGGAGCCGGTCACGAACTACGTGCCGCTCTGCCTGACGAACCGGGACGAAATCGTCACGCAGTACGACATGCGTGTGGTCGAGAAGATGGGTCTTCTCAAGATGGACTTTCTCGGGCTGCGCACGCTGACGGTGATCGACGACGCGATCAAGTCCGCCGAGCGGGAGACGGGGAAGCCGATCGACATCGGGTCGATCCCGCTCGACGATCCGGAGGTCTACCGGCTCTTCCAGGAAGGGCGCACCAAAGGGGTGTTCCAGTTCGAGTCGGGCGGCATGGTCGATCTGCTCCGCAAGGCACGGCCGACGAAGTTCGAGGACCTTGCCGCGCTCAACGCGCTCTATCGTCCCGGCGCGCTCGACGCGGGGATGGTCGACGAGTACGTGAAGCGGAAGAACGGGGTGGCGAAGCCGAAATATCTCGTGCCGGCGATGAAGACGATCCTGGAGGAGACGTACGGCGTGATCGTCTACCAGGAGCAGGTCATGCAGATCGCGCAGGCCGTCGCCGGCTATTCGCTGGGACAGGCCGACCTCCTCAGGAAGGCGATGGGGAAGAAGGACAAGGCGATCATGGAGGCCGAGCGGGACAAGTTCGTCGCCGGCGCGGTCGCCAACGGCTACGACAGGAAAAAGGCGAACGAGATCTTCGATTACATCGAACCGTTCGCCCGCTACGGCTTCAACAAGTCGCACTCGGTGGCCTACGCGCTCGTCGCCTATCAGACCGCCTGGCTGAAGGTCCACTACCCGCGGCACTTCATGGCGGCGCTGATGACGTCGGAGATGGACAAGACCGACAACGTGGTCAAGTTCATCCACGAGGCGAAGGCGATGGGGATCGAAGTGCTTCCGCCGGACGTGAACCAGTCGTACAACTCCTTCACCGTCGTCGGCGAGACGATCCGCTTCGGACTCGGTGCGGTCAAGGGGATCGGCGAGGGGGCCATCGAGTCGATCCTGGCCGCCCGCCGGAAAGTGGGACGGTTCACGTCGCTGCTGCAGTTCTGCGAGGAGGTCGACCTCCGCGCCTGTAACCGGAAGGTCCTCGAGGCGCTGGTCAAGTCGGGTTCGTTCGATTTCCTCGGCGTGCCGCGCAGGGTCCTCTTCGAGCAGCTCGAGGCGACGGCCGACAGCGCGCAGCGGGTGAAGGACGAGAAGGAGAAGGGGCAGGTGAGCCTGTTCGGGATGCTCGGCGGTGCGCCTCCGACGCCCGTCCAGATCGCGGCGCGGACCGGCACGGAGTGGCCGGAAGAGGAGAAGCTCCGATACGAGAAGGAAACGCTCGGTTTCTATGTCTCCGGCCATCCGCTCAACCGGTATGCCGAGGAGGTTCGCCTTTTCGCCACGAAGGGAGTGAACACCGAGACGCTTCATCAACATGTTGACGAAGTGGTCGACATCGGCGGGATCATTTCGCAGCTCAAGAAGACGAAGATCAAGAAGGGACCGAACGAAGGGAAGCTGATGGCGAAGTTCGTTCTCGAGGACCAGTACGGCAGCGTCGACGTCGTCGTCTTCAACGATCTCTTCGCCAAATGCGCGAAATGGCTGGAGGACGGCGTGCCGGTGCTCGTCACCGCGTTGGTCAAGGACACGGGAGGCGTTGCCGCGGGGCGCAGCGCGTCGCTGCAGTCTGCGGAGCAGGCCGCGCAGAGCTTCGACGACGAGTACGGAGGACACCCCGAGTCGCGCGGACCGGCCCGCATCTCCGCCTACGAGGTTCGCGAGGACGGTTCCGCCGAGGAGGACCGCGATCCGAAGGAGATCGAGCGGGAGACGTACGGCGACCGAACCGACAACCTGAGCCTCTTCGGCGGGGAGGGAGCATCCGGCGCCGAACCGGCCGGGAGCGCGGAGGGCATTCCCGAGGCGGAGAACGGCTTCGCATCGCACGCGGCGGCGTTCCACGAGTCGCCGATCACGCCGGCGCTCAACGCGATGGAGATCATCCCCCTCGACGGCATTCGCGAGCGGAAGGTGAAGGAGATCGCGCTCGAGGTCCCCTACGCGCACGTGACCGAAGAGACGGTCAAGAAGATCCGGGAGATCTTCGAGGACAACGCCGGCGAGATCCCGGTGAGCGTGACGCTGACCGAAGTGCCGGAGGCCGGCGAACTGCGCCTGAAGATCCCGAACCACTTCCGCGTGCAGCCCGGACCCTCCCTGAACGCGGCACTGCAGAAGATCCACGCCCGCGCAACGTACGTCTTCTGAAGTCACCTGCGGTTCGGGTGACGAACGTCACCGCGCGGCCGCGTCGTCGGTTGCAGATTCGAGACATGAACGAACGGCTTCGCGCCGATGCGCCCGTCCTGCGGCGGATCGCGCTTCTCGCCCTCCGGGCGGCGGAGGACGACGAGTCGGTTCGTGCGCCGATGCGCGAGATCTCGACGATCATCGACGCGCTGAAAAACGAGGCCCTGCTGGGTGAGGAGTTTCGCCGCCACGAAGTGCAGCGGCTCCGCTCGCTGATCGAGAAGCTTCCGCGCGGCGGCATGAGGAACGATCCGGAAGGCCTCGTCCGGAGCGCCGTCGTCGACGAACTCCGCGACTTGGCGTCGATCCTGCGGGAAGGATAGTCTTGCAGCGGGCGTTCGCCCCGTGCACGGCATGATCGACCGGATTCTCGTTCCGACGGACCTGAGCGATTTCGCCAGGGAGGCGTGCGCCTGGGCCTCGTTTTTTCACCGCCGCCTCGGTTCTCGCATCACGCTCCTGTTCGCCAACGAGCCGTACATCCCGATCGACATCGTGGAGCTGACCGCGGCCTACACGTTCGAAGCGAACCGCGATCTCGAGGAGAAACTCGCGGAGAGGCTCGACGCCTTTGCCGACGAGGTGTTTCCCGGGATGCGACAGGCGGTCGAAACGATGGTGGTCGATGCCGCACCGGCGCCGGCGATCGTCGACACGGCGAAGAAGATCGGAGCGGACCTGATTCTGATGGGAACGCACGGACGGCGGGGCTGGCGCCGCGCGCTCCTCGGATCGGTCACCGAAGGCGTCCTGCGCGAGACGGACCGGCCGCTGATGAGCGTTCCCTCGACCGGCGTGCAGCCGGCGCTCGAGCGGATCGTCTGTCCGGTGAATTTCACCGACATCGGACGAAAGGGCCTCGAGAGCGCGATCGCGCTCGCGGAGGCCTTCGGGGCGAAAGTGCATGCGGTCCACGTTGCCGATCCGGATGACGCGGAAGGCGACTTCGGCGGCCGTCTCGAGGCCCTGGTTCGCGACCGCTGCGACTGCACCTGGTCGGTGGCGCGGGGCAACGCCGCCGAGGAGGTCCTGCGAACGGCGGCGGAAGGGAAGGCGGACCTGATCGTCATCGGGGCGCAGCACAAGAGATTCACCGATACGACGGTCCTTGGCACGACGACGGAACGCGTGGTCCGCTTCGCGCGCCGGCCGGTCTGGACGGTGTTCGGCAAGTGAGCCGGTCGGACGCGCGGCCGGGACGATGAAGGCGATTCTGCTTCTTGCGTCGGCGACTCTCCTCGGAGTCGCGAGCGGTGTCGGCGTCTTCACGTTCGGCTATGCCCGCGGCGCCTCCTACCTGACGAACGACCCCGCCGCCTGCGCGAACTGTCACATCATGCAGAGCCATTACGACGACTGGCGCCACTCGAGCCACCGGTCGGTCGCGGCCTGCAACGACTGTCACACGCCGCCGGGTCTGGTGCCGAAGTACGCCACGAAGGCATCGAACGGCTTCTGGCATTCGTTCGCCTTCACGACGGGCCGCTTTCACGAGCCGCTCCGGATCAAACCCCGTAACCGCGAGGTGACCGAGCGCGCCTGCCGCAAATGCCACGCCGCGATCGTCGAGGCGATCGAACCGGTGGTGCAGCACCGGCCCGAAGACGCCACACCGTGCACCCGCTGCCACGCGACCGTCGGACACATGAGGTGAGCCAGCATGAACGATCCATCCAGCGATCCCGCGAAAACGCTCCGCCGCAGACGCCTCTGGACGATGGCGGGGCTCGTCTTCGCCGCCGTCACGGCGGTGACGGCGGGCGTGACGGCGATGCTCGTGAGCATCTTCGAGCGAAAGCAGGAGGCGCGCAATCCGTTCCATCGCGTCGTCGAACTCACCGACGACACGGTCGATCCCGCCGTCTGGGGAAGCAACTTCCCTCTCCAGTACGACGGCTACCGCCGCACCGTCGACCAGGTGCGGACGCGCTACGGCGGCAGTGAGGCGGTCCCGCGAACGCCGTCGGACGCCGATCCCCGCTCGGTCGTCGCGCAATCGCGCCTCGAGGAAGATCCGCGTCTCAGACGGATGTGGGCCGGCTACGCGTTCTCGGTCGACTTCCGCGAGGAGCGCGGCCATGCCTACATGCTCGCCGACCAGGAGTTCACGCAGCGGCAGAACGTCGCAAGGCAACCCGGTACCTGCCTTCATTGCCATGCCTCCGTCTATGTTGCGTACCGCAAGGCCGGCGGGGGAGATCTGATCAAGGGCTTCGAGAAACTCAACCAGCTTCCGTACTTCGAGGCGAGGAAGCACGTCACGCATCCGGTGGCCTGCATCGACTGCCACGATCCGAAAACGATGCAGCTCCGCGTGACGCGCCCCGGTTTCATCGAGGGCATCCGGGCACTGAAGGCTTCGCAGGGGATCTCCGATTACGACGTCAACACGATGGCGACGCGGCAGGAGATGCGCGCCTTCGTCTGCGGCCAGTGCCACGTCGAGTACTACTTCCGGGGACCGGAAAAGCGACTGACGTATCCGTGGTTCAAAGGATTGAAGGGCGACGAGATTCTCGCCTACTACGAAGAGACCGGATTCAAAGACTGGTCGCACGCGGTCACCGGCGCCCCTGTGCTGAAGGCGCAACATCCGGAGTTCGAGATGTGGAGCGAGGGGATCCACGCGCGGTCGGGTGTGTCATGTGCCGACTGCCACATGCCGTACGAGCGGGTCGGCGCGATGAAGATCAGCAACCATCACGTGCGCAGTCCGGTGCTGAATCTCAACAACGCCTGCCAGACCTGTCACAAGTGGCCGGAAGAGGAACTGCGAACCCGCGTCGAGACGATCCAGTCGAGGACGCACGAGATGCGGGACGTGGCGATGAACGCTCTGCTCGCGCTGATCGACGACATCGAAAGGGCACAGGCCTCCGGTGTGGCGGGGGAGAAACTCGACGAGGCGCGGCGGTTCCAGCGGAAAGCGCAGTTCCTGCTCGATTTCATCGAGGCGGAGAATTCGATGGGTTTTCACGCGCCGCAGGAGGCGGCGCGCATTCTGGTCAAGTCCGTCGATTTCTCACGCCAGGGGCAGGCGGCGTTGCGGTGAAACAGGCGAGGAGGCGAGTGGGCGAGTGGCTTCGGCCGCCTTCTCGCCTTCTCGCCTTCTCGCATCCCTACGGCATCAACCGCAGATAGACCCCGTAACGCGTTGCCTCGTAGTCACCGAGCGAGGTCGCGGAGTCGGAATAGTCATCGCGCGACCATTCGGTGGCGAGACCGGTCTTCGCGGCGACGGGGAACGTCAGACGCGCGCGCCATCGTTCGAGCGTGAAGGGGAGGGTCCCTTCGTTTTCGAAGCGGCCGAAGGACGCATCGAGCGACGCTCGGCGGAACGTCCAGGAGGCGCCTCCGTCCCACCCGGTTCCCTTTTCGAGGCGGAGCGACGTGTCGGTGACGAAGTTCTCCGGCCGGCGGACGAGGAGCGTGCTGTCGGCCTTGAATTGCGATGCGGCGCCGCGGAGGCGGAAGGATGGAGCCGGTGCGAACTCGACCTCGCCGCTGTACTGACGGATCTTCGAGTCGTAGCCGATGTCGGGACGATCGCTCGTCTGCCGGGTCTCGTCGGCGGTGACGCCGATGCGGAAGTACTTCGGGGCCTTCCACGCGGCGCGGACGCGATAGCGATCGCGCCCGAGGTAGTCGGTGCGGAGAACGGGCACGTCCGCGTCGTCGCGCTTCCACGATGCCGTGAGCATGACTCGGGGGGTGGCGTAGGCCGCGGCGATCTCCAGCGTGTCGACGCGGCGGTCGTGCGTCCCTTTCTCGCCGCCGCTTCCGCCGACGACGATCTCGGCGAGGTCGGGCGCGACGGTCACTTCGTACCTGGAGGCCGCATAACCCGCTCGCAGCGACCACGGGCCCTGCGGGCGGGCGAGGAGGCCGACGTTGACGACGTCCTCGTCCCGTTCGAGCGCACTGGAGGAGTCGAGGATGACGCGGAGTCCCGCCGGATCGGCGACGCCCCCGAAGGAGACGCTCTGCAGGTAGAGGGTCTCGACGAGCGCGCTCCCCTCCAGCTCGCGGTGTTCGCGCTGGAAGCCGGAGAGGAAATCGAGCCAGCTCGTGATCTGCACCTCGGCGCGCGCACCGCCGCGCCAGGTGGTATTCGCCGCCCGCGCGGTGGAGGTCTCGTTGATGCCGCCGTAGAAGCGGCCCAGCGCGAAGGAGGCGAGGGATCCGGCGACGTCTTCGACGCCGGAGCGGTCGGACTCGGCGGCGAAACGGCTGTAGGTGGCGACCACCTTCGCCCGGGCGGCCGTCCCGGTGACGAAGACGTTGGTGAAAGGAGTGTCGGCTTCGGTGTTCGAGTTGCGGACCACGCGCTCGACCGCGATCGGCTGACCGAGGACCGGCCCCGGGTTATTGCCGGCGGACGGACCGGAGAGGGCGAGCGACTCGCGGCCGCTGAAGCGCCGCCATCCCTGCGTGATCTCTCCGGCGAAGGACCCGAACTCGAACGCCGCTCCGGCGCGGAACTCGCTCGCCGTGTCGTTCAGGTTCTGAAGCAGCACGAACTCGTCCTGCCCGACGTGATAGGTCGTCGTTCCCGGGCCATCGTGCTTGTTCCAGGAGTAGCCGACGAACGGCCGGATCCGCCGCCAGCGCAGCAGCTCGAGATCGCCGTCCACCATGTTGCGCGTCCGGTCGAACGTGTGCTGGCCGGTGGTGAGGCCGCTCGCGGCGAGAGGATTGGCGAAGAGAGGCAGTTCGCTGAATTCCCGGCTGCGGCGGAAGCGAAGATCGAGGCGGTACCCTTCGGAGCGGTAGGCCTGCACTCGCAGCGACGAAGCGGGAGCGAGACCGAGGTCGGTGGCGTCGATGCGGATCGAATCGGTGAACCTCGTGCCGCTGTCGGGAGCGATCGAGTAGAACATCAGCGAGCGGAGGACGAAGCCCTCCTGCTCGTTGACCTGCGTGCGATACATCGCGCTGCTGCCCTTCAGGTCGAGGAAGCGGTATCCGATCTCCAGATCGACCGGGATCATCTGGGCCGGCGCGGCCGTCGCGATCAGCATCAGAGTGAGGAGCAGCCAGGTTCTGCAAAGTCGCGTCATGACGCTCTGTTCTCCTCTTCCTACTTCAGGAGTTGCGGGTCGCGGTTCGAGCCGTGGATCGCAACGTGGCATGTGGTGCAGTTCTGATAGCGCGAGGTGGAGAGGTTGTGGAACGACGGCGGCTGCGAGCCGAGGGTCGCCGACCCGGCGAGCGGAGAGTGACACTCGATGCAGACCTGCTGAACCGACGCACGCTTGAGCTGTTTCGGGTTCGACGAACCATGGACCTCATGACAGCTCGTGCAGTCACCGGCCTCGTTGCTGCCGTGAGCGAACACGTACGGGCCGCGTTTGTCGGTGTGGCAGGTCAGGCACGGCGCTTCCCCCGCGCGCGTGACGCGGAGATGTCCGGCGCTCGCCAGCGAGCGTGCGCTCGTCGAGGGCCTCCCGTGCGGCTCGTGGCACGAGCTGCACGCCATCCCGCCCCGATCGAGGCGATGTGCGTATGGTTTGGTGCGGAAGGATGCCGCCTCGGTGTGGCACGACCCGCAGAGGTCGAGCTCGTTGCGGACGACCAGCGCCGGCGAGTTCGCCGCCGCGCCGTGGATCGAGTGACAGGTCAGGCAGTTCACGGCGTCGGAATTGGCGTGCATTCCGGCACGGGGGGTCCGGCGGTCCGTGGCGGTGTCGTGGCAGAGAAGGCAGACCTCTTCCGCTCCCGCGCGTCCTTTCGGGATCGTGATCTTCGTCTTGTCGCCCCCTCCCTCGATGTGCTCGGCGCCGTCGCCGTGACACATCGTGCAGGCCTCGTTCGACACCTGCCCCCTGACCAGTGTGCCGCGCGCGTGCGGGTTCGTCGCGAACGCCTTCGCCTGGTCGTGGCAGTCACCGCAGGCGGGCGCGGCGGGCGCGGACTCCTCCTGCGCCATGGCCGCCGGGACGAGAAGGACGAAGAGCGAGAGGAGCAGCAGCAGCGGGAGACGGCCGGCTGGGCCGCCCCCGCGCGGGAGAGCGGACGTTTCGTCCGCTCTCCTCATTGAAGGCTTCATCGGCATGACCGGCCCCCTTCTTTCTTACCGCGCGTGGACCCTTTCGACCGCCCAGTCCCGTCCCTCGCCGTGGCATGTGGCGCACGCCTCGGACGGAGTGGTCGAGCCGGGGAAGAAGACGGTGTTGAGGAACGCGTGCGCGGCGGCGTCCTTGCTGTCATGGCAGCCGAGGCATGCGGCCGTGCCGGGGCCCTGCTGCGGGAAGTAGTCGCGCAGCGTCGTGACCGGCGCGGCCGTCGCCGCCACCGGGAGGCGATAGGTGTTGCCGGTATGGCACTTCGCACAGTTCCGGAGGTCGCCGGGGAACGTCACTTCGTTGTAGTTGTGGGCGACGTTGCCGAAGCCGTAGACGGTCAGGTCCTGCGTGAGGCCGTTCCCCTTGTGAATCCGGTGGATCAGGCGCTGGAACGAGATCGACTCGGGCGGTCCGGCGTTCGCGGGACGCCGCGCCACATCGCTCTCGCCCGGGTTGTGGCAGATCACGCACTCTTCGGTGGTGTTGCGCTGTTCGCCGTGCAGCGAGAGGCTCTGGTGGCACTGATTGCACTGCGCGGTGGTCACGATGGTACGGCGCGGCACCAGCCCGCCGGTGATGGCCACGTACTTGATCGGGTTGACGGTCGACTCCTGCAGCGTGATGTCCGGCCCGCCGTCGCCGCGCTTGAGGGTGGCGGCGCGGCGGATGTCGGCGCTCACGGTCCAGGTGCCGGTCGCGTTGTCGGGAACGGCGTTGGCGAAGGTGAAGGTGGTGTAGCCGGTGGTCGCGTCGTATGTGGAGGTGGTTCTCCCTTCCTCGCGGCGGTACCAGGAGTAGCTGGCGGTATTGCC
>DATLYG010000149.1:0-14114 GCA_035574985.1 Thermoanaerobaculia bacterium | reverse complement strand
GACGATCACGAGGGCCGACGAGGGGGCGTGATCGTCCCGCCGCGTCTGTCCGTGTTGATGGAAGGAGCGGAAGAGGCGCTCGAGAAGATAGAAGGCCAGGAAGCCACCGAGAACCCACCGGGTGGCGGCGACGCCCAGCTCTCGCGACGATTCGGGGACCAGATCGAGGAACGCGGTGGCGAGAAGGACTCCGGCGGCGAACGGCGTCAGGCGCTTCGCCATCGCGCCGGCCTTCGTCGCGGAAGCGACGAGGAGGAGCCCGCCGGCGAGCGAAAGAACGCTTCCGACGAGCGAGAAGGCAAGGATCCATCCGAGCGTCGGCATGGTGCCGAGTCTACCTTCGCAGCGCCGCGCGGGCGAGGGTGACAGAATGAACTGCGATGCGCGACGTCACCCTGCCGCTGCGGTGCCTCCTCTCGGTCGGAGCGACCGAGGTGCTCTGGCGCGCCATGAAGCTGCCCGCGCTCCTGCGGCTCGTCGGCGAACGTCCGCGGCCGCCGGTTCGGGGCCGCGACGAGCGCGCCCTCTGCGACCGCGCCTGCCGCTGGATCGAACGCATCTACGCGCGGATGCCCGGCCGGGCCACCTGTCTCAAACGCGCCGTTGCGCTTTCGATCGCCTTCCGCCTCCTCGGAGTCGGATCGCGCATCGTCATCGGCGTGAGCAAATCGGAGGGGGAGTTCCTCGCGCACGCCTGGGTCGAAGCGGCCGGCACCGAGTACGCGCGCGGCAGCGAGTCGTCGTTCGAGGCGCTCGTGCGCGTCTGACCCGCAAATCCGCCGGGAAGAGGTGCCCGGCGCGCCTGGAGCCCGCCGCGGCCCCGATGCGCGAATCTGGCGGGAGCTTTACACAGACTTCACACCGGCCTCAGGCCGGCTGCAGATCGTGGCTCTACTGTTCCACCCGCAAAGAGGGAGAGGAGACATCGACGCCATGGATCGACGAACACCGGCTCGGATGGCAGGTTGGATGGCAGGCTTTCTGGTAGCAATCGTGGCACCCGCAATGGCACAGGGCATGGCGCAGGAATCGCCGGTGGTCGTCGGCTGGAAGGACGGGAAGACGACGATCGAGACCGAACGCGCGTCGCTGACGCTGTCGAACCGGATCCAGTTCCGCTTCACCCATGAAGATCCCGACTCGGGGAACGGCAAAGACTCGTTCCGGATCCGGCGCGCGAAGACGAAACTCGACGGCTGGCTCTACAAGAAGAACCTCACCTGGGAGCTGCAGCTCAACTGGGCCGACACGAGCAGCTCGCTCGAGGACGCGAACATCAACTACGCATTCAGCCGGGCGCTGCAGATCAAGGGGGGGCAGTTCAAGGTGCCGTTCGGACGTCAGGAGCTGACCTCCTCCGGGTCGCAGCAGTTCGTCGACCGCTCGATCGTCTCGAGCGAGTTCGCGAAGGGGCGCGACGCCGGAGTGCAGATCTGGGGCCTCTCACGGGACAACCGGTTCGAATGGCGCGCCGGTGCGTTCAACGGGAACGGCCGCAACGCGTCGTCGAACGACAACGGCGCTCTGCAATACGACGCCCGCGTCACCTTCCAGCCGTGGGGCGATGTGAAGTACAGCGAGAGCGATTTCGAGAGCAGCGGCCGCCCCCTGCTCGCCGTGGCGGTGCAATATGAACACAACGATCGCCACGGGGCGACGGCGGGCAACGACGTCTCACGCGCCATCGCCGGGGGAGACGTCGCCTTCAAGTACAGGGGAATCTCGGCGTTCGGTGAGTTTTTCCACCGCGACAACCATCCGGAGAGCGGCCCGGACTCCGCGTCGGACGGGTGGAACGTGCAGGCCGGGATCTTCGTCGTGCCGCGCACGATCGAAGTCGCCGCGCGCTACGCCACCTGGGATCCGTCCGACCGCGCCGCGCACGACCGCCGGACCGAGAGCGGAATCGCGCTGAACTGGTTCATCAACAAACACAACCTGAAGCTGCAGTCGGACCTGCGACGGATCGAACACCAGGCCGCCGGCACGAGCGACCTCGAGGCACGCATGCAGCTTCAGTTCATCTTTTAGTGCAGCGGTTCATCAGGATCTCGCCTTTTTTCGTGGGAGATGGGGGCGAGATCGAGGGAACGAGGAGGCGATGCGGTGGCACGGTTGACGACGAGCGAGGCAGACATCGCCCGCATCTCCCGCGACTCTGTATGAACCCCAAGACAAGAGGAGAAACGACGATGAAAGCATTGACCGCACTGGCAGTCGTGGTCGCGCTCGCAGCCTGCGGGCCGAAGGAACGGTCCGCACCGGGGGCGGCGTCACAGCCGCAGGGATCGACCGTCAGCATCAACGGCGCGGGGGCGACGTTCCCGTATCCGATCTATTCGAAGTGGTTCGATCACTACCACCAGCTCCACCCGAACGTGCAGATCAACTATCAGTCGATCGGTTCGGGCGGCGGCATCAAGCAGCTCGCGGCGCAGACCGTCTTCTTCGGTGCAACGGACGGCCCGATGACCGATGCGCAGCTCGAGGCGTCGCCGGGGCCGGTTCTCCACTTCCCGACGGTCCTCGGCGCCGTAGTGCCGATCTACAACCTTCCCGGGGTGACGGCGACGCTCCGCTTCAGCGGGCCGGTGCTCGCCGACATCTATCTCGGCAGGATCCGGAAGTGGAACGCGCCGGCCATTGCCGCCCTCAATCCCGGCGTGAAGCTTCCGGACACCGACATCGCGGCCGTCCACCGTTCCGACGGTTCGGGTACGACCTACATCTTTGTGGATTACCTGAGCAAAGTATCGCCTGAGTTCCGGAAAACCGTCGGCGTCGCGACGTCGGTGAACTGGCCGGGCGGAGTCGGCGCGAAGGGGAACGAGGGGGTGGCCGGTCTGGTGCGCCAGACCCCCGGAGCGATCGGCTACGTCGAACTGATCTACGCGCTGCAGAACAAGATCGCGTACGGCGCGGTGCAGAACAAGGCGGGCGAGTTCGTGACCGCATCGCTCGACTCGGTCACGGCCGCGGCGGCCGGAGCCGCCGCCGGCATGCCGGAGGACTTCCGCGTCTCCATCACGAATGCCGAGGGAAAGGACGCCTATCCCATCGCCTCGTTCACCTGGCTGCTGCTGTACGAGAACCCGGCGGACAAGGAGCGCGCCCGGATCATGGCCGACTTCCTCCGATGGGCCCTCGCGGACGGTCAGCAACAGGCGAGAGAACTCGGCTATGCGCCGCTTCCCCCGAGTGTGATAGAGAAGGAGCTGGAAGCGCTGAAGAAGATCCGGATCTGATTGGATGGCCGTCAAACGAACACGAACGACGGGCGACGACCGCTGGTTCCGGATCGGGACCGGCGCCGTCGCCGCACTCGTTCTGCTGATCGTCGCCGGAATCGGCGTCGAGCTCTGGCGTCAGTCGGCGCTTTCGATCGAGAAGTTCGGGTTCCGCTTCTGGACGGGGAGGACCTGGGACCCGGTGGCGGGCGAGTTCGGCGCACTTCCCTTCATCTGGGGCACGCTCTACTCGTCGCTGCTGGCCATGCTGATCTCGACGCCGGTCGCCCTCGGCATCGCCATCTACATCTCCGAGCTTTCTCCGAGGCGGCTGCGGGTTCCGCTGTCGTATCTGACCGAGCTGCTGGCGGCGATCCCGTCGATCGTCTACGGGCTGTGGGGCATCTTCGTCCTCGTTCCGGCGGTGCGAAAGCTGGAGATCGCCACGCCGGAGAGCTGGAAGAGGTTGCCGCTCTTCAGCGGTCCTCCTCTCGGCGTCGGCATGCTCAGCGCCGCGCTCATTCTGTCGATCATGGTCATTCCGTTCACCTCTTCGGTCGCGCGCGAGGTGCTCAGGAACGTTCCCTCGGCGCAGCGCGAGGCCGCCTACGCCCTCGGCGCCACGCGCTGGGAAGCGATCCGGATCGCCATCGGCTACGGGAAGACCGGCATCGTCGGTGCGGTCATGCTCGGCTTCGGACGCGCTCTCGGGGAGACGATGGCCGTGACGATGGTGATCGGAAACAATCCGAACATCTCGCTGTCTCTCTTCGCGCCGCAGTACACGATGGCGGCCGTCATCGCCAACGAGTTCACGGAGGCCGCGGATGAACTCTACCTGCACGCGCTCGTCGAAATCGGACTGCTCCTGTTCGTGATCACCATCGTGGTCAACCTCCTTTCCCGCCTGCTGATCTGGAGCACGCGGCAGCGCTTCACGACGACGGCTGCGTCGCCGGCAATGATCGATCAGGGAGCGAAGGCGGCATGACGTTTCACGAGCGGAAACGCAGATGGATCTCGGCGCTGGCGGAACTCGCCTGTGGCGCGGCGGTGCTTCTGGCGCTCGTGCCCCTCGCGCTGATCCTCTTCCACGTCATCAGGGAAGGGATGGGATCGCTGAACGTGGCCTTTTTCACGCAGACGCCGAGACCGGTCGGCGAGACGGGCGGAGGGATGGCACACGCGATCGCCGGCACGCTGATGCTGATCGGAATCGCCTCCGTCTTCGCGATTCCCGTCGGCTGCCTGGCGGGGATCCATCTCGCCGAGTATCCGGCGTCGCGATTCTCCTCGGTGGTCCGTTTCGCGGCCGATGTTCTCAACGGCGTTCCGTCGATCGTGATCGGCATCTTCGCCTACGGGATCGTCGTTCTTCCGGTCAAGCGCTTCAGCGCGCTGGCGGGAGGCGTCGCGCTCGGGCTGCTGATGATTCCCGTCGTGGTGCGGACCACCGAGGAACTATTGCGCCTCGTGCCCGGCGGACTGCGGGAAGGGGCGCTCGCTCTGGGGGCCACGCGCAGTCGCGCCGTCTTCACCGTGATCGTTCCGGCCGCCCTGCCGGGCATTCTCACCGGCATTCTCGTCGCGCTCGCCCGCGTGGCGGGTGAAACGGCCCCGCTGCTTTTCACATCGTTCAACAATCGCTTCTGGTCGCTCAACCCCCTGCAGCCGATCGCGTCGCTGACCGTGCAGGTGTTCACCTACGCGATCTCCCCCTATGAAGACTGGCACCGCCAGGCCTGGGCGGGAGCGCTCCTGCTCGTGGCGATCATTCTCACCCTCTCGCTCGTCGCGCGGTTCGCCGTTCGCCGCCTGGAAAAAATGAACCGGCCATGATGGACTTCGACGCTTCAGGGACCTCAGAATGAGAACGCTGGAAGTTCCCGTTCGCAGCATGACATCCGGGTCGCAGGAAAGGCGCGAGGAGCACGGCGCATCGATGACGAACGTTCCGAAGATCCGTGTGCGCGATTTCGACTTTTATTACGGCGAGGCGAAGGTCCTTCATGGCATTTCCCTCGACGTCCCGGACCGCCGTGTCACGGCGCTGATCGGTCCTTCGGGATGCGGCAAATCGACGTTCCTCCGTTCCATCAACCGGATGAACGACATCATTCCGGAGGCGAGGGGGGAGGGCACGATCGCCATCGACGGACGCGACATCTACGCGGCCGGCACGGACGTGGTCAGTCTGCGTCGCCGCGTGGGGATGGTGTTCCAGAAATCGAATCCGTTCCCGAAGTCGATTTTCGACAACGTCGCCTACGGACTGAGAATCGGCGGGATGACCGACAGGAAACAGTTGCGCGAGACGGTCGAGCGCTCGCTCGTTCGCGCCGCGCTCTGGAACGAGGTGAAGGACCGTCTCGACGACAGCGCGCTCGCCCTTTCGGGGGGACAGCAGCAGCGGCTCTGCATTGCCCGGGCCCTGGCCGTCGATCCGGAAATCCTTCTGATGGACGAACCGGCATCGGCCCTCGACCCGATCGCCACGACGAAGATCGAGGAACTGATCTACGAACTGAAGGACAACTACACGATCGTCATCGTCACCCACAACATGCAGCAGGCGGCGCGCGTGTCCGATCGCACGGCGTTCTTCATGCTCGGACGACTGGTGGAGTACGGTGAGACGAACGAGATCTTCACCAACCCGAAAGAGAAGATGACCGAGGACTACGTGACGGGACGGTTCGGATGAGGATCGTGAGCCGTTCCGGGCCGTCCGTGCCGCGAGCCGTCACCTCCGGCGGATTCTCCGCTCCGCCGGCCGGAGAGGACACGAGAGAAGGGAATCGACTGCGATGATTCAGCGGCATTTCGATCGGGACATCGAAGAGATCAAGGACCTCCTCCTCCGGATGGGAGCGATGGTCGAAGACGCCATGGCCCAGTCGGTGCGGGCGCTCCTCGAACGCGACACGGCCCTGGCCGAGCAGGTCATCGCCCGCGACGACGAGATCGATCAGATGGAGGTCACCATCGACAGCAAGACGATCGAGCTGATCGCCAAAATGCAGCCGGCGGCGCAGGACCTCCGTTTCGTCGCCACGATCATGAAGATCACACCCGAGCTGGAACGGATCGCCGACCTCGCACAGGACGTCTGCGAGCGCGCCATCGAGTTGAATCGCGAGCCGCTGCTCAAGCCGCTCTCGCAGCTCCCGCAGCTCGCCGAGAAGGCCCAGTCGATGGTGCGCCAGGCGCTCGATGCGTTCGTCCGTTCGGACACGAAGCTCGCCCGCGAGGTCATCGAGCGCGACGACATCGTCGATCAGCTCACCGAAGATTCTTTCCGGGCCCTGCTGACCTACATGCTCGAGAATCCACGCAACATCTCGGCCGCCATCCGCCTGACGTTCATCGGCAAGTACTTCGAGCGCATGGCCGACGGGGCGACGAACATCTGCGAGATGGTCGTCTACCTCGTCGAGGGAAAGATGATCCGCCACACCTCGGGTTCCCACCGGCGATGACGCGAATCGCCCTTTTCGAGGATGACCCCGACGTCGCTTTCACCATCCGCCTGAACCTGGAGCGCGAAGGCTACGAGGTCGCGCATTACACCAGCGGACACGAAGGCCTCGTCGCCGTGCAGCAGGCCGGGACCGATTTCGTCATTCTCGACCTGAGCCTTCCCGACGTCGACGGGCTCACCATCTGCCGCGAACTCCGCCGCGATCCTGCCACCCGCGAGCTGCCGGTCCTGATGCTGACCGCCCGCGGATCGGAACGCGATCGCGTGACCGGTCTCGAACTCGGCGCCGACGACTACCTGACCAAACCCTTCAGCGTCCGCGAGCTTCTGGCACGCATCGCCGCCATTCGCCGCCGCTCGCGCGGGGCGGCCGGCGAAGTCTACGAGGACAGCGACCTCCGGATCGACGACCGCTCGCTCCGCGCCTGGCTCCGCGGCCGGGAGCTGAAGCTGGCCAGAAAGGAGTTCGAACTCCTCCGTCTCCTCGTCCGCAACCGCTCCTCGGTCGTCTCCCGCGAACGCATCCTCACCGAGGTGTGGCAGATGTCTCCCGACGTCGAGACGCGGACCATCGACGCGCACATTCGCAATCTGCGAAAGAAGATCGGCCCCGGCCGGATCACGACCGTCGTCGGGTTCGGCTACCGGTACGATCCTCCTCAGGAGTGAGCGTGGCGGCCGGGCTCGCGGTGACGGCGGCGGTCGTGGCAGTCATCGCCTTCGCTCTCTTGTTCCGGACGCGAAGCCGTCTTCGCGAGATGGCGATGGCGACCGAGACGGAACGGAACGCGATCCGGTCGCGCGCCGAGGGGGCCGAGAATCTCCGCGACCTTCTCCTGCAGATCCTTCAGGAGGCCGGCGAGGCCTTCCTCGCCATCGACCGGCGCCGGCGTGTGGTGCTGACGAACCGGAAATTCCGCGCCCTCTTCGACGCGGAGGGTGAGCTGGAAGGACGGCCTCTCGCCGAGGTGGCGCGCGTCAACGCGGTCCTGACGACCTTCGAGACGGCCCTGGCGGGAAGGGCGGCGTCGGCGACCTTCTCCATCCCGCCCGCCCCGTCCGAACGCCTGGTCGACATGCATGCACGGCCGATCGGATCGGAAGAGATCGCGGCCGTGGCCGTCTTCACCGACGTCACCCGCCTGCGGAGGCTCGAGCAGATCCGGCAGGACTTCATCTCCGACTTCTCGCATGAGGTGCGCACGCCGCTGGCGGCGCTCCGTTCCGCGCTCGAATCGTACGAGATCGCCCGCGGCCGCATGACGGAGGAGGAGGACTGGCAGCTCCGGCGCATCATGGCGCGCCAGCTCGCCCGTCTGGAACGGCTGGTCGACGATCTGTCCGAGCTGAGCAACATCGAATCGGGAGAGATCGCGCTCGACAGGCACCCGGTCGACCTTCGGCAGATGATCGCCGATCTCTGCGAGGACTTCGGCGATCAGGCGGCGCAGCGAGGCATCCGCTTCGACCTCCGCGGCGGCGGCGCGACCGTGAATGCCGACGTGCTCCGCCTCCAGCAGGCCTTCTCCAATCTGATCGACAACGCCATCAAGTACGGCGGCGAGAAAACGACGGTCGAGATCGAGGTGACCGGAACCCCCGACGCCGGCGTGGTTCGCATCACCGATCATGGGGAGGGGATCGCGCCCGAAGAGCACGACCGGATCTTCCACCGCTTCTACCGCGTCGACAGAAGTCGCTCGCAGAAGGTCCTCGGCACCGGCCTCGGGCTGGCCATCGCCCGTCACATCGTTCTGCGGCACGGCGGGACCATTGCGCTCGAGAGCACTCCCGGCGCCGGCTCGACGTTCATGGTGCGCCTGCCGAAGTGAACTCGGCGAGCGTTCGCAGTCGCGGCGCGTGTTTCTCGCCGAGGATCTCGCCGCGCACCTCGTGCCCGATGCGTCCCGGCCGGCCGGCAGCGGCGATCGTATCCGCGTACGACTCGCAGGTAGTGTCGTGCTTCTCCCCGCTCCGAGTTTCGCGCGAAGAGGACGAAGAGGAGATCGACTGTACCTCGCCGGTCACCGGAGACGTGGTGTCCATCCCGGGCCGGCGGGACCGCGGAGCGGCGCCGTGCGGCGAGGGGCCGCGTCCGGCATACGCGAGTGGCCCTCGCTTCTTCGCCGTCCGCGCGGTCCGGGATGACGCGGCGCGGCTACTTCTCGAGAAGGCTGCGCAGCATCCACGCCGTCTTCTCGTGCACCTGCATTCGCTGGGTCAGAAGATCGGCCGTCGGCTGATCGTTCGCCCGTTCGACGATCGGAAAGACCGACCGCGCCGTGCGGACCACCGCTTCCTGTCCGGCGACGAGGCTGCGGATCATCTGCTCTGCGCTGAGCGGTCCGCTCTCCTCACCGATCGAACTCAACTGGCTGAATTCGCGGTAGCTGCCGGGCGCGCGGAAGCCGAGCGCGCGGATCCGCTCGGCGATCAGATCGACCGCAAGGGCCAGCTCGTTGTACTGCTGCTCGAACATCAGATGCAGCGTCTGGAACATCGGGCCGGTGACGTTCCAGTGGAAGTTGTGGGTCTTGAGGTAGAGCGTGTACGTATCGGCGAGAAGTCGCGACAGACCGTCGGCGATGTTGCGGCGGTCGGCCTCGCTGATGCCGATGTCGATGGGAAGGGTTTCGGTCATGGTTGCCATGGCAATCCTCCTGTTGGGGCGGCCGGGGCGGCCTCTGTCGTTTCGAGCGCCACGGCCGCCGCGTGAATCGTTGCGGCGATTCTCACCGCGTCGTGAACCTGCTCTTCGGTCAGCCCGCCGGCCAGCACCGTCTCTTCGTGCGAGCGAATGCAGCGCTCGCATCCGTTGATGGCGCTCGCGGCGAGGCAGAAGAGTTCGAAGTCGGCCTTCGACGCCGCCGGCCGGGCGATCCGGTTCATCCGGAGGCGCGCCGGCCTGCGGCTGTACTCCTCCTTTCCGACCATGTGCCGGAAGCGGTAATAAACGTTGTTCATCGCCATCAGCGCGGCGGCGGCGAGGGCGTCGTCGATCACGGCAGCGCCGGCGTGCGGTGCCGCCGCGGCGACGACCGCCTCCAACAACTCTCGATGACGGACGGTGGCCGCCGATGTGACGGCCACCCCCCAGCGCTGTGAGGGCGAGAGCGAGCCCTCGCCCAGCACCGTCTCGAGATTCAGCCGGATGTCGCGCGCCGCCTCGGGGAGGGCGCTGCGGAGGCTCTCGAGCGTCGCCATCACGCCGCTCCGAGGGTCTGCTCGCCCTTCTTCCAGTTGCAGGGGCAGAGCTCGTCGGTCTGCAGCGCGTCGAGGACGCGGAGCACTTCATCGACGTTGCGGCCGACCGACAGATCGTTCGCGTTCACCCAGCGGATCACCCCGTCGGGATCGACCACGAACGTGACGCGAAGGGCGGCCCCCGCCTCGCGGTGCAGGATGCCGAGCTGCTGCGCGAAGGACGGCGTGATGAAGACGAGGGGAGTGGGAATGCTGCGCAGGTCGGGATGCGACTTGCGCCAGGCGAGATGCGAGAACTCGTTGTCGGTGCTGCCGCCGATCACGACCGCGTCGCGGCCGGCGAAGTCGGCGTTGCGGCGGCCGAACTCGACGATCTCGGTCGGGCAGATGAAGGTGAAGTCCTTCGGGTAGGCGTAGAAGACGAGCCACTTTCCCTTCAGGGAGTCGCTCGCGATCGTGGCGAACTCCTTCCCCTCCTCGATGCCGACGCACGCCTGAAGTCTGAACTGCGGAAACGGATCACCAACGGTAAGCATTCGTTCTCCTTTTTATATGTAATCTAGTGTTGGACATGATCTAACAAGAGCGCAAAATTTTTTTCAGTGCTTTCGTTCCCGCCGCTTCCGCCCGCGCATGACGACCTGGTAGTCCTCGATGTCGTACGTGCGGCGCAGCGACTGGAGGTTGCAGACCTGGACCTTTTCCCACGGCACGTCGTAGATCCGCCCCGTCTCCTCGTCGATGAAGTGATGGTGCGTGTCGGTCTTCGGGTCGAAGACCACATGGTCGCGGTCGACGTGCAGTTCACGCAGCAACCCTTTCTCCACGAAGAGATTGAGGGTGTTGTAGACGGTGGCGCGGGAGATCATCGGGACCCGTCCGGCGACCTCCCGCCACACCTGGTCGGCGGAGGGGTGGGCGTCCGTCGTCAGGACGTACGCAGCCACCGCCAGTCGCTGTGCCGACGGCTGGATGCCTTTTTCCTCGAGAAGTTCCCTCAGGTGCTGCACGGGCATTAGACTAAGTCTAAAAAAAGCCGTTGTCAAGTGCGGCGTTCAGCTCGCCGGTCCGGGAGGGGAGAACTTCGCCAGCGGCGGGGCCGCGCTCCGCGGGCCGTCGTAACCATGCACCTCGCCGAAGCCGCTTCCGCGTTCCCACTCCTCCCGCGCCGCGGCGATCTCCTCCGCCGTCCGCGCCACGAAGTTCCACCACATCAGCAGCCGCTCGCCGAACGGAACGCCGCCGATGAGCAGCAGTCTTGCTCCCTCGCGCGAGTGGAAATCGGCTTCCGACCGCCCGCAGCCGAGGTCGTGCAGCATTCCCGCTTCGAGCGGGTGACGGTCGAAGGAGGCGTCTCCGCCCAGCAGCATCACGCCGTGCTCGCGTTCCGGCCGCAGCGGTATCGACACCCTCTCTCCGCGATGCACCGCGACGTCGATCCCGACGAGATCGGAGTATGCCGGCGCCGGGTGCGCCTCCCCTTCGAATTCTCCCGCCACGACCCGGACGATCGCCCCGCGCAACGCGACGCGCGGGACTTCGGCGACCGGATGGAACGCCGGGGCGACGGCTCGATGCGCGTCGGGGAGCGCGATCCAGAGCTGCACGCCGTTCAGACGGCCGGAGTTGCTCCGCGGCGTCTCCTCCGAATGCGCGATTCCCCGTCCTGCGGTCATGATGTTCACGCCGCCGGGCCGCGCCACCGCCTCCGCGCCGAGGCTGTCGCGGTGCACGACCTCCCCCTCGAGCAGCCACGACACCGTCTGGAGGCCGATGTGCGGATGGGGGGCGACGTCCATCGGTTTCCCGCTGCTGAACGAGAGCGGACCGTAGCGGTCGAGAAAACACCACGGCCCGATGGTCCGCCGCCCGCGCACCGGCAGGGCGCGGAGGATCGGGAGCGCGCCCAACGCCGTCTCGCGCGAGCGAAAGGCCTCGAAGACCGGACCGCGCCCGATCGACGAGCATTCCCTGGCGGCGACGGAGGGCATCACGGCTCCTCTCCTCGGTCCCGGACGCGGTCGAGAAGTCCGAGGAGCGATTCGAGTTCCTTTTTCGAGAGATGGCCGAGCACGTCGTGGAGGCGCTTCTCGACCGGCCGGTCGAGCCGCTCGAGGAGGGCGAGGCCCTCTTTCGTGATGGCGGCGATGACGACGCGCCGGTCGGACTCTCCCCGCCGGCGGACGACGAGCCCGCGCGCCTCGAGCCTGTCGAGGAGGCGGGTCACGTCGGGATCGCGCTGGACCATTCTCCCGGCGATCTCCCCGCAGGGGAGACCCTCCCCGCGGGCGCCCCGGAGGATGCGCAGGACGTTGTACTGCGACACGCTCAGGTCCGCCTCGCGGAGGAGTTCGCCGACCGGAAGCATGAGGCGGTCGGTCGTCCGGAGAAGGGAGACGATGACCTCCTGGTGGATGCTCGGAGAGGGACGGTTCTGCCGCATTTCGCGTTCGATTTTCCCCACACTCCGCATTGTATCCCTCTCAACAATATTTGTTGCGAGGAATAATTCGGAGGGGCACCGCCTTTGAAGGTTTCCAGAGAGGCGGCCCATGGACCCGCCGGAAGGAGACACGAACATGGCAGAACGAACCGTATGGCAGATCGATCCGGCGCACACGACGGTGGAGTTCGCGGTCAAGCACATGATGTTCACGACCGTCCGCGGCCGTTTCAAGGACGTGAAGGGAACGATCGAGGTGGACGAAAAGAACCCCGAGCGTTCGCAGGTCAGCGTCGACATCGCGGCGGCGAGCATCGACACCGGCGTCGCCGACCGTGACGCGCACCTCCGTTCGGCCGACTTTCTCGATGCCGGGACGCACCCGAACCTGACGTTCCGGAGCAAGCGGGTGATCGGCGCGATCGGCCGCGAGGGGGCGAAGTTCCAGGTCGTCGGCGACCTGACGATCCGCGGGACGACGAAGGAAGTGACGCTCGACTGCGAGTTCGAGGGCACGGGAACCGATCCGTGGGGAGGCACCCGGGCCGGCGTGCGCGCCACCACGAAAATCGACCGCCGCGACTGGGGTCTGCAGTGGAATCAGGCGCTGGAGACCGGCGGCATCCTCGTCGGCAACGAAGTGACGATCGATCTCGAGGTGCAGGCGGTCAAGCAGGTGCCGGTGGCGGCGTAGGATGGTGCCGGTGCCGCGCACGATCCGGACGCAATACGCCCCCGCGCGTGACGATGTCGGGGAACTGGTGACGCGCCGTCCGCAGCATCGGATGGAGCAGCTCAATCCGTTCCTCTTCATCAATCATCACGGGCCGCAGGTCTACCCCCCGGGGAACCGGGGTCTGCCCTTCGGACCGCATCCGCATCGCGGGTTCGAGACGGTGACGTTCATCGTCGAGGGGGCGGTCACGCACCGCGACAGCGCGGGACACGAGAGCACCATCGGTGCCGGCGGCGTGCAGTGGATGACGGCCGGCCGCGGGATCGAGCACTCGGAGACCTCGCCGCGCGAGTTTCTGGAGAAGGGAGGAGCGCTCGAGATCCTGCAGCTCTGGATCAACCTGCCCGCGCGGTTCAAGATGGCCGAACCGCGTTACATCGGCCTGCAGCGCGAGGCGATTCCGTCGATCGCGGCGGGCGATGCGGTGGTCGGCCTGATCAGCGGATCGTGGGAGGGCGTCCGCGGGCCGGTCGACTCGCTCACGGGAGTCGTGATGGCGACGATCGAACTCCCGGCCGGTGCGCGAATCACGCTCCCCGCGCCGCGCGAGCGCCGCGTCTTCTTCTATGTCGTGCGCGGTGAGGTGAACGCCGGCGGAGAGGATGTTCGCGAGTTTCACCTTGCCGGTTTCGACGACGACGGAGACGCGATCGAAGCCGCCGCCGTGCGCGACTCGCTCCTGATCTTCGGCCACGCCGACCCGCTCGCCGAGCCGATCGCGCACTACGGCCCCTTCGTGATGAATACTCGCGCCGAGATCCTCCAGGCCCTCCACGACTACATGGAGTAGAGGGTGTCAGGTCTCCCCTTGACCCTCCGCATCGCGGAGGGTCAAGGGGAGACCTGACACCCTCTACTCAGCGGAGATCGAAGAGGAGGATTTCGGCGTCTTCGCCGGCGGTGATCGCGAGCGACTCCTCCTGCTCGATCGCTGCGCCGTCGCCTTTCTCGAGCTTCGTGCCGTTCACGTCGATCGTGCCGGCCGCCACCTGGATCCAGGCGGCACGGCCGTGTCCGAGGCGG
>DATLYG010000148.1:0-5238 GCA_035574985.1 Thermoanaerobaculia bacterium | reverse complement strand
CTCCCGACCGGCGCGCACCTCATGGTCCACAACGGCCAGGAGGTCTACCCGGGCGACATCCTCGCGAAGATCCCCCGGGCGACGACGAAGACGAAGGACATCACCGGCGGTCTGCCGCGCGTGGTCGAGCTGTTCGAAGCGCGCCATCCGCGCGACAAGGCGGTCATCACCGAGGTCGACGGAACCGTGCATCACGGTCCGGTGGTCAAGGGGATGCGCCGCATCATCATCGAGACCGACGAGGGGACGCGCCACGAGTACTCGGTGCCGCGCTCGGTGCACGTGAACGTGCAGGAAGGGGAGCGCGTCCGGGCGGGCGATCCGCTCATCGACGGAGCGATCGATCCGCACGACGTGCTGGCGGTGCTCGGCATCAAGGAGCTGCAGCGTTACCTCGTGGACAAGATCCAGGAGGTCTACCGCTCGCAGTCGGTGCAGATCAACGACAAGCACATCGAGGTCATCTGCCGTCAGATGCTGCGCAGCGTTCGCGTGACGCGGGTGGGCGACACCGACTTCCTCGTCGACGAGCAGGTCGATCGCTTCCGCTTCATGGAAGAGAACGAGAAGGTGATGGCGCGCGGCGGCGAGCCGGCGGACGGAGTCCCTCTCCTCCTCGGCATCACCAAGGCGTCGCTCTCGACCGACTCGTTCATCTCCGCGGCCTCGTTCCAGGAGACGACGCGCGTCCTCACCGAGGCGGCCATCGCCGGACGCGTCGACTACCTGCGCGGCCTGAAGGAGAACGTCATCGTCGGACGTCTGATCCCCGCGGGCACCGGCATGCCGGCCTACCGCGAGGTGTGGCTCGAGAAGGAGGAGGCCCCGCCGACTCCGCAGCTCGAGGACCTGCTCCGCCCGGAGACGGAGGAGGAAGAAGAAGCCTTCACCTCCGCGGACTTCGACGAAGAGCAGTAGACGCGATCAACTTTCTTTCAGAGACTTCGGGCGGCCCGACGGCCGCCCGAAGTGTTTCAAGAGGTCCCCTGGCGAACCGTGACGAGCCGATGACCCGGCGAGAAGGGCCGACGAAGCCGGTCCGAACCCGCGGACGCATCCCTCGAGCGCGTGACCACGATTTCCAACTCGAAATCGCGTTGCAGCATCCTCGTGTATTCACTCGAGCCGCCGTGATCGGGTATGTCGACACGCTGCGGAACGCCACGCGGCGCCGCGCTGGGGGCGGCTTCCCGGCGGCCGCGAGAGGGTGCCGTCACCATCCGATCGCGACGGGACGAGTCTCCCGACATCCGTAGTCCAACGGATGGCCGGCTGAGAGCTTCCCCTCGTATACTCGCGGTCGACGTCTCATGCGGTCGATCGCCCGAAAGGGTTCGGTCCTCGTGGCTGTTCCGGCGCTCTTCCAGGTCGTGCTTCTCACGGGCATTCTGGTCATGGAAGGGGAGCGAAACACGGCGCGCCGGACGCAGGAGCGGCTCGACGCCTCCCTGCGGACGTGCCTCGAACTCACGGAGGCGCTCGTCGAGGTCGAGAGCGGAGCACGCGCCTATGTCCTCACCGGTGATTCCTCGTTTGCCGAACGCAGCGAGGAGGCCGCACGACGCGCCGCTTCGCTCCTCCCGAGGGCGGCGGCTCTGCTGAACGATCAGGAAGCAGAGGCTGCGAGCCTCATCGCGCGGGCGAACGCGATCCTCGCGTTCCAGCGCTCACAGGTGGCCCTCGTCGCATCGGGGAGGAGCGACGAGGCCGTGGCGCGCAGCCGTTCGCTCGAGGGATACCGGCGCATGATGGCGTTCCGTTCCGAGCTCGACCGGAACGTCGACCGTCAATGGCGCCGCTTCCATCAGACGGCAAGCGATCGCGCAGTACTGCGGAAGCGCTCGATCGCCGTCATGACGGCCGGTGTCGCGGCCAACATCGTTCTCGCCATCGCGCTGGCATTCTATTTCCGGCGGCAGATCGGAGGGAGGCTCGACGACCTCGTCGGCAACATCTCTCGCTTCGAGCGGGGAGAAGTTCTCCACGCATCGCAGGACGACATCGGCGAGATCGCGGCCGTCGATCGTGCCCTTCACGTCATGGCCGCGAAAAGGGAACTCCACGAGCGGGTGCTGGTCGAGCATGCCGACCGGCAGGCGGCCATCATCGCTTTTGAGCACGAGGTCGCCCGTCACGCTCACTCGCCGGAGCGCGTGACGGCGGTGATCGCCGAGCGCGTCCGGGAGCTCGCGGGAGGAGACGGGGCGGCGATCCTTCGTGTCGAGGACGACACCCTGACGATCGAGGCGGCTGCGGGCGACATCGCTTCCCTGACCGGGACGCAGGTGCCCCGGGTGAGGAGTCTCTGGTCGGAGGCCCATGAAACCGGCCGGGTCGTCCGGTCCGACGACATCCAGCACGATCCGCGCGTTCATCCGGAGATGCGCAAGCGCTTCGGAGGGAGGGCCGTCCTTCTCGTCCCGCTCCGTTACGGCGAGGAGACGCTCGGCATCCTGGGAGTCGGGTCGCGGCAGCCCGCGCGTTTCGCCGACGAACACGAACAGACGCTGCAGCTCGTGGCGGGATTTCTCGGGGCGGTGCTGATGCAAGCCCGCATGTTCCGGGAACGCGAACGGGTCATCGAGGAACGCACCGCCGAGATCCGCAAGCTCAACGCCGAGCTGGAGAATCGGGTCGCCGAAACGACGAGCGAGCTCGATCACTTCTTCTCACTCTCGCTCGATCTGATGTGCGTCGCCGGGTACGACGGCTGTTTCAAGCGTCTCAATCCCGCCTGGACCGGCACGCTCGGGTGGTCGTCCGGGGAACTGATGGCGAAGCCGTTCATCGAGTTCGTTCATCCCGACGACCGCGAGCGGACGATTGCGGAGGCGTCCCGACTGATGGAAGGGAACGTCACGCTCTCGTTTCAGAATCGCTATCTCGCACGCGACGGAGCGTGGCACTGGCTGGAGTGGACCGCGGCCGGAGTTCAGGAGCAGCGGCGGATCTACGCTGTCGCGCGCGACGTGACGCAGCGCAGGCAGTTCGAGGAGGAGCTGAAGGAGAAGAACGCCGCGCTCGAGGAGGCGTATGGGGAACTGGAGTCGTTTTCCTATTCCGTCTCCCACGATCTCCGCGCGCCGATCCGGGCCATGGACGGCTACGCGAGAATGCTGCTCGAAGACCATGGCGACCGTCTCGACGACGAAGGCCGGCGCTTCGTCACCACGATCATCGAGAGCGCCCGTTCGATGGGCACTCTGATCGACGATCTTCTACGTCTCTCGCGCCTCGGCCGCCAGCCGCTCTCCCTCGCGCCGACCGACATGACGGCTCTCGTCGCGGAGGTCTGGGACGAGATTCGCAAGGATCTGCCCGCGGAGGAAGTCCGCCTGATTCTGCACGAGCTGCCGCCCGCTCTTGCCGACCGGAACCTCGTCCGGCAGGTGATGGTCAATCTGTTGTCCAACGCGGTGAAGTTCACGGCGCCGAAACCGGAGCGGACGATCGAGGTCGGCGGTTCGGCCGGGGCGGGGTTCAACCGCTACTTCGTCCGAGACAACGGCGTCGGCTTCGAACAGAAGTATGCGGCGATGATCTTCGGCGCATTCCAGCGGCTGCACGGGCGCCGCTTCGAAGGAACGGGCGTGGGACTGGCCATCGTCAAGCGGGTGATCGAAAAACATGGCGGAGAGATTCATGCCGAAGGGCGGCCGGGCGAGGGGGCGACGATCGCATTCACACTGCCGCAGGGGGCGATGTGACCGACGAGAGGGTCGATGTTCTGATCGTCGAAGACAGCCCGAACGATGCCGAGCTGATGTTGCGCGCACTCCGGCGGAAGCACGACGGCCTTCGGACCCGCGTTCTCTCGGGGATGGCGAACAGGCGCTCGACATTCTGTCCGGCATCACCCCGAGCGGCCTGCCGCGCGTCGTCTTCCTCGACCTGAAACTGCCGAAGGTCGGCGGGCTGGGATGTGCTGCGGGCGATCCGTTCGCAGAGCAGGACGGCGATTCTCCCGGTCGTGATTCTGACGTCGTCGGCCGACGATCGCGATCTGGCCGAGGCGTACCGGCTGGGCGCCAACAGCTACGTCGTCAAGCCGATCGAGTTCGACGCCTTCACGCAGGTCATCGCGGAGGCAGGCTCGTACTGGGTGTACGTCAACCGGATTCCCGGACGGTGAACGTTTGCCAGACCGCTGAGGGAGGGGGCGGGAAGGACCGCATGCAGCAAACTCCCGGGCGGCCTTCGTGGCCGCCCGAAGTGTTCAGAGTTGCGACTCGAGGTGCTCGACGCGCTGCTGCAGATCGTGAATCCGCGCGTTCAGTTCGTCGAGTTCGTGGCGAAGGACGACGCGCTCGAGGGTGTCCTCGATCCTCGCCACCGTGGCAGCGAGAGCGTGATACTCGGACTCGAGGCGCTCGAGTCGCGCGCCTAGTGCAGTGCTTCATAACGATCTTGCCTTTCGCCGTGGGAGCTGCGGGCGAGGTCAAGGAACGAGGAGGAGGCGATGCGATGGCATCGTCGACGACGAGTGACGCAGAGATCGCCCGCAGATCCCACGGCCCTTCGGGTTGCGGCGGCGAGCCGGCACGCGTGGCGGCCATCACACCGGCCTCGGCTCACCCGGGTCTAGAATGGCTGTCCGAACTCAGCGAGGACATCGTGAAACTACTGCGCGTTGCAATCGCGTTCCTCGCGCTCGTCGTTCTGGCGGGCGCGGCATACGGCCAGTCGTGTCCTTTTCCCGCTCCGACGCTCACCGCGCCGCCTGACGGGGCCACGAATGTCGATCTCGAGCTGACGCTGCGATGGACGCCGGCTGCGGGTGCGACGCGCTATGAGGTGTGGGCGGCGGACGACGGGAGCAGCGAGTTCTATCTCGTGGGCGACACGACCGAGACGAGCATGGCCGTCGAGGTGGCGCCTGCGACCGACATCGAATGGTACGTGGCCGCGGTCCATCCGGCGTGCAAGGCTCCGTCGGCGCGCTTCCGGTTCCGGACGATCGGTTGCAGCGACGACGTGGCGGTGCCGCTCTCGCCGCCGGACGAGGGTTTCTCCGGGTCGCCGGTGACGTTTCGCTGGACGGGCGTCGACGGCGCGTACGAGTACCGGCTGTGGGTCTACTCCTTCACCTACGAGGACTTCGTCGCCTACTACGCGACCGATTTCACGGAGATCTCGGTCCGCCTCCAGCCGGACGAGTACGCATGGCTGATCGAGACCGCATTCGACGAATGCGAATCGACCTACTCCGAATACTCGTATTTCACCATTCAGCGGCGG
>DATLYG010000147.1:0-13318 GCA_035574985.1 Thermoanaerobaculia bacterium | reverse complement strand
CGCCGGGATCCCGCCGCTGGCGGGTTTCTTCTCGAAGGACGAGATCCTGGCCGGCGCGTTCAGCTACTCGAAGTTCGTCTGGCTGTTGGGCGTGATCGCCGCCGGTTTCACCGCCTTCTACATGTTCCGGCTCTATTACATGACGTTCCAGGGTTCGTACCGGGGCGCGCATGTCGAGGGGATCGAACAGTCGGAGCCGGAGCACGGAGGTCATCCGCTCATCCCCGACCAGCGCCACCTCGACCAGGGTGACGAGCATACCGACAAGGGACACGGGCACCACCTCCACGCGCACGAGCCGCACGAATCGCCGCTGTCGATGACCGGCGTCCTGTGGGTCCTCGCCGTGCTCTCGATCGTCGGCGGGTGGATCGGCATCCCCGCCGCGTTAGGCGGAAAACACCCGACGCCGTTCCAGCGCTGGCTCGAGCCGGTGCTCGCGCCGATCGGAGGCAGACCGTTCCACTTTCACGAGGCCTCGCACGCGCTCGAATGGGCGCTGATGGCGGTCTCGGTCGCCATCGCCGCCTCCGGCATCTACCTCGCGTATCGCTTCTATCTCCGCGACGCCACCTGGTCGGTCCCGAAGCGTCTCGCCACGCGGTTCCGGCCTCTCTACGCGCTCGTCGCGAACAAGTACTACGTCGACGAGATCTACGCCGCGACCGTCATCCGCGCGACGCTCCTCGTCAGCCTCGCCTGCTCCTGGTTCGACAAGTATGTCGTCGACGGCCTGGTGAATCTCGTCCGCCACGCCACCGTCGTCGTCTTCGGCTACGGCCTGCAGCTCCTCGACCGCTTCGTGGTCGACGGCGCCGTCAACGGCATCGGCTGGTCGGCGCAGAGCGGCTCGATGCTTCTTCGCCGCGTGCAGAGCGGATTCGTCCAGAACTACGCATTGATCATGGGAGGAGGCATCGTCCTCCTCACGCTGGTGTACCTCTTCCTGAAGCCATAGTCTCGAGGAGACCCGATGGGCATCTACGACAACCCGAGCGTCCCGATCCTGTCGATCGTCACGTTCATCCCGCTGGCGGGGGCGATCATCCTGATGTTCTTCGACCGCGAGAACACGGGAACGATCAAGCGTTTCGCCACCGGAGTGGCGCTCGTCGACTTTCTCATCTCCATTCCGCTGTGGATCCATTACGACCCGAATGCCACCGGAGCGGAGATGTTCCAGTTCCGCGAGACGGTCGACTGGATCCCCGCGCTCGGCGTCAAGTACGACTTCGGCATCGACGGGATCGCGCTGCTGCTGATCCTTCTGACCACCCTCATCGGCTGGATCGCCTGCTACTGCTCGTTCAGCGCCATCGAGCACCGGCAGAAGGAGTACTACATCCTCATCCTCATCCTCCAGACCGGGATGATCGGCACGTTCTGCGCGCTCGACTTCTTCCTCTTCTACGTCTTCTGGGAAGTCATGCTCGTGCCGATGTACTTCCTCATCGGTATCTGGGGAAGCACGCGGCGGCTCTACGCGGCGATCAAGTTCTTCCTCTACACCCTCGCCGGTTCGGTCCTGATGCTGCTGTCGATCCTGGCGCTCTACTTCTTCAACGACGGCGGAATCCCGTTCCTGAACATTCAGGGTCTCGGCAACGAACCGACGTTCTCCGTGCTCCAGTACCACGAGATCGGGCATCTGATCCCGCCGACCCTGCAGTTCTGGATCTTCCTCGGCTTCTTCTTCGGGTTCGCCATCAAAGTGCCGATGTTCCCCTTCCACACCTGGCTGCCCGACGCGCATACCGAGGCGCCGACGGCGGGATCGGTGATCCTGGCGGCGATTCTGCTGAAGATGGGAACGTACGGCTTCGTGCGGTTTGCGCTGCCGATTCTCCCCGACGCCACGAAAGAGCTGTTGCTGCCGATCGTGATCCTGTCGCTGATCGGAATCGTCTACGGCGCGCTGGTCACGCTCGTGCAGAAGGACATGAAGCGGCTGATCGCCTACTCGTCCGTCTCGCACCTCGGCTTCGTGATGCTGGGGATGTTCGCGCTGAACCCGATGGGGATCCGCGGCTCGGTGCTGCAGATGATCAACCACGGCATCTCGACCGGGGCGCTCTTCCTCCTGGTGGGCATCATCTACGAGCGGCGGCACTCGCGGATGATCGCGGAGTACGGCGGCCTCGCCAAGCAGATGCCGATGTACGCGACGATGTTCCTCATCGCCGCGCTGTCGTCGATGGGGCTGCCGGCGCTGAACGGCTTCATCGGCGAGTTCACGATCCTCGTCGGCGCCGCGAACTCGGTCCACTTCGGAACGATGTGGTACGCTGGCATCGCCGCCCTCGGAATCGTGCTGGGCGCCGCCTATCTGCTCTGGCTCTATCAGCGCGTGTTCTGGGGGCCGCTCGACAATCCCGCCAACCAGAAACTCCCCGATCTCAACGGCCGGGAGATCGCCACGCTCGTTCCGCTGGTGGTCCTGATGGTCTGGATCGGCATCGCGCCGAAGGTCTTCTTCGACACGATCGAGAAACCCGTCGACTACATCGTGCAGAAGGTGGACCGCTCCTACTTCGACAAACAGCCGATGACCTACCCCGAGAGCAGTCCGGCCGGGAAGCACGTGGCGGAGAGCCGATGAACTGGAGCGACGTCGTCTTCATCGTTCCGGAGATCGTCGTCGCCGCCGGCGCGTCGATTCTCCTGCTCGCGCCGGTGACGGTCGCGGGACCGGCGTCCCACTCCGCAGCGAAGAGGTCGATGCTCGCGCTCCTCGCCGTCACGTTCGCCTCGGTGCTCGTCTGTTCGCACCTCGTCGAGAGGATCGATCAGACGCCCGCCTTCGCGGCGACCTTCGCTCTCGACTCCTTCTCGGTCTTCTTCAAGCTCCTCTTCATCGCGGCCGTCGCGATGGTGGTGCTCCTCTCCGACGATTTCCTCCGCGAGGCGCGCTACTCCCCATGGGAATACCACTCGCTGCTGGCCTTCGCCCTCTGCGGGATGATGTTCATGGCCTCGGGCGTCCATCTGATCTCGATCTACGTCGGTCTCGAACTGATGTCGCTCTCGAGTTACATTCTCGCGGGCTACTACAAGAACGAGGCGAAGTCGACCGAGGCGGCGATGAAGTACTTCGTCCTCGGTGCGGTGAGTTCGGCGATCCTGCTGTACGGGATCTCCGTCATCTACGGCGTTTGCGGCTCGCTGAACCTGGCCGACATCAGCACGGCGCTGTCGACGGTTCTGACGAACGACGCGCTGGTCCTCGGCATCCTGCTCCTGGCGGCCGGACTCTGTTTCAAGATCGCCGCCGTGCCCTTCCACGTCTGGACGCCCGACGTCTACGAAGGATCGCCGACGCCGATCACCGCCTTCCTGTCGACCGCGTCGAAGGCGGCGGCGTTCGCGATCTTTGCCCGCATCTTCTACACCGGACTGCACCACTTCCACCTCGACTGGAGCAACGTCATCGCCGTCGTCGCGGCGCTGTCGATGATCGTCGGCAACGTCGCCGCGGTGACCCAGAACAACGTGAAGCGGATGCTGGCCTACTCGTCGATCGGCCACGCCGGATACGGTCTGCTCGGGATCGTGGCGATGAGTACGACCGGCATCGGTGCGGTGCTGATCTACACGCTGGTCTATGTCTTCGCGAACCTCGGCATCTGGGCGACGGTGCTGATGCTGCGGCGGCACGAATACGCCGGTGAGCAGGTCGACGACTTCGCGGGGCTGCACCTCCGCGCGCCGTTCTGGGCCTTCGCGATGGTGATCTTTCTCCTGTCGCTGGGCGGGATCCCGCCGACGGCGGGATTCATCGGAAAGTACTACCTCTTCGCCGCGGCCGTGCAGGCCGGCTTCGGCTGGCTGGCGGTCATCGCGGTGCTCACCTCCGCCCTGTCGATGTTCTATTACCTCCGGCTCGTGGTGGCCATGTATCTCCGCGAGGGGAAGGAGGCGGAGGTGGCGATCACTCCTCCTCTGAAGCTCGTCGGCGCGGTCTGTCTCGTCGCGACGCTGCTCCTCGGCGTTCTTCCGACGCCGCTGATTCACCAGGTCGAGCAGGCGGTGCGCTGGACGGCGGCCCGGGCGGCCGTCACCTCGCATGGCGGACGATAAGCGGTCGACCTACCGCGCCCTTTACGAAGCCGCCACGCTCGGATTCGTCTTCCCGATCGCGACCGGCGTCGGATATCTTCTCGGCCGCTGGCTCGACGGCACGTTCGGCACGTACCCCTGGCTGACCATCATCTTCAGCGCCCTCGGAATCGCGGCCGGATTCGTGAACCTTTTTCGAGCGGCGGCTCGCGCGAATGGAAACTCCGGACGGAAAGGTCCCTGAAGCTGCCGACGAGCACGCGGCGGAGGTGCTCCGGCGGATCCGCCGGATCGCCGCGGGAGCCTGGGTGGTCTTCTCTCCGATCGTGTCGATCTCCAGCGGGGTTCGTGGTTTCGTCGGATTGACTTGCAGTGCCGCCGTAACTATGATCAGCTTCCTTTGGCTGGAGGAGATCATCGAGTCACTCCTGCAGCCGTCACCCCAGTTGCACGCCAGGAGGCTCGTTTTGCGCACGGTGGCGCGGCTGGCCTTCCTCGCGGCAGCGCTCTCGGTCACAATCTTCGTCGTCCGGTTCGATGCCGTCAGTGTGTTGCTGGGGTTCTCGATCGTGGTGGTGGGAATCATCGGTGAAGCCCTGTACGAGACGGTCCGGGCGCTTTCGGGTTGAGTGAATGGAACATCACGAACATTCCATACTGTACGAGCCGTTCAACAGGTTCATCTGGCGTCATGCCTTCGGCATCGACGTTCCCGATCACGTGATCATGGCCGGGCTGGTGCTCGTGCTCTCGCTCATCTTCTTTCCCCTGATGGCGCGGCGCATCAGCCGCGACAATCCGGGGCCGGTCCAGCAGATCCTCGAGCTGGTCGTCAGCGGTCTCAAAGGGCTGCTGCACGAGATCATCGGCCCGCACGGCGACCGCTACCTCTACGTCATCGGCGCGTTCACGGTGTTCATTTTCGTGTCGAACATCTTCGGGCTGTTCTTCTTCCTGCAGCCGCCGACGGCGAACCCGAGCACCACGTTCGCCCTCGCCGTCAGTTCGTTCGTCTACTTCAATGTGGAGGGGATCCGGCGGCAGGGACTGCTCCACTACCTCAAGCACTTCCTCGGTCCGGTGCTCTGGCTCGGGCCGCTGATGTTCGTCATCGAGATGATCGGCAACTTCGCGCGCATCCTCTCGCTCGGCATGCGTCTGTTCGGAAACATCTTCGGCGAGCACACGGCGACGAGCATCTTCACCTCGATGGTTCCGGTCATCGTTCCGTGGCCGATGATGGCCCTCGGCATCTTCGGGGCGTTTCTGCAGACGTTTGTCTTCATCATGCTGACGATGGTGTACATCAGCGGCGCCGTCGCGGCGGAGGAACACTGAGTTCGAATTGACGAAAAGGAGGAGAACCGGAGTGAACAGGAAAATGATTTTCGTGACCGCGGCGCTTCTGCTCGTCGCCGTCTCGGCATTCGCGCAGGGCGAGCCGGCAGCGACGGCCGGAGGCGGCGTGAAGTGGGGCGCCGTTTCGGCGGCGTTCCTGCTCGGCATTGCCGCTGCGGCGGGTGCCATCGGCCAGTCGCGCGCGATCGCCGCGGCCGTCGAGGGCATCGCCCGCAATCCGATGGCCGCCGGCGCCATCCGTCTGGCGATGATCATCGGTCTGGCGCTGATCGAGTCGCTCGTCATCTACGCGCTCGTCATCGCCTTCATGATCCGCAACGCGTAAGGCTGCCCCTCGAAGCCCCCTTCCGGCCCGGCTGCCACCATGGCGGCCGGGCCTTTTCGTGCCATGGCACTCCCGTTGCTCGGCCGTGGGCGGGAGGTCGTTCACGTGAACTGGTTCAACCTGTCGGTCGTCGGCTGGGCCGTCCTGATCCTGGCGCTCGTCCTCGCAGCCTACAAACTCGACGTGCCTCCGGTGTGGATCGGAATCGGTGCGCTTGCGCTGCTCGGCGTCGGGATCATCGTGTCGGTCCGTCATTCGAAGCCGAGGTTCTGACCGGAAACGAAAAAGCCGGCGCTCGGGCGCCGGCTTCTCTTCTGTCTGACGGTCGGACGGCTATTCGGTGTTCAGCATCCGGCGGAGAACGTCGATCGCCGCGTCGCGGGAGAGCGTCTGGCTGAGCGCGAGCGTCCGCTCGCCGCTCCAGGTCCTGCCGTCGAACATCACGTACCTGACCGCCCCGTCGGAGTCGTAGTGGTAGACCATCCGGTTGGAGGTGGGGGAGGAGATCGCCGAGATCGGGCCGGTCGAGTTGACCTTCGCCGACGGAGGCTCGAAGCCGATGTCGCGAACGCCGATCGGAATGCGGAGACGGCCCTGGGCGACCGGCTTGAGGGTGACGCGGTGCATCGTGTTCGTCGTGACGTCGCCGAAGACGATGTCGACGGCGTCGCGGGAACCCGCCTCGAAGACGGCCGGGTGGCGAAGAAGATCGGTCACGTACGAGCCGTTGATCAGATACGAACGGCGATCGCTGACGAAGTCGGACATGTTGCGGAGCGCGATCGAGGTCACGCTTCCCTTCTCGATCGTCAGCATCGCGTAACGCGCTTCCTCGCTCCGCCCGTGCGTGTGCCACCAGATGGCGTGAACGGTCAGCTCGGGGACGAGCATCCTGCTGCCGTCCTCGTTCCGGACTTCGACCTTTCGGGTGACGGCGATGCGGAGGTTCTCGCGGATGTCGTAGTTGGCGTCGTCGAGGGCCGTGGCCGGACCCCACGTGCCTTTGCTGTAGGCGTTGAACACCACCTCGCTGGCGAGGCCGCCGTTGAAGCGATGCTGCCAGAAGACGAAGAGCGTGTCCGATTCGGCGTCGTAGTTGAGCGCCGGATTGAAATGCATCCCGCCGACGAGCGTCGCCGGGACGGCGCTGACGGTCTTCTTTCCACCTTCGTCGACCGTCAGCAGGAGCAGGCGCGCGGAAGATGCCTTCAGATGCGGGACGCTGTCGCTGTCGACGCTCTCGATGGTGTAGAGCGTCCCGCCGTCGGTGAGGAGGAAGTCACGCTCTCCCTGCGCGGCGAAGGAGGCCGCTGCCGCCAGCAGAATCGCGACCGTGACGAAGAGGCGTTTGATCATAGTTTCAGATTCACCATGCCTCGCAGGTCGAGCGCGAAGAGGAGGCTCTTGAGGTTCCTGAACTCGGGATAGAAGCGCGCCAGATGATCGAAGTGCTCCTCGGCGCGCGCCGTGTCTCCCGCCTTGTAGGCGACTTCGCCGAGCAGATAGTGCGCGTTGCGCACCTGCCGCGGGTCGCCGGCGGCCTCGAGGCCGGCCTCGCCGTAATGGCGCGCCCGATCGAGATCTCCGCGGTCGAGATAGCCGTAGCAGAGATCGATGTACGCCTCGGCCACGCCGAGGGGATCATCGAGATATTCGAGTGCCCGATGGACCAGATCGATCCCTTCGTCGGTCGATCCCTGCAGCAGCTTGCAGTAGCCGAGGTTCTCGAGCGTGTAGCCGCGGCTCAGCCGCTGCTGGGGATCGCCCTCGTCGAGGACTTCGAGCGCCTGCTCGAAATGCTCGATCGCCTTCTCGACCTGGGAGTCCATCTCGTAGATGTTCCCCAGATCGACGAGAACCGCGCGCTTGTAGGCGAGGTCGCCTGCTTCCTCCGCAGCGCGAAGGGCGAGCTGTCCGTAGAAGAGCGCCCGCTTGAAGTCTCCTTCGAGCCGGTGCTTGTACTGCAGCGCGTAGGCCGCCAGGCAGACGTGCCGCGGATTGCGGCGGCGCATGATCACGCGCGCCAGCTCCTGCACTTCGGGGCCCGTGCGCTCGAGCGCGATCATCGCGTCGGCCTTGTTGATCGTGATCAGCTCGCGCGTTTCCTCGTCGGTCGCGAGCGCGAGCGCCTCGTCGTACAGCTCGATCGCTTCCTCGAGCCGGTTGAGGCGCACGTTCGTCAGGGCCGCCTGGCGAAGTTCCTCGATGCGATTCCTCTCGTCAAGCATCGCCGTCCTCGCGGGTCTCCCCCTCGTCCTCCCACCGCTCCGCCTCCTGGCGGCGCTTGAACTCGATGAAGTCTTCGACCTCTTTCTGCGCCATGGCGCTCAGCGACCGGTACTTCGCGAGAACCTGATCCGTTCTGTCGTTCTCCTCGAAGAAGTCGCCGATACTGAGGTCGAACGTCTGCAGGATTTTCAACAGCGTGTCGAGGCCGACCTTGTACTCCCCCTGCTCCATTCGCGAGAGGTCCGACTGATGGATGCCGATCTTTTCGGCGAGTTCCACCTGCGTCAGCTTCCGCTGGCGACGCAGTTGCCGGATCTTCCTTCCGACGAGTTCGAGCTGGGCTGGCCTGTTCATGCGGTGTTTCGTTGACTTTTATGCTATTAGACAATAGACTCCGCCCGCTTTTCAAGCACCGGCAACCGGTCGTCACGCGGCCGTCACCGGAGGGTCTGCCGCCACGTTCCAGAATTTCCACCTCCTCCGAGAGCTGATCAAGCGGGACTTCGTGGCGCGGTTCACCGGCTCCGCCCTCGGACTCGTCTGGGCCGTCCTCCAGCCGCTGACGCTCGTCGCCATCTACTGGTTCGTCTTCACCTTCATGATCCCCAGCCGGATGAGCGGCAGCGGAGACCGTTACATCCATTTTCTCATCGCCGGGCTGCTGCCGTGGCTCGGGATCAGCGAAGGTCTCATGCGGTCGATGACCAGCATCGTCGACAACGGCGCCATGGTCCGCAGGCTTCCGCTCCGCAGCGAACTTCTGGTGATCGTCCCGAACGCGACGGCGCTGATCTTCGAGTCGCTGGCCATCGCGATCTTCCTGATCATCGTCACCGTGCGGCAGGGTTTCCCGCCGCTCGTCTGGCTCCTCCCCTTCGCGCTCCTGCTCCAGCTCGCGTTGCAGCTCGGTATCGCCCTCTTCGTCTCCGCCACCTACGTCTTCTTCCGCGATCTCGGGCAGATGCTCGGCTTTCTGCTTTCCATCCTTTTCTATCTGAGCCCCATCCTCTATCCGGTCGCCGGCCGCTTCGAAGAGTTCTTCCGGTGGAATCCGCTCACGCCGCTTCTCGGTTTGTTCCGGAGCGCCGTCCTGTCGGACGCGTTACCTGAGGTGACGTCGATCGTATTCTTACTGGCTGTCTCGGCGGGGGCGTTCATCGCCGGCCTGATGTTTTTCCGCCGTGCCCGGCCGGTGCTCGTCGACTTGATCTAAATCTTTTTTCGAGGCAGGAGACCCCGGAATGTCGTCGAAGACGTTTTCTCTATCTCTGTTTCTGATCCTCGCCGCCACGGGGGCTTTCGCCCGCGACCCGCAGGCGCAGACTCCGCAGACCCCCGCCGCCGGCTCGACCGCGGCGCAGATCGACGGAGGAATCCCGACCTGGATCCGCCCCGAGACGCCCGAGCAGCGGCGGGCCCGGCTCGGCACGAACGAAGACCCGGGACTCGATCCCGATCCGAAGAAGATCTTCCACCGCTTCGGCAGGACCTACACCATCGAGAAGTACGACCGGCGGTGGGAGTCGCACGACAACGTCGACGATCCGGGGTACGTGCGGCCGTTCGGCTTCGTCAATGCCATCTTCGAGATCTATCAGCGCAACGAGAAGTGGGTCTGGGTGTGGGTGCCGACCGATCTCGGCAAGCCGCTGAGCGAACAGCAGGTCGCCGAGGGAACTCTGGCGGGTGAGGCGGAGGTCTACACCGAGCCGCAGATGGCGTATCTGAAGAAGATTCAGCCGGAGTTCTCGCCGCTCGAGCCGCCGGCGTCGAACGTGACGCTCCGCTTCGAAGAGTCGTCGGAAGGTCTTCCGACCTCGGGATCGTGGCGCAACGCGCTGGCGGTGGCCGACATGAACAACGACGGCCACGCCGACATCATCGTTCCGCCCCAGCGGGGCGGCGGCGTGCAGCTTCCGGCGATCTTTCTCGGTGACGGGAAGGGGAAGTGGAAGATCTGGCCGACGGTGATCTGGCCGGGCGAGATCCAGTACGGCGGCGTCGCGGCCGCCGACTTCAACAAAGATGGCAATATGGATCTCGCCTTCGCCGTCCATCTCACCGGGGTGCGGGTCTGGCTCGGCGACGGTAAGGGGACCTTCACCGATGCGAGCGACGGACTCCCCCTCACCGACTATCCGACGCGGCGCGTCGTCGCCGCCGACCTCGATGCCGACTCGTGGACCGACGTGCTGGTCATCAGCGAGGGCGCCTCGCCGACACGCAAGATCGAAGTCGGCAAGGTGCGGGCGTTCCTCAACAGAAACAAAGGGAGAAAGTGGGAGGCCGTCGACGCCGCCGCGCCCAGGCACATCCTCGGCGGCGACTGGCTCACCGTCGGAAAGTTCAACCGCGACAAGTACGCCGACTTTGCCGGCGCCAGCAACTACTTCCAGGCGTCCGAACTCGTCTACCTCAGCAAGGGGCCGAAGGAATGGGCGCCGGTCAGCTCCGATGGAGAGATCGTTCCCTACCTCTCGTACTACTGGGGTCTGACGGCCGGGAAGTTCTCGTCGAAGCAGCTCGACGACCTCGTCATGTCCTACACCCGCTTCTGGCCCGACAACGTCAATCCCAGGAAGATCCCCACCCCTCCGATCACCAAGGTGACGGGCCTCGACCGCATCACCTTCACCGGCAAGGAGCCGAAGCGCGTTCCGATCATGCGGTTCGAAGGGAGCCGTCCCACTCTCGGAGTCGGCTCGGCCGATTTCGACGGTGACGGCAACCGCGACGTGATCTTCGACCGCTACACGCCGCGCGAGTTCGTTCTGCTCCTCGGCGACGGGAAAGGGAACTTCTCGCGAGCGAAACTCGAGGGAATCCGTCCCGATCCGAATCCGAATTACGATCTGACGGTCGCCGACGTGAACAAGGACGGCCGGCCCGACCTGCTGGTGATGTTCGAGTCGAATTCCGAGTCGCGGTTCGGCATCCAGGACGGATCGATCCGCGTCTTTCTCAACCGCGGCAAGGTGGCCGCGGCAGCATCGAAGTGACCCGAAGCGGAGCGGGAGCGGGCCGCGCGTCCGCTCCCGCCCGCGCCCCGGCGGCGATCCGCCATCCTCTGGTATCGAAGTTGAAGGCCCCGGAGCGGTCGTGGACGTGACGCCGGCGAGGAGGCGTCGAGGCCCCGGGGGGATGAACCGATGCCCCCGTTGACAGGGGTCCCTCCCGTATGGCGTAATCCCATAAAATTTCGTTTTTGGTATTGACTTGATGGGATTTTGGCCATAGTCTTACGCGCAATTGAAAGAATCCGCCCACGTGAAAAAATCTCATCGGGAGGTGATCGTATCGTCGAGAGAGGGTGAGAGATGACCGATGGAGACACTCAACAACAGACTGTGTAGGAGAAAACAGATGAAGAAAGTTCTAACTCTGGCCGTACTGGCCACCCTCCTCATGACGGGGTCGGTGTTCGCGCAGTTCGGTCGTCACGTCGTCGCCGAGCCCAACGCGACCTTCTCGTTCGGCGTCGGTGGCGCCGCTGCGGGCCCGAGCACGACGAACAACGACGACTCGTGCGACATCGGCGTGGCTCCGGCTGCGACGCTGTTGCTCCCGTACTTCGAGGTCGAGACTGCGGCGCGGAACGTCGACACGTTCTTCACCGTGGTCAACACGAGCTATCTGCCGCAGATCGCTCACGTGACGGTGTGGACCGACTGGTCGATGCCGGTTCTCGACTTCAACATCTTCCTGACCGGTTACGACGTGCAGTCGATTTCGCTGTACGACGTCATCGTCAACGGCATCATCGCGCCGACCAACCCGAACCTGACGGCGGGCGGCACGAGCAGCTCCACGACGCCGGGAAGCGCTTCGGCCGCGAACAACGCGAACCCGAACATCTCCCTCGTCGGCTGCACCAGCCTCCCGGGCTTCATTCCGGCGAACCTCCGCGCTGCCATCCAGGCCGCGCTGACCGACGGAACGCCTGCGTCGATCCTCGGCTGCACGACCACCGCGCGTATCGGCAGCCCGGCGACCACGCACCCGACGTCGACCACGGCGGTCGGCTACGTCACCATCGACGTGACGTCGGCCTGCTCCACCACGCTGCCGAACTCGGCGACCTACTTCACCACGGAAATCCTGTTCGACAACGTGTTCACGGGTGACTATCAGGTCATCAACAAGGCGACCGGCCAGAACTACACCGGTGCCAACCCGCTCGTGCACATCCGTGCGGTTCCCGAGGGCGGTCGCGCGGGCAACCCGCTGACCGGCGCTCAGACCAACTTCCCCCGCACGTTCTACGCCCGCTTCACCAACCAGGCTGCAGCCGCCAACACCGACCGCCGTCAGCCGCTGCCGACGGTCTGGGCCGCGCGCTGGATCCAGGGCGGTACCGCTGGCCAGAACACCAACTACAAGATCTGGCGTGAAGGCGTCACCGGTCTCGTGACCTGCTCCACGGCGTCGCTGAACTCGGCGCTGACGATCTTCGAAGTCGTTCGTTTCGACGCTCGTGAGAACCCGACCACGTACACCCCGGGCATCATCATTTCGCCGTCGGTGCCCGCGAGCGTGACCACGGACGAAGCGGACAAGCTGGCGACCTCGAGCCAGAGCTTCCCGCCGCTGTCGACCGCCTCGACGGACGATAACGGCTGGATGTACCTCAACCTCGACTTTGCGTCCGGCAACCCGTCGGGCCTGAGCGACACCACGCTCCACCCGACCTACGACGCCGTTCCGCAGAGCTGGGTCACCATCGAGATGACCGGTACTGGCTCCAGCGCCGGCCTCTTCGGCGGTGAGTTCGACGCGACGTGGCTTGGCAATGGCTGCTCCGGCGCGGTTGGCCTGAGCACCATCAACGGTGGTGCGACCCGTATCGGACCCGTGGGCGGCGTCCTCGTTTGCCCGCCGGGTGCTGCTGCAGCGAACTGCACGGCTGGTACGGCTCCGTACACCGGAACCAACACCACTCCGTAACGACCCCAAAGGCGAGATTCGCCGAAAGGCGGGCCGGGATTCCCGGCCCGCCTTTTTTTTTGGTCCGAACGTCTGTCATCAAGACCCAGGGGAGGGATTCAGTCGGTGAAGAGAAACTTCCTGGCGGCTGGCGCGGTTCTGCTCGCGCTGTCGCCTTTCACGCTGTTCGCGCAAAGCTGGCCCGTTCCGCAGAACAGCGCCACGGAGGCCCCGCGGTCGTGTTCCGCGTGCCCCGCCCCGCGGACGAACAATCCGAGTTCCGGTCAGCCGCCCACGGTCGCACCGCTTCCGCTCTATGGCGATCCGCTGATTTTCATCGGACGGTATCTCGACTCGACGTGGGTGCCGGGCATCCAGCAGACCTTCCGGACGGGACGCGCCTACGCGGGACTGCACGTACCCGAA
>DATLYG010000146.1:0-2276 GCA_035574985.1 Thermoanaerobaculia bacterium | reverse complement strand
CGACGAGCTGGTCAGGCTCGGGTTCAACATCGATCCGACGCTGACCATCTACGAGGCGAGCCGCGATCTGATGCGCGCCATGCGCGCCGAATGGCACGACCGCTACACGCTGCCGTCGCTCTGGAAGTTCTACCAGCCGAGCCGCGCCGCGCACGGATCGTACTGGTTCGACTGGACGACGCAGGACGAGATCGAGTGGAAGAACAACTACCGGATCTGGATGCGGTTCCTCAACGATTACAAGAACGCGGGCGGGCGCGTGACGACCGGTTCCGACTCGGGATTCATCTTCAAACTCTACGGCTTCGACTACATCCGGGAGTTGGAGCTGCTGCAGGAAGCGGGGTTCCATCCGCTGGAGGTGATCCGTTCCGCGACGCTCTGGGGCGCGGAAGCGCTGGCGGCGCCGAAAGGAACGAAGGCCGAGTACGGGGCCGTGCTGCCGGGGATGCTCGCCGATCTGGTGTTCGTCGACCAGAACCCGGTGGCGAACCTGAAGGTGCTCTACGGGACGGGATGGATCCGCGTGAACGACGAGACGGGCGCCGTCGAGCGCGTCGGTGGAATCAAGTACGTCATGAAAGACGGGATTCTGTACGACGCGAAGAAACTGCTGCGCGACGTGGAGAGAATCGTCGAGGAGGCGAAAAAGAAGGACGGAGCAGCGGTTCCGTGATGGTACGCCTCGGAGGCTCTCTTTCCGGCGAGCGGGCGCTTCCGTTCGGAGACGCCGAAACCGCGGTCGCCGCGCGCCTCCATCGCGCCGTTCGCGCTCCCCGCGGGCGGGAGATCTGATCGCCGCTTCTGCGGTCACGCATGACGCGGGCCTCCGGACGCTGCATCGCGCCGACTTTGCCGACCTCACCGGTCTCCGCCTCGTCTGAGGCTGGATGGGCAAAAGGCAAGATATTGATGAAGCACTACACTAGAATCGGCGGACCGAATCCGACAGCGAAGGAGATCACCCCATGGCTGAGAAGAAGGTCATTGCCGTTCTCGGTGCCACCGGTGCCCAGGGAGGAGGACTCATGCGCGCGATCCTCGCCGATCGCGGGGGAGAGTTCGCCGCGCGCGCGATCACGCGCAGGCCCGACTCGGACAAGGCACGCGCTCTCGCCGACGCCGGCGCGGAGGTCGTGGCGGGAGATCTCGACGACGTCGAGAGTCTCCGGAAGGCGTTCGCCGGCGCGCAGGGACTCTTCGCCGTCACGAACTACTGGGAGCTCTTCGATCCGGCGCGCGAGACGCAGCAGGCGAAGAACATCGCACGCGCGGCAAAGGACGCAGGCGTGAAGCACGTCGTCTGGTCGACGTTCGAGGATCCCCGCGACCGGGTACCGCTCGACGACGACCGGATGCCGACGCTCATGGGCCGCCACAAGGTCCCGCACTTCGAGTCGAAGGCGGAGGCGAACCGCACGTTCGAAGAACTCGGCGTGCCGACGACGTATCTGTTGACGTCGTTCTATTGGGACAACTTCATCCACTTCGGCCTCGGGCCGGCCCGCGGCGCCGACGGAAAGCTGGCCATCACCATGCCGCTGGGCGACGCGAAGATGCCCGGCATCGCCGCGGCCGACATCGGCCCCTGCGTCCTCGGCATCTTCAAACGCGGCTCGGAGATGATCGGAAAGACGATCGGCATCGCCGGCGAGCACGTCAGCGGCGCCGAGATGGCCGCCGGGATTTCGAAGATCGCCGGCGAGGAAGTTCGCTACAACGCCGTCGATCCGGACGTCTATCGTGGCTTCGGATTCCCGGGCGCCGAAGACATGGGAAACATGTTCCAGTTCAAGCGCGACTTCGAGGACGACTACCGCCGCGCCCGCAGCGTCGAGGAGACGAGGAAACTCCATCCGGGGCTGATGAACTTCGGGCAGTGGCTGGCGCAGTACGGGAAGCGCATCCCGATCGGGTCGTGAGGGGCAGCGCCGGCACCGGGCGGCTGGATCCGGCGCGGAGAGGCGGCGTGAGGCGAAGGCCTCGGCGACTGCACGCTCTCCCCGGCCCGGCCGAAGTAGACTTCGCCGCATGAAGCGATTGATCGCCATCACGCTCCTCGTCGTTGCGCTTCCGTCATTCGCACGGACGCGAAAACCCGCGTCGCCCTTCCCTGTCGTCGAAGCGACCATCCCGCAGATGCAGCAGGCGATGCAGGAGGGGCGCATCACCTCGCGCGAGCTGGTGATGCAGTACCTCGCGCGCATCGCGAAGTACGAGGACCGCCTCAACGCCGTCATGACCGTCAATCCGAAGGCGCTCGAGGAAGCGGCCGA
>DATLYG010000145.1:0-7613 GCA_035574985.1 Thermoanaerobaculia bacterium | reverse complement strand
GGGCATCACCGCCGCTGCTGCTGCGGCGGCGGTCACTGCATCGCCGACAGTCAACCTCTTGACCACCGGTGCGACACCGCTCGTCGGAGCGGGTCTCGGCCCCGGTTCCGTGCCGGTGGTTGGCGTCCCGGTCGTGGCGGCGGCCCCGGCGCAGGCGGCATCGCCGCAGATCTCGCAGCCGCTGACGGCTTCCGGCCGCGTTCGCGCCGTGACGGCGACGGCCGCAGGCGCGGGCCTCGGCGCGACCGCGCCGCCGGCCGTGGCGGCGCGGAACCGCAGCGTCCGCATCAGCAACACGAACGGCATGGTGATCATCAGCAACGCCGGCGGCGCGGAGTCGGCTGCGTTCACGCAGCGCGTTCGCGCCACTCGAAAACCGTAGGGCGGGAGCGGAAGCGGGCGGTCCCGCCGCCCGCGGTCCTCTCTCGGGTGACCACCGATGAGCGCGTATCAGCGCGTCCGGACGATCGGGAAGCGATCGATCAGTTGCGCGACATCGGAACCATGGAGGGGGCTGCGGCGACGCGCAGGTCGAGATGTGCGCGAAGCGGGGGGGGTGGAGAAGAAGTCGAAGGCGGTGGGCGTCTGCTTCGTCGGTGACGTCCGCGTGCGCGGCGCAGAACGCCCGGACGCGGAAACGGCTCGTCGCGCGGAGAACGCGACGAGCCGCATGAGGCCGGTCAGTCCCTGCGGCCGCCGAAGAGGCGGAGCAGCAGGATGAAGAGGTTGATGAAGTCGAGGTAGAGCGCCAGCGCGCCGATGATGGCGAGGTTCTCGCGCATGCCGCCTTCGACCTGCGCGTAGTGCTTCAGCTTCTGCGTGTCCCACGCCGTCAGGCCGAGGAAGACGAAGACGCCGACGACGCTGATGACGAAGGAGAGGCCGCCCGAGCGGAGAAAGATGTTGACGATCGAGCAGATGACGATCCCGATCAGCCCCATGAAGAAGAACGATCCCCACGAGGTGAGGTCGCGCCTGGTGACGAAGCCGTAGATCGACATCGCGCCGAACATCGCGGCCGCGCTGACGAACGCCTGGACGATCGAAGCGTGCGTGTAGACGAAGAAGATCGCGCTCAGACTCAGGCCGTTGAGCAGCGAGAAGACCAGGAACGCCGCCGCCGCCGCTCCCGCCGAGATCCGCTGGATGGCTGCGGAGAGGAAGAAGACGAGGCCCAGCTCCGCAAAGAAGAGCACCCAGATCATGGCGCGGTTGCCGAAGATGAGCTGCTGCATCGGCTGCGAGACGACGACCCAGAAACTGGCGAGCGCCGTCAGAAGAAGGCCGCCGAACATCCAGGCATAGACGCTGCGGAAAAACGCCCGCTCGCGCGCGATCGTGTCGACGCCGGCGCTGATCCATGCGGGTTGCTGCGATTCAAATCGTTCCATCGTGATCCCTCCCGGTTCGCGGATGATAACAGCCGTGTGCCATCTTTCGTTTCGGTTCGAGGGGGGATTCGGCCTCTCTTTTGCTGTTGGAATTAACAATGGTACACTCAGGTTTAAAAGGTTGACATCAATAGACTAAAGGTTAGTCGAAGTCACAGAAGGAGAACGCGTTATGGGCAAGATCATCGGCATCGACCTGGGGACGACCAACTCGGTCGTCGCAGTCATGGAGGGCAACGAGCCGAAGGTGATCGTCAACGCCGAAGGCAGCCGGATCACCCCCTCGGTGGTCGCATTCACCAAGAACGGCGAACGTCTGGTCGGCCAGGTGGCCAAGCGGCAGGCGATCACCAATCCCGAAAACACCATCTTTTCGATCAAGCGCTTCATGGGCCGCAAGTACGACGAAGTGACCGAAGAGATGAAGATGGTCCCCTACAAGGTGACGCGCGCGCCCAACGGCGATGCGCGCGTCGAAGTCCAGGGGAAGCTCTACTCGCCTCCCGAGATCTCCGCGATGATCCTGCAGAAGCTGAAACAGGCTGCGGAAGACTACCTCGGAGAGAAGGTCGACCGGGCCGTCATCACGGTTCCGGCGTACTTCAACGACTCGCAGCGTCAGGCCACGAAGGACGCCGGTGAAATCGCCGGGCTGAAGGTCGAGCGCCTCGTCAACGAGCCGACCGCGGCCGCGCTCGCGTACGGCCTCGACAAGAAGAAGGACGAGACCATCGCCGTCTACGACTTCGGCGGAGGGACGTTCGACATTTCGATCCTCGAAGTCGGCGAAGGGGTCGTGGAGGTGAAGTCGACCAACGGCGACACGCACCTGGGCGGCGACAACATCGACCAGCGCCTCATCGACTGGATCATCGACGAGTTCCGCAAGGACCAGGGCATCGATCTGTCGAAGGACAAGATGGCTCTGCAGCGCCTCAAGGAAGCGGCCGAGAAGGCGAAGATCGAGCTGTCGTCGACCATGTCGACCGACATCAACCTGCCGTTCATCACCGCCGACGCCTCGGGGCCCAAACATCTGAACATGACGCTCACGCGCGCGAAGTTCGAGCAGCTCGTCGGCGACATCATCCAGCGGACGATGGGTCCCGTGAAGCAGGCGCTCGCCGATGCGGGAGTCTCGCCGAAGGACATCGACGAGGTGGTGCTGGTCGGCGGATCGACCCGCATCCCGATGGTGCAGAGGATCGTTCAGGAGTATTTCGGCAAGGAGCCCCACAAGGGCGTCAATCCCGACGAGGTCGTCGCCATCGGGGCGGCCGTCCAGGGCGGCGTTCTCGGAGGTGACGTCAAGGACGTCCTTCTGCTCGACGTCACGCCGCTGTCGCTCGGCATCGAGACGCTCGGCGGTGTGATGACCCGCCTGATCGAGCGCAACACCACCATCCCGACGCGGAAATCGGAGATCTTCTCCACCGCCGCCGACAATCAGACCTCGGTCGAGATCAAGGTGTACCAGGGCGAGCGCGAGATGGCGCGTGACAACAAGCTCCTGGGGGCGTTCCATCTCGTCGGCATCCCTCCGGCGCCGCGCGGAGTCCCGCAGATCGAGGTCACGTTCGACATCGACGCCAACGGCATCATGCACGTCTCGGCCAAGGACCTCGGCACCGGCAAGGAGCAGAAAATCACCATCACCAGCTCCTCCGGTCTGTCGAAGGAGGACGTCGAGAAGCTCGTCAAGGACGCCGAAGCGCATGCCGAAGAGGACAAGAAGCGGCGTGCGGAGATCGAGGCGAAGAACAACCTCGACTCGCTGGTCTACTCGATCGAGAAGATGCTCGGCGAGAATCGCGAGAAGCTTTCCGGCTCGGATGTGAGCAACCTCGAGAGCGCGATCGCCGAGGCGAGGAAGGCGATGGAACAGGGAGGGATCGACAACCTCCGCCGTGCCACCGAGAACCTGCAGAAGGCCTCGCACAAGCTCGCCGAAATGCTGTACCAGCAGGCAGGTGCCGGCGCGGGCGCGGGTGCGGCGGGCGCTGCGGGAGGTGGTGCGGGCGCCGCGCAGACGGGGGCATCGAAGGACGAGGTCATCGACGCCGAGGTGGTCGACGACGAAAAGAAGTGAAGGCTGCGGAGGGCTGGCGCCGGTCTGACGGCGCCAGCTCCTTCGGCGCTTCGCGCCTCAGGAGAAACGGAGAGCCATGGGACGCCGCAGAGCAGACGGTTACGTGATGATCTCGACGATCGCCGAGCGCTATAACATCCATCCGCAGACGCTCCGCCTCTACGAACGCGAAGGACTGATCAAGCCGGCGCGCACGGCCGGCAATACGCGACTCTACGGGCAGGACGAGATCCGCAAGCTCGAGATGATCCTCACCCTCACGCGCGACCTGGGCGTGAATCTCGCCGGCGTGGAGGTCATTCTCAACCTGCAGAGCGCGCTCCGCGACGCGCAGGAGGCGCTCGACCGCGCGGAGGACCACTTCGAGCAGATGATGCGGGTCATCCGCCAGTCCGTGCTCGACAAGAGACATGGCATCGATCGGGAGAACGCGCTGGTGAAGGCCGAGCCGCGCGGACTGACGAAGGTCCGTTAGGCCGGACCGCCTTCCATGCGAGTCGTCATCACCGGAGCGGGGGGGCTGGTCGCCACCGCCCTCTCTTCCCGCCTGGGGGAGGAGCACGAAGTCGTGCTGCTCCGGCACCGCGACCTCGAGATCGGCGAGCGGAAGGCCGTGCGGGAGCGGATCGCATCGCTTCGTCCCGATGCGATCGTCAATTGCGCCGTGCTGGGCGTCGACCTCTGCGAGCGCGATCCCGGCGCCGCGCGTCTGGTGAACGTCGAAGGGCCCGCCAACCTTGCCGAAGCCGCCGAGTCGTGCGGCGCGGAGCTGGTCCATTTCAGCAGCAACTACGTGTTCGGCGGAACCGAGGAGAAGTTCTACAGCGCAGACGACACCCCCGATCCCGTCAATGTCTACGGGAGGACGAAGTGGGAAGGGGAGCAGGCCGCCAGGGAGCGCTGTGCGCGCGTCCACATCGTGCGCACCTCGTGGGTGTTCGGGAGCGGGAAGGAGACCTTCCTCGGCAGCGTGGCGCGGAGGCTCGCGAAGGGCGAGAGGGTCCGCGCGATCTCCGACATCCGCGCGAGCGCGACGTGGGTCGACGACCTCGCCGCGCGCGTCGCCCGCATCATGCGAACCGGCCGTTACGCGACATGGCACATCGTCAACGGCGGGGTCTGCTCGTATGAGACGTTCAGCCGCGAGGCCGCCGCGCTCACCGGAGCCGACGCTTCGCTGATCGAGGCGATCTCCGGAGCCGAGGTGCAACGCGCGCCGCGACCGCGCCATACCCCGATGCGGTGCTCCGCCTCGGAGGCGATGGGGTGGAAGCCCCTGCGCCACTGGCGCGACGCGCTGGCGGAGTACGTGAGGACGCCCGCCGCGATGCGCGGCCCCTCGTGAGCTCCGCTCACGGCTTCCTGCGCGTGTAGACGATCTCCATCGACTTGAACATGCCCTTCCCGTCCGGCGCCGGACTCCACATCTCGAACACGTGCCTGTCGCTGTCGATGATCCTGACCGTCTCTTTCATCAGCATGTCCCTGCCGGTCATCGCATCGGGATAGACGGCCTCGAACTCGAACGATTTCTCTCCCGACGCTTTTCCCGTCGAGATCATCACGCCGGTTCCCATGCTGTCCATCCACATTCCGACGTACTGCTTCTTGATGTTGTCGTATCCGGTATAGCCGATGCCGGTGAAAGGCATCCCCTGGAAACTCCCGGAAAAGCGCTGCTCGACGAAGCGCCCGTCGAGCACCCACTTCGCCTCGGCGGTACCGCTGCTCGTCACCGGATCGGCGCCGGGGAGGGCCCAGAACGTCGCCTTCGCCTCCCACGTGCCGACAAAGGGTTCGAGGGCCTTGTGTGCGGCACCCGGCGTGGCGGCCTTGAGCCAGGCGGCCATCATGGCGTCCTGATCGTGAACGGACGCCTCCTTCTTTTCCTGCGGCCCCGCGACCGCCAGCGCGGCGAGGCAGAGAACGAACAGAGCCGTGGCGGTGACTTTCGCTTTCATCGATTCCTCCGGTCCTTTGGACGACATTGCCGAGGAGTCTATCCCCGCCGTGCGGGGGGCGGAGCGAGATCTACACCGGGTGGAGCGGCAGGTGCACGGCGTTCGGCCGTCAACGCCGCCCGGTCACTTCGACTCCCTGCTTGTCCGGCAGTCTCGACTCCACCCACTCCGGGTCCCAGGGCCGGCTGATGATGCAGGAGTTGATGCCGCCGATCCCCATGCTCAGCTTCCCGCTGTAGCCGCGCGCGATTTCGCATCCTTCCATCTGCACGAACTTCGCGGAATGCACTTTCACGTCGGCGTGCAGCTCTCCCTCGGTGAGAGGAACGGGGAAGAGCCGTCCTCGCGCCATTCCCATGTGCTGCGCGGTCAGCTCCCATCCTCCTCCCACCGACATGCCGTGTCCGAACGTTCCCTTGCGTGCGGTGAAGATCACGTCGCGATGGAGCATTTCGAGCGAGTTCTCGATCTCGGTCGCATCACCCGGAGTGGCGGTGGCGTGCATGTCCCAGGTGGTGATGTCGGTGGCCTTGACCTCGTCGAGCGCGGCGCGGATCGCGAGCTGCGGTCCCCCCTTGGACGGCGTGATGATGTGATGCGCGTCGGAGGATGCGCCGATGCCGACGATCTCGAGGCCGAGCGGCCGGAATCCCTGCGCGATCAGTTTCGCCGCATCGCCGATGATCCAGACGCACGAGCCGCCGGCGACGTGCGTTCCCTTCAGTCCCGTGAGCGGCCGGGAGACGTCGGCGTCGGCCGAAACGACGTTTGCATTGTAGAAAGCGGAGATGACCATGCCGTGCGGCGGGGGATCGGTCATGCCGATGACCACTGCGTCGGCCTCGCCGAGGTTGATGGCATCGGCCGCCATCTTCGCGGCGATGCCGAACGAGGCGCAGGCGGCCACCGGCGCGAATGCCGGCCCGGTGATCCTGCCGATCATCGAAATCTGTGCTGCCGGAATGTTGGCGATGTTCCAGAGGAGCTTCGGCGAGGCCGCCGCCCACGGCTCTTCCGGACAGCCCCATTTCCGGTTGAGAGCGCGGATCCGGTTCAGCTTCTGGCGAATGCTCGAGAGCTTGGCCGATCCCGAGGCGGGCGGTACCGGCTCGGAATGGATGGCCGCCGCCTCGGCGAGGTACTGCCGGAGCGCGTCGCTCCGCTCCGCCCAGTAGCTTTCCCACTGATGCTTCGCGTCGATCCACTCCTCGGTGCCGACGGTGAATTCGGCCGGATCGGGAGGCGAATCGGGGTCGGGATCGCCGGCGCGATGTCTTCGCAGTGCCTCGCAGCGCTCCGGTGAGGCCCAGAACTCGTTCCAGCGCCGGAGCGCGCGATCGTAGCGGACCGATTCCTGATGGATGATCGTCATGTCGCCGAGGCCGGTGCCGACGTAGACGTGACAGCGCGTGCCGAGCCCCTGCAGGTACTGCTCGATGCCGGGGTTCTGTCCGAGCGACTGGATGAACGCGCCGATGGCGAACTGCACCATCGGTCCCATCTTCTCCTTCAGTTGCGAGAACTTGGCGGGCGGAAAGCGCTCATCGAACCACGAGTGGTAGGCCTCGAAATCGAATTCCGGCTCACCGACGAGGAAATTGGAGGGGCCATATCCCTGAAACGGAGTGAGCCACGTGTCCGCGCGCTCGAGGTTCCTCTCGAACGCCTCGACGTTCGGCGACTTCGGCGCGACGACTCCCCAGCCGAAGATTCCAATGCGCTTGCGATTCGGCATACGGCGCGGATTGTAACGTCAACGATGCATCGAAGCGGCGCTTCCGTGACGTCGCGATTCCGGCGGGGCGGGGTGACATCAGGATTGCATGAGAGCGGTTTGCCCATGCAGAAACTCGCAGGCTTCTGTGCCATCCTTCTTTTCATGCTCGCCGCTGCGTCGTGTCAGCGAATGCGCTCGCGCCCGGAGGTGAAGACGGAGACCATCGCTCCTGCGCCCGCCCGGCCGGCGCCCACCGGAACGGAGGCGATGACGCAGACGGTCGATGTCGAAGACAGCCGTTCCGAGGAAGAGGGGGCCGCCGCGATCGACGGCAACGGGGAGGGCGTTCACGGCGAGGAAACGCCGGCCGGAACGGCTCCCCCTCCGTCGAAGCCGGAGGGAGCGGCGAGGAAACGGAACCGATGACCGCCATCCCCTCGTTTTACGAGGCGCTG
>DATLYG010000144.1:0-15672 GCA_035574985.1 Thermoanaerobaculia bacterium | reverse complement strand
CTCCGCCGGAGGTCCTGTGCGTGGCGGACGGCACGGGATGGCGCGTGCGCGTCTTTCCGAACAAATACCCTGCCACCGACGATCACGAGGTGATCGTCGAGACGGCCGATCACGATGTCACCTTCGACCGGATCGCTCACGCTCCGGCCGTGGTCCGCGTTTTCGTCGATCGCTATCGGGCGCTTTCGCGGCGCGAGGGCGTCGCCTCCGTGGTGCTGTTTCGCAACTGCGGCCCCGCCGGAGGCGCATCGCTCGCGCATCCCCACTCGCAGGTCACGGCTCTCCCCTTCGTCCCCCCGCGGGTTGCACGGGAGTCGGCCGCCTTCACGTCGGCGGCGGAATGTCCTCTCTGTCCGCTCCGCGAGCATCTGATCGCCGAGACGCCGCACTTCCTGCGCATCGCACCCGCCGGGTCGCAGATGCCGTACGAGCAGTGGGTCATCCCCAGGAGGCACAGGAACGAGATCGCTTCGCTGTCTGACGAGGAGATCACCGATCTGGCGGCGGTTCTGCAATCAGCGACCGCCGCGATGCAGAAGAGGTGGGCGTCCTACAACTGGATCTTCATGAACTTTCCGAGGAACCCGGCAGCGCATTTCTATCTCTCGTTGTTCCCGCGGGTGGCGGGCATCGCCGGATTCGAACTGGAGAGCGGATCGTTCATTCAGGTGGTCGATCCCGAGCAGACGGCGCGCATGCTGAGAGGGTCGTAAATGCTTCCGCTTCGAGACGCCAATCCGTCACGCACCGTTCCGATCGTCAACTACCTGCTGATCGCGCTCAACATTCTCATGTTCCTGTGGGAGCTGTCGCTCGGTCCGGCGATCGAGCGCGTCCTTCTTCAGGTCGCCTTCGTCCCGGCGCGATTCTGGATCCCCGGCTACTGGATACCCGACGTCTTCACCATCTTCGTCTCCATGTTCCTCCACGGCGGCTTCATGCACATCGGGAGCAACATGCTCTATCTCTGGATTTTCGGCGACAACGTGGAGGACCGCCTCGGGCACGCCCGCTATCTCCTCTTCTACTTCGTCTGCGGCATCGGCGCGACGCTGGCCCACGCGTTCTTCAACCCCTCGTCGCAGGTCCCGGCGGTCGGGGCATCCGGCGCGATCGCCGGAGTGCTCGGCGCCTATCTCATTCTCTTCCCGCGCGCGCAGGTGGTCACACTGATCCCGATCTTCATGTTCATCACCATTCGCGAACTGCCGGCCGTCTTCCTGCTGGGGATCTGGTTCGTGCTGCAGTTGTTTTCGGGTGTCGGCTCGCTGGCGACGATGGACGACAACATGGGCGGCGTGGCCTACTTCGCCCACATCGGCGGCTTCGTGCTGGGAATGCTGCTGATCTTCGTGTTCGGGGGAACGCGAAGACGGCGGCGGCCGCTCGTCGCCGACCGTTACGACGACTGGCCGATGTGATCCGCTTCAGCGCGCCGCGAAGTAGCGCTCGAGGTGCTCGTAGGCCTGCCGCAGCGCCGGCGTCGGCTCATGGAGTTCCGAGAAGGCGTCACGGTAGATGTTCGCGATCCGCTGAATGTTGTGCTCCCGGATGGCAAAGAGGACCTCGCGCAGCGCGTCCGCTTCCTTCGCGGCGAGGTCGGGCCTCGCCACCTCGCGTTCCAGCAGGGCCTGCGCCGAACGGAGGTCGTCCGCCGCTCCCGCCGGCGAGGCCGGAAGCGACGCCGGCCGCCCCTCCGAGAGCACCGTCTGCGATGTCATGTCCACCGCGCCGGGAAGCTCCTTCAGTTGCGGCGAGAACTTCCCCATCATCAGGAAGAGTTCCTTCTCGTTGGCGAAGTTCCCCACCAGGCGCGCCGACCTGGCCAGCTCGAGATGCTCCGACTCCTGCAGCATGATGAATGCCCGGGCGCGGTCTTCGAGCGAGATCCTCTTGGCGTTGACCCGCCAGGCGGTGAGCGTTCCCTGGATGAAGCAGGCCTGCCCGGCCCGGATGCTCACCGCTTCGACACTGACGTTCTCCTCGATCCGGATCGAGCCGTTCGTCGACTCGATCTCCGAGTAGATGCCGGAGTTCTGGATGACGAGGTTCCCCGGCGTCTTGATCGAGAGTTGTCCCTGGCTGTTCACGCGGATCTCCGTTCCGCGCGGAATGATCATGGTGGGGAAATTGGCCTGGTCGGCGGCTCCGCTCATCACACCCTCCTTCTCCCGATGAACGCCGGTGGCAGAGGATCGAGGTTCCTGTATTCGCGCGTGGTGCGCGCCTTCATGAGAAGCGACGCTTCGTTGCTCCACTGATAGTTGAGGATGTAGATCCGCGGGTCGATCGGCGCGTGAACGCCCGGCCGTTCGATGTCGCTCCGGACCTCGTAATGGAGATGGGAGTTCGTACTCCACCCGGTCGACCCGACGGTGGCGATGACGTCCCCCTGTTTCACGGCCTGACCCCGCCTGACGCGGATCGTGTCGCAGTGTGCGTAGATGGTGATGAACCGGTCCTTGTGATTGATGACCACCACGTTGCCGAAGCGCCACCAGTTCACGCTCTGGGAGAGAGGGTAGCGTCCGGCGAAAGTCACCACGCCGTCCGCCGTGGCGAAGATCGGCGTACCGGTCGGCGCGGAAAGGTCGAGCCCCTTGTGGAAGTCGCTCGACCGCGTGAAGGGCGAGATGCGGCTGCCGAACGGCGAGGTGAGAACGAAGCGGTCCGGCGGAAGGGGAAGAATCGACGGGGTGTGCCGGACGAGTTCGGCGTTGGCCGCCTCGTACTCCGCGAGGAGATCGATCTGCTGCTGCAGCCGCCGCATCGCGTTCCGCAGAAGCCGCTCGCGACGGACGGCGTCGTCGAGATCGCTGGACTCCTTCGTTCCGCCCAGCGGAATCGAGAGCCCTCCCTGCCCGAGCGAACGGTCCAGTCCGTAAATGGTGAGAAGTTTCTCCACCCGCGTCCGGTGGTCCTCCAGCGCCTTCTCCAGCGACACCATCTGCGTGACGTTCTCCCGCAGCCGCTCCCGCTGGATGCCGCGCTCCTCGCGCATCGCATGGAGGTAGTTCGTCTTGTAGACGCGGCGGATGACCGTCGGGGCGGCGGCCATCGATCCGATCAGCGACGCCAGCACGACGCCCAGCGTGCAGATCGCAAGCACCACTCCCCGTCGCCCGAGGAAGAAGTACCGCACGTTGCGACGGATGTCGCTCGGAACGATCTGGATCTCGATCATGGCGCGCTCCCGCGCGGGTGCGGGTCCGTCAATATAGCACACGCTCGAGGGCACTTCCGCCCCGGCACCCCCGACTCACCGGCACGTTCACGAAGCGATCGGACCGACCTGGTCCGCGAAGAACTTTTTCAGCAGACCCGGAATCAGCACGATCAGGAACACGAGCCCGGCGGCGATCAGGACCCGCTGCACCGCCTCCCCTTCGCTGAGCGTCCCGTTGACCAGCGCGTCGGCCGAATACGCAAATACGAACGTCCCCGGGGCGAGCGAGATCGCCGTCGCGGCAATGAAGTGGCGGAAGCGGATCCGCGCCACGCCCGCAGCGTAGTTGAGGACGGGAAACGGCACGAACGGCACGAGGCGCAGAAGCAGAAACGATCGAAAGCTCGCCGACTCGAGCCTCTTTTCCACCGCGCGCCCCGTCCTGCCGAGCCTTCCGAGCATTCCCTCCCCGACGAAGCGCCCGATGCAATACGATCCGGCGGCGCCTCCCAGCCCGCCGATCATCGCGAACACCCCGCCGACCGCCCATCCCCAGATCACCCCGGCCACCAGAATGAACAGCGTGGCCGGAAGGCCCAACGCCACGCCCACCGCATACACCGCCGACAGAACGGCCGGCCCGTACCAGACCCCGCGCACGTTCTCGACGGCGGAACGGATCCCGTCGCGCGTGAGATGGTCCTTCAGCGGCGAGAACCAGACCGCCGCCACCGCCGCCGCGATGGCCGCGACGACCGCGATCTTCAGAAACGTCCGGAGCGTCATGGTCCCGTCCGGACAGCCACCGGCGATTCCGAGGTGATCGAACCCGGCCCCGGAGTCCGGAGCGCGCCCCTCGGCACCCTCTCGCATGAGACGTCGCGAAAAGAGTACCGCCCCTCGACCGGCACGCCGGGACCGGCCGCCACGTTTCTGATCGCGGACTGCTTTCGGACCGGTTCGGGGACGACGTGCTCCTCGGCGTCTCCGACGTCGGGGCTGACGCTTCGCGCCTCCTTCGCACCCGCCGTTGGCGCGAGCGCGGAGCGCGCGAGCATCACGATCAGAAAGCGGCCCATTTCAGGTCATGCTCTCCACGATCATGGCGATGCCCTGACCGCCGCCGATGCACGCCGAGGCGAGGCCGTAGCGCTGCTTCCGCCGACGAAGTTCGTAGAGAAGCGTGAGAACCAGGCGGGTTCCCGACGCGGCGAGCGGATGTCCGAGGGCAATCGCGCCGCCGTTCACGTTCAACTTCGACTCGTCGATGCCGAGTTCCTTCACCACGGCGAGGATCTGCCCGGCGAACGCCTCATTGATCTCGATCAGGTCGATGTCGTCGAGCTTCAGTCCCGCCTTCTTCAGGGCGATCTTCGTCGCCGGCACCGGGCCGATCCCCATGATCTCCGGCTCGCACCCGGCGATTCCCCACGACACGATTCGCCCCAGGGGTGCCTTCCCCTTCTCCTTCGCCTTCTCCGCCGTCGTGACGACGAGCATGGCGGCGCCGTCCACGATGCCGCTCGCGTTCCCCGCCGTCACGAACCCGTCCTTCGCGAAGGCGGGCTTGAGTTTCGCGAGTCCCTCCAGTGTCGTGTCGGGACGAAGGTGGTCATCGGCCTCGACGACGTCTCCCTTCTTGTTCACGGTCACGGGGACGATCTCCGCCTTCAGACGGCACGCCTGCGCCGCCGCGGCGGCACGCTGCTGGCTGCGCAGCGCAAACTCGTCCTGCTGCTCGCGGGTGATCCCGTATTTACGAGCGAGGTTGTCCGAGGTCTGCGCCATGTAGTAACCGCAATAGGTGTCGAGAAGCGCCACCATGAGCGAGTCCTCGAGAGATCCCTGGCCGAGGCGGAGACCCTTTCGGGCGCCGCGAATGACGTGCGGCGCCTGTGACATGTTTTCCATTCCGCCCGCGAGAACGGTCGTCGCCTCGTCGAGGTGAATGTCTTCGGCACCGCTGATGATCGACTGAATGCCCGATCCACAGAGGCGATTGACCGTCAGCGCCGGAACGTGCTTCGGGACGCCCGCCTTCAGGCCGACGTGGCGCGCGCCGTAGATCGCATCACCCGACGTCTGCAGCGCATTGCCGACGATCACGTGGTCGATCTCCTCCGGCGCGAAACCGCTCCTCTCGAGCGCTCCCTTCGCGGCGATGGCCGCGAGATCGATCGCGCTGATGTCCGAGAAATGTCCGTTGTATTCCGCCATCGGCGTGCGCGCGCCGTCGACGATCACGATGTCCTTCATTTCAGAAAACTCCTGGGCCCCGGTCGGGCGACGAATGATACTCAGATCCCCCAACGCCGCGCGAGGACGAAGAAATCCGGTTCGTGAAGACCAGCCAGCCCGCGGCCGCGCACTCCGCGAATGTCATCACCAGGCTCCCCTCGATCCCGAAGTCGCCCCCTGCGATCCACGCCGCGCCCTCTCCTTCCACCCCGAGGATCGACTGCGGCAGGCGATAGCCGCTCACCTCGTGCCCGAGAACCGGTCCCGAGAGGACGTTCCAGGCGAAATGCAGTCCGATCGGGAACCAGAGCCGCAGGTGCCGTTCGTACGCAAGTCCGAGGATCACGCCGGCGATGAAGATGTTGAGCAGCGCGATCGGCGTGACGGCGGCATTTCCGGCATGGACCGCGGAGAAAAGGAGAGCGCCACCGAACAGCGCGACGCCGCGGTTCCAGGCGCGCAGCTTCTGGAACGGATATCCGCGAAAGAGCAGCTCTTCGTGGATGGCGGCCGGAAGAAAGAGAACTGCGATTTCCCGCCAGGGGAAGCCTTCTCCCGGCCCGTGCCGGAGAGGGGTGGCGGCGATGATCACGAGATCGACGGCGCCGATCAGCAGCGCCGCGAGTGCGGCGCCGCCCAACAGCTCGCGCGCGATCCTCCCCGGAGGAGCGGCCAGCCCGAGCCGCCACCTTCCCTTTTCCCACGCCACGATGACGACCGCCGTCGCCAGCGAGACGCTGATGCACGCGATGAGGTGCGGTTGATCCGCCGGCGCATGGAGGCGGTTCAGGGCGGTGAAGGCCGCGAAGTAGACCGCGAGGAAGATCGCCAGTGGCGAAACCAGCCGGTCGAACGTGGTGGCGATGCGCTGCGCTGTCATCGGGACCGCGAAGACGGGCAAACGGGCGGTGGCGTGTCGCGCAATCTGCGCCTTCCCCCCGCCACTGCGCTCGCGGCTCAGGATGACACAGAAAACGACAGCGGCGGCCAGGGGCCGCCGCCTGACGAATCGCGAACCGAAGAGCGTGCTACTGCACCGGGTCCTCGACGATGATGCCGATGTTCTTGCAGCCGGCAGCACGAGCCGTGTCGAGGAACTTCATGGTCGTCTCGTAGTCAACGTCGCGGGCCCCCGAGAAGAACACCATCTTGCTCGTGTTCCCCCGGAGGATCTCGCGGATCCGGTTGGGGAAGTGCTCGTAGGAGACGTCTTCCTTGTTGATGAGAATCCGGTTTCCCGAAAGCAGACGCAGCACGATCTGATCCTGGACGGCGCTGGGAGGGACATTCGCCGGTGCCTTCGGCGGCACACGGACCAGATATCCCATCTGCACGACGGGGGTGATGACCATGAAGATGATCAGCAGCACGAGAACAACGTCCACCAGAGGTGTGACGTTGATGTCGGACCGCATGGAGCCACTGCCACCTACCTGCATGACCTAGGTTCCTTCTCCGGGTTGTTTGCGCGGCTGAGCGATCAGACCGACGTTGTTGAACCCGACGTCACGGCACGCCCTGAGGACGTCGAGCACCTCGCCGTACTTCACGAGACGGTCGCCCTTGACGACGATCTCGCGGTCCGGCGTTTTCAGGTGAATGTCCTCGAGCTGCGACTTCACCTGTTCCTTCCGGATCACGTTGGGTCCGACGTAGACGGTGCCGTCCGCCTTGACCGAGATCTGTAGCTGCTGCTCGGTGTCCGGCGTCTTCTCGGGCTGATCGGTGACCGGCAGGTTCACCGGAACGCCCTTCTGGAGCATCGGGGTGACGACCATGAAAATGATCAGGAGCACGAGACAGACGTCGACCAGAGGCGTGACGTTGATGTCGGAGGTGAGTCCCGCCTGGCTCAGCTTTTTCAGCGAAGAGCCGCTATGCGACGACTTTTTCATGTCCGACGCCCGCTTCCTTCATGAAGTAGATGGACATTTCGGAACCGGAGTTCGACATTTCCACGGTGAAGCGGTCGATGCGGTTCTGGAAATAGTTGTAGGCCCAGACCGCGGGGATGGCAACGAGCAGACCGCCGGCGGTCGTGATGAGCGCTTCCGCGATGCCGGCCGACACGGAGGCGATACCGCCGCCGGAGGTGGCCATGCCCTGGAACGCGCGGATGATGCCCATGACCGTTCCGAACAGTCCGACGAAGGGGGCGGTGGCGCCGACGGTCGCGAGCACGCCGAGGTTCTCTTTCAGCTCGGCGACGGTGATCATGGCCGTGCGGTCCATTCCCTGACGCGCCGCTTCGACGGCGATCTCGGGATCGGCGTTGCGTTTGTCACGCCGCGAGGCCTCGAACTCGAGCAGGCCGGCGGCGATGACCTTCGCCAGGTGGCTCTGCTTGTACTTTTTGGTGATGTCGATGGCCTGCTGGTAATCGCCCTTGGTGAGCACGTTCGACAGCGCTCCGAGAAGCTTGAGCGACTGGTTCTTCGCCTTCTGGAAGACGACGTAGCGCTCGACCATGACCCAGAGCGAGTAGATGGACATCATCAGCATGACCACTGCGACGCCCTTTCCGACGATTCCCATCTCGTTCCAAAGATGGGTGGGTGACATATCCATGGTGAATCTCCCTCCTGCGCGAGTGGCCTGCACGGCCGCATGCGACTTCTTGTTAGTTCAGTTTGAAATTGACCGTGAGATTGAAGATGACGTCGACCGGCTGTCCATTCAGAGTGCCGGGCTTGAATTTCCACTTGCGAACCGCGTCGACGGCGGCCTGATCGAGCCCGAACGGCAGCGGCTTGAGCACGTGAACGTTCGTGACGTTGCCGTTCTTGTCGATGATGCACTCGACGATGACGATGCCGGAGATCCGCGCCTTCCGCGCCACCTCCGGATAGACCGGGTCGACGCGCATGATGGCCACCGGCGCCTTCACGTCTCCGCCGACGCGCAGCGGGGCCGCAGGAGGAGGTGCCGTGTCGGTCACGATCCCGCCGACCACGCCGCCGACCACGCCACCGACCACGCCACCCTCGACGCCGCCCTCGACTCCGCCTTCGACTCCTTCCACGGCGCCCGATGACTCGACCGGCTTGACCGTGTCGGGAACCGCGGTCGGCGCGAGTTCCGCGATGTCCTTCGGAACTTCCACCGGCTTGACGACCTGCGTCGGCGCGGCCTTGGGAGGAGGCGGCGGCGGCGGAGGAGGAGGCGGCGGTGCAGCGGCAACCGAGTACTGCGCGACCTGCGCCGGCGGAGCCTCGGGAAAATCGACGTTCCAGATGGCAGCGAAAATGCTCACCCCGATGGCAATCGCGTGCAGCGCGATCGAGACCGGAAGCGTCAGGAACTTCTGGATTCCGACCTTGTGCTTTTTCGACTCTACGACGGTGGTTTCGAACATGCTGGTCTCGCTCGCTTAGCTCTTCGTCTGCGCGGCCTTCCGCTTCTTGATGATCTCGACCGCCTGGTTGCGGATCGAGTCGGCCCTGGCAATCAGCTCCTGCTGCCTGGCCGGATCGGTCTCGACGAGCGCCTGCTGACGATAAAGAAGATTGAGGTAGGCCATCGCTTCGAAGTATTCGGGGCGCATCTGGATGGCGCGCTCGAGTGCCCTCTTCCCTTTCTCGATGATCGCCAGCTTCTCATTGACGTCGGCCGGCGGGTTCTTCGCCACCTTCTCGTAGCAGACGACGCCGTAAATGTAGAAGGCCTCCGGGTTCTTCGAGTCGAGCAGCGTGATCTTCTCGTACCAGTTGAGTGACTCGTTGAAATCTCCCTGCTTCGCGTAGAGCGTCGCCAGCGAGCGGACCGTGTCGAGATCACCCGGGTTGTTCTTCAGATAGTTCTTGAAGTAGGCGATCGCCTCGGAGGTGCGGTTCGCGTTGAGATAGAGGTTGATCAGCGCCTCGCGCGCGATCCGGTCGTCCGGGCGCTTGGAAAGGTAGCGATTCAACTCGACGATCGCTGTGTCGGCGCGCTTCTCGTTCTCTGGAGACTTGTCGTCGGGAACGTAGAGGCCGATCAGCGAATAGCCGATCATGCGGTCGAGATCGGGGAAGTCCTTCGGGTCGATCTGCCGCGCCCTCTGGTACCCGGCGAGCGCCGTCCGATAGTCCTCTGCGCTGTACGCGCGATTCGCTTCCTTGATCTCCATCCGGGCACGTACCTGCTGGCAACCAACGGACGTCAGCGAAAGCACGAGTGCCGACAAGAGGCACAATTTGCTTTTCATGTTGTTTCGAACTCCCCTGAGTTGTGGGCGCAGACTCTTGCGCAGGCTGCCGGCAGGGCTGTTGGCGGCCCGTTCAGGCAATGGCCAGCGAATATACAGATCGCGTTTTTCACCGTCAAGCAATCCCGGAACAACTGAAACCGAAAGTTTAAATCCGAATTTCACCGTCGGCGCGCTCGTTCCCCGCCCGTTGGACACGCGTGAGGGACGGAAAGAAACCCGGCCGCGCGCGCCACTCAGTATGCCGGTTTGAATTCGGCCGTCAGCTCGCTGATCGTTTCCCACAGGATGGGAAACAGCGTCTCGCGGGTGCCGATCTCGAGCTGCGAGGCCGGCACGCCCTTGAGCGACAGCACGCGCGAGCCGATGATCCGGAAGGCCAGCCGCATGTGCGTGTACCGCCATTTCAGGAAGGCCGCGTCATAGTCCATCATCGCCTGGATCAGGCGGAACAGATCGGCATGCTGCTGCGGCGATCGCTCGATCTCGATGAGCGTCACACCCCGATCGCGAAGCATCGCCTCGAACCGCGGCCAGAGCCGCCCCCCTACGTCCAGCAGTTTGTGAAACCCCGGAGATTCCTGTCCGCTTCCCCTTCCCAGCGACGTCGTCCGGATGACGTGGTAGTCGACCGGCGCCATCGTCTCGAGAATCACGATCTGATCGCGCAGCAGATCGAGGATGAGCCGGCAGCGGTGCAGCAGGTCGGCCGCCGCGCCGGCATTCCCCTCGTCCATCTGCGCCCCCGCGCGGCCGATCTCGTAGTCGATGTGGTGAAGCCACAGCTCCGCCGCCTGATGCGTGGTCTGGAAGAGCCTTTCTTCCGGGTGCGAGAGCGCCTCCGCCGGCTTCTGCAGTTCCAGCAGCTCCGGGACGCGGACGTAGCGCTCGTAGTCCGTTTCGCCTCTTCCTTCGAGAATGGGCCCTGTATGTGGCATGTGACGGTTCCCGGCTCTGCGCCCTCCCCTCGCTCATGACCGATGAGAGTCGAGAGCTGAGAGCTAGTGTAGTGCTTCACAAATATCTTGCCTTTTGTTGCGGCGCCGAGCGGCCAGATGCGAGGCGCCGCGACGCAGGCGATGCGCGACATCGTCGAGGAGCGGCAACGAAGCAGATGGCCGCTCGCCGCCGCAACCCGAAGGGCCGTGGGATCTGCGGGCGATCTCTGCGTCACTCGTCGTCGACGATGCCACCGCATCGCCTCCTCCTCGTTCCTGGACCTCGCCCGCAGCTCCCACGGCAAAAGGCAAGAGATCTATGAAGCACTACACTAGACCAGTTCCAGAATGTGTCCGAGCTTTTTCTTCTTCACTTCGAGGTACCGGCGCGTGGTCTGCGACGGCGCGATCTCGAGCGGGACCCGCTCGACGATCTCCAGACCGAAACCCTCGATGGCGACGTACTTTGCGGGATTGTTCGTCATCAGGCGGATCTTTCGCACCCCGAGGTCGCGGAGGATCTGCGACCCCGTACCGTAGTCCCGGATGTCGGGAGCGAACCCGAGCTTCGCATTCGCTTCGATCGTGTCATCGCCCTGGTCCTGCAGCTCGTACGCCTTCAGCTTGTTGATCAGGCCGATCCCGCGCCCCTCCTGCAGAAGATAGAGGATGATTCCTTTCCCTTCTTTCTCGATCAGCTCGAAGGCGCGGTCGAGCTGCTCCCCGCAGTCGCAGCGGCTCGAATGGAAGACGTCTCCCGTCAGGCAGGACGAGTGGACGCGCACGAGCACCTCGTCGTTCTCGCCGATCTCCCCCTTCACGAGTGCGACGTGCTCTTCGCCGGTGATGTCGCTCTTGTACGCATGGACGCGGAACTCGCCGTACGACGTCGGGAGCAGCGGAGAGGCGAGGCAATGGACGTGCTTCTCCGTCTGCATCCTGTATTTGATGATGTCGGCGACCGAGATGATTTTCAGGCCGTGCTGGACGGCGAACTGGCGGAGGTCGGGCATCCGCGCCATCGTTCCGTCCTCGTTCATGATCTCGCAGATCACCGCGGCAGGGCGGAGGCCCGCGATGCCCGCCAGATCGACCGAAGCCTCGGTCTGGCCGGCGCGCTTGAGAACTCCCCCCTTCTTCGCCCGGAGCGGAAAGACGTGCCCCGGCCGCGCCAGATCGTTCGGCCGGGTCTTCGGATCGATGGCGACACGGACCGTCTCGGCCCGGTCGAACGCGGAGATGCCGGTGGTCACCCGCCCGCGCGCCTCGATGGAAACGGTGAAGGCCGTCCCGTAAGGCGACGTGTTGTTCTCGACCATCAGCGGGAGATCGAGTTCGCGGCAGCGTTCTTCCGTCAGGGCCAGGCAGATCAGCCCCCGCCCGTGCTTCGCCATGAAGTTGATCGCCTCGGGCGTGACCTTCTCGGCGGCGATGCAGAGATCGCCCTCGTTCTCGCGGTCTTCGTCGTCGACGATGATCACGAACTCGCCGCGGCGGTAGATCTCGGCGGCTTCCTCGACTGTCGCAAACGGCATGGCAGGGTGATTGTACTTCCGGACGAGGAGACGAGCCGGCGAGGAGGCGCGTTTTCGCGCCACACACTCGCCGTCCCGCCTTCCCGCTCCGGGGCTATCCGACGATCTTGAACTTCTGCTCGATGTTGTACGACTTCTGCGCCAGCGTGTCGACGATCTTCATCTTGAGCGCATAGTCGCCCTTCTCGAGCGGCTTCGAGAGCTGCCCGAGGGGGATCGTGTTCACGATCGCATACTGCCCCGGTCCGGGTGCTCCGGTCAGCGGTGCCGCCTGCACCTCGGAGAGAGGCGCCACGATCGGCTTGGCCAGCTTCCCGCCCGACAGCTCGATCTTGACCTGGATCTTCGGCAGATTCGTGGTCGGATCGATCGCCGGGTTGAACACCTCCACGAAGTACCCCAGCTCATCCTTGTTCGAGAAGGCGAGATCGGACTTCGGGACGATCTTCAGCCGCCCGAACGCGAACGGGGCCTTCACCGGCGCCGCCTGCTGCAGCTCGTAGATGTCATCGAGGAGCAGCAGCCGCGACACACCGACGTGATCGCGGGCGATCGGCTTGAGCTCGACCGGCGAGGAGGCGATCAGCACGGGCTGCCCGCCCTTCGCCAGACCGGCAGTGATCGTGTACTTCCCTTCCCCCAGCCCCTCGAAGGTGGTGTCGACGAAGAAGTCTTCCTTCGTGGCGGTCAGCTTGACCGGCTCCTCGACCACGCGCACCCGGCTGCCGGCGGCGTCTTCCACCACGGCGAACAACGTGTCCGCCGCGTCGGCCGTCAGTCCCGCAGCCTGCGGAATGTAGAGCTGCACCGGCACGAAGTACTCACCGTCGGGCGAAACGAGTTCGGCGTAGCCGAGGGTCGCCTTCTGGTTGAGCGTCGACTTGCCACCTTTCAGCTCGTCGACCGCCGTCTGGAACGCGGCCGTCCTGAAGTCGGTCGCCGGAACCGCTGCGGGCGCCGGTGCGGGGGCCGCGGCGACCGGCTGGGGCGCCGGTGCGGCCGTCTGCACGATGACTCCTTCGATCATCCGCTTCTGTGCGGCGGCAAGATCGATGGAGGGGAGTTGCAGAAGATACTCACCGCTGCCGAGGCGGTCGATGAAGAGGATGTCGACGCGGTTCTCGACGCCGAAGGCGCGCGCGGCGCGTTCCTTTTCGTACGTCCAGATCTGCCGCGAAGGTCCGCCCGGACGCGAGGCCGTGTCGTCGCGCTGCAGCGGGTCCTGCGTCTGCTGCTGCCCCTCGGCCTGGGTGACGATCTTCGACGGCGAGCTGAAGACGATCAGGATGCGGCCGCGGTCGGTCAGCGACCCCTTCTTCCCGCCGCGAACGCTGAAGCGCTCGTCGGCCATCTTCACGCGGCGGTCGAATTCGTCACGAAACTCGTTCTTCGGCGTCCCCGGCGACGGGTCGCGGCGCGCCCAGAACTCGTTGATGAACGCCTCCGCCTCGGCGTCCGTCGTGATCCGGCTCCACTTCTCGTGCTCTTCGGCGGTCATGAAGTAGGAGGCCGGCCCCTTGCCGAACTCTTCGAAGCGGTGAGCGAATGCCATCCCCGCGGTCGCGAGCAGCGCGAGGCTCATGAAAATACGGATGGAGTTTTTCATCTGAGATCCTTTGTCAACCTGTTCCCTGCTTGCGCTCGAAACAGCCGGCCGGAAGCTCTATTCCCCGAAACGCTCCATCTCGTCGTAGAGCTTGTCCATCTCGGCGTCGAGTTCGTCCTGTTTGAGCACGCCCTTCCGGATCAGCAGAGCGGCGATGCTGTGAAGGAGGATCCCGTTCTCGATGATCATCTGCTCGATCTGATCGTCGTACTCGTCCCCGTCGTCTCCGTTGCGTTCGATGTCGTCGTTCATCGGTTTTCCTCCCTTCCGGCGGCGACGATGTATCACAGACCGAGGCGGGAAGGCGAGACGCCGGGGAGGCGGGGAGACGACACTACAATGCGTGACATGCGCCGGTTTCTGCTGTTCTCGCTGCTCCTTCTTTCCGCCTGCGAACCCCGACGCCCCGAAGCCGCGGCCCCCCGCTCATTCAAAGTCGGGCTCCTCACGCCCGGCTCGATCAACGACAACGGCTGGAACGCCATCGCGTTCGAGGGTCTGCAGCGGATCAGGGCGGACCTCGGCGCCGAGATCTCCCATCAGGAAACGAAGACGCCGGCGGAATTCGAAGAAGGGTTCCGCTCCTTCGGCGCAAACCATTACGACCTCGCCTTCGGGCACGGGTTCGAGTTCCAGGACGCGGCGTTGAAGGCCGGCGCCCGCTACCCGAAGACGGTCTTCATCACGACCTCCGGCAATTCGGTCGCGCCGAACGTCGCGCCGATGGTCTTCGAGCTCGAACAGGCAACCTACCTCCTCGGCATCGTCGCGGCGCGCGAATCGCGCACCGGCAAGGCGGGACTCGTCGGCGGCATCAATCTGCCGTCGATCGCCTCGACGTTCCTCGCCTTCAGGGCCGGCGCGCAGTCGGTCGATCCGAAGTTCGAAGTGAAGGAGGTCTACACCGGCAACTTCGACGACGCCGGAGCAGCGAAGATCGCCACACTCTCGCTGATCAACGCCGGCTGCGACTTCATCTTCCATCAGGCGAACGAGGCCGGGCGCGGGGTCTTCCAGGCCTGCAGCGAAAAAAACGTCCGCTGCTTCGGATCGAACAGAAACCAGAACGATCTCGCTCCCGGCGTGATCGTCGCCTCCGCGGTGCTCGACGTCCCCACGGCGTTTCTGCACATGGCCCGCCTGGTGCGCGATGGAAAGTTCCGGCCACAGGTCCATCGGCTGGGGATGAACGAGGGAATCGTCTCGCTCGTCTGGAACGAGAAGCTGAAGGGATCGATCTCCCCCGCGACGCTGCAGGAAGTCGAACGCGTCGAGAAGGCGATCCGCGCCGGAACGCTGAAGGTTCCTCGCGGATTCTGAAGCCGGCTGCCGTGCTTCGACTGACGGGCATCACCCGGTCGTTCGGTGCGACGAAAGCCGTCGCGGACGTCTCGCTCTCGGTGGCGGCGGGCGAGATCGTCGGCCTCGTCGGCCAGAACGGGGCCGGAAAGACGACGCTGATGCGGATCCTCGCCGGAGAGATCCGTCCCGACCGCGGCTCGATGGCCATCGACGGCGCGCCGGTGACCTTCCGTTCCCCCCGCGACGCAGATGCCCGCGGCATCGAGCTGGTGCACCAGGAGCTTCTCCTCGTCGACGACTTCACCATCGCCGAGAACATCGCGCTCACCTGGCGGGACCGCTTCCGCTTCGCCTCCCGCCGCGCGATGGAACGGCGCGCGGCGGAGGCGATCGCCTGCACCGGGCTGACCATCGGCGACGTGACGCGGCGCGCAGCCGAGCTGTCGATCGGAGAGCGGGCGCGGCTCGAGCTGGCGAAGGCGCTGGCGAAGAAGCCGCGGTTTCTCATCCTCGACGAACCGACGTCGGTCCTCACCCCGAACGAGACGGCCGAGCTGTTCGACGTCGTCCGCCGGGTCGCCGCGGAGGGGACCGCGGTGATCTTCATCAGCCACAAGCTGCCGGAAGTGCTGTCGATCTCCGATCGCATCGTCGTCATGCGCGAAGGAAGGATCGTTGCCGAGGCACGCGCTGCCGGGACC
>DATLYG010000143.1:0-7341 GCA_035574985.1 Thermoanaerobaculia bacterium | reverse complement strand
CGCCCTTCCCGCGCTGCGGTACGCGCAGCTGGACGCGCCTTCCCGCCTGCGAGGAAAGCCACTCGGTCAGCAGTTCGGCATCGTCGAGCTCGAACGGAATCAGAATCTCGCGCGGGATGAAGAGATTGTCCTGGTAGTAGCGCTGGAGCACTTCCCCGAGAAAGTGCGCCCGCCGGTAGTCGCCGACCTTTTCCCAGAACAGCTCGCGGCGGTCGACGAGGTTGCCGTCGCGGATGACGAAGAGCTGGACCGCGACGTCGCCACCCTCTTCGTGCAGCCCCCAGACGTCGGCATCTTCCTCTCCCGCCGACGCGACCTGCTGCTCCGCCTGGATGCGCTCGACGGTGCGGATCAGATCGCGGTAGTAGGCGGCCAGCTCGTAATGCTCATCCTGCGCCGCCGCATACATCCTCTTCGTGAGGCGCTCCTGCAGTTCCTTCGACTTGCCGCCGAGAAACAGGACGACGTCGCCGACCATCTCGCGGTACTGCTCCGGCGTCGTGAGCCCGACCACGCACGGCCCCAGGCACTGATGCATGTCGTAGTAGAGACAGGGGCGCGGGAGCGCGCTCTCCCCCTCCCTGATCTCCAGGTCGCAGCTTCGCAGTTTGAACTGATCGGCGACCAGCTTGAGGATCCGCCGCGCCGTCCCCGCAAAGAACGGCCCGAAGTAGAGGTCCTTTTTCTTGCGGTCGACGCGCCGCGTGAAGACCACGCGCGGATAGTCCTCCGACATCGTGACCTTGATGTACGGATAGGTCTTGTCGTCGCGAAGGAGGATGTTGTACCGGGGCTGGTGCGCCTTGATCAGGTTGTTCTCGAGGAGGATCGCCTCGAGTTCGTTGTTGGTCGCGACGAAGTCGATCGCATCGATCTCGCTGATCAGCGACAGCGTCTTCGGATCGCGCACCCCGCGGCCCGACACGTACGCGGAGACCCGGGCGCGGAGATTCCGCGCCTTCCCGACGTAGATCACCTCTCCTTCCGCGTTTTTGTGCAGGTAGACGCCGGGGCGGTCGGGGATCTCGGCGAGTCGATCCTTCAGGCGCTGGAGACGCGGCGGCACCATGGGCAGTGGATAACAATCGCGCGCGGGGCGCTCTTCTCGATCAGGCCAGCCGTGCGAGGAACTCGCCCGCCGCATGCCGGAACGCGTCGGACCACGCATGGCCGCCTTCGAAGATCACGGTCTGAAGGCCCGGCGCGGCCGCAAGAAAGTTCAAGTCTTTCTTGAACTTTTCATCCGTGTACCAATCGTCGGCCGTTCCTCTCCCGAGAAGAACGGGAGGGAGTGATCGGACCGACGGGACCACGTCGGGAGGGAGGTCACCGCCGAGGGCGATGACGCCGGAGCAGCCGATGGCGGCCGCCGCACGGAATGCCATTGCCACTCCCTGCGAGAAGCCGGCGAAGACGACTCGGCGCGCGGGGCCTTCCGCTTCGACGACACGCCGGACGTAGGCGATGTTGTCGGCGATCGCGTTCTCGCGGTCGAGTTTGGTCATCCAGCTCGCGACGACCTCGCCCGCGCGCGTGTAGAACGGATGGAGCGCCTGGACCGCCACCACGGTCCACTCCTCCACACCGGGGATCTTCTCGATCTCGCGGAGATGGAGTTCGGCGTTTTCGGCGTAGCCGTGAAATCCGACGAGGAGCCGGTCGTCCACTCCCCTTCTCACGAGATACCGTCCGTGGACCGTCGTCTCGATTGACTTCGTCTCGATCATGGCAGTGTCTTCCGCATTGCGCGCGCGACATTCTGCATCCAGAATGCGCGGCGTGCACGCGATCATCGTCGTTCCCTGCTACAACGAGGAGCACCGCCTCGACCCCGACGCGTTTCTCGAATTCGGGCTCGACGACGCGACGATCGAGTTCTGCTTCGTCGATGATGGCAGCAGCGACGGGACGGCGGCGCTCCTCGAGTCGATGCGGGCGCGAGGAGGCGGCCGAGTGTCGGTCCTGAAACTCGAGAAGAACTGCGGCAAGGCGGAAGCGGTGCGGCGCGGGGTGGTGGCGGCGCTGGAAAAGGGGCCCGACCTCGTCGGATTCTGGGACGCCGATCTCGCCACTCCCCTCTCCGAAATCGCGGCGTTCCTCGAGGTTTTTCGCGAGCGCCCCGAGATCGGGATGGTGATGGCCTCGCGAGTGCGCCTTCTCGGCCGCGACATCCGGCGGCGCGCTTCGCGGCACTACGTCGGCCGCGTCGGTGCGACGCTGATCTCCATCTCCCTCGGTCTGGCCGTCTACGACACCCAGTGCGGCGCGAAGATGTTCCGCGCGAGCGACACCGTGCGAGCGGTCTTCGCGCGTCCCTTTCTGTCGCGCTGGATCTTCGACGTCGAGATCATCGCCCGCCTCATCGAGATCGAGGGGCGCGCCGCCGCGGCCGCGGCGATCTGCGAGATTCCGATCGGGGTCTGGCACGACGTGCGTGGATCGAAGGTGAAATCGACGGACTTCCTCCGCGCCCTGCGCGACCTCTGGAAGATTCACCGGTCGTACGCGAGGAAGCCGTAGCGCGGGCGGCGTTCTCCACCTCGCGTGGCGGTTCATCGATGTTCCGCCTTTTGTTTGCAGCGCCGCATCGCCTTCTTCTCCCTTCCCGGCCTCGGCGGCGTCTCCCACGGGAAAAGGCAGGATATTCATGAAGCACTACACTAGAATCGCCGCCGCATGAAAGACGTGCTCCCCCGTCCCGATGAAGCCTCCCTCTCGACGCTCGCCCAGGGCCTGGTCGGTTCGGAGATCCTGAAGATCGCCGGCGAGATCCGCGCACTCGTCGCGCAGGGAAAGACGATCTGCAATCTGACGGTCGGCGATTTCTCGCCCGCCGAGTTCCGGATCCCGCGTGCGCTGGAGAGCGAGATCGCTGCGGCGATCGCCGCCGGAGAAACGAACTATCCACCCTCGGACGGGGTCCCCGAGCTGCGGCGTGCCGTGGTGAAGTTCTACGCCGAGCAGCTCGGGCTCGACTACCCGGTCGAGTCGGTCATGATCGCCGGCGGCGCGCGGCCGGTCATCTTCGCCGCGTATGCCGCCGTGGTCGATCCGGGAGATAAAGTCGTCTACCCGATCCCCTCCTGGAACAACAATCACTACACCTACCTGACCCGGGGGACGGCGGCGGAGATCGCCGTCGGCCCGGAGACGAACTTTCTTCCGACGGCGGAGCTGCTCGAGCCGCACATCCACGACGCGCGCCTGATCTGCATCTGCACTCCTCTGAATCCGACCGGCACGGTGATGGCGCCCGGCGAAGTGGAGAGAATCGCCCGCCTGGTCGTGCAGGAAAACGAGCGGCGCGCAGCCCGCGGCGATCGCGCGCTGTTCCTTCTGTGGGATCAGGTCTACTGGATGCTGACGTTCGGCGGGAACCGTCACTACACGCCGCCGCAGCTCGTGCCGGAGGCGGCGCGGTGGACGATCTTCGTCGACGGCATCTCGAAGGCGTTCGCGGCGACCGGGCTCCGCGTCGGATGGACCGTCGCGCCGGTCCAAGTGACCGAACGGATGCGGGACATCGTCGGCCACATGGGGGCATGGGCGCCGCGCCCCGAGCAGGTGGCGACGGCGCGGTTCCTGTCGCGCACGGACGAGATCGCGGCGTATCACGAAGGGATGATCCGCGCGCTGCAGGAGAGGCTCGAACGGCTCCACGACGGGATCGAGGCGATGCACGCCGAAGGCATCCCGGTGCGCGCCATCGCGCCACAGGGGGCGATCTACCTGTCGGTGCAGTTCGATCTCATCGGACGCGGCTTTTCGTCGAACGAAGAGATCCGGCGATTCCTCCTCGAGCGGGCCGGATTCGCCGTCGTCCCGTTCCAGGCGTTCGGCCTGAAACAGGAAGACGGGTGGTTCCGTCTGTCGGTGGGAGCGGTCTCGCCGGAGCAGATCGGGGAAGGCCTGGCGCGGGTGCGCGCCGCGCTGAAGGAACGATAGGCGCGAGCCGGCGTCAGACGAAGATCCGCAGTTCCTTCAGCTCGCGGAGCCTGTCGCGGATCTCGGCGGCGCGTTCGAAGTCGAGGTTTTTCGCCGCCTCCTTCATTTCCTTCGTCAGGCGGGAGATGGTCTTGTCGAGGTCCTCGTCGGCAACCAGATCGAGCTTCTTCCTCCCCACCGTCACGCCGAAGTCGACGTAGTCGAGGTTCGCCATCCTGACCAGGTCGGAGTCGATCGCCTTGATGATCGTGGCCGGTTCGATGCCATGCGTCCGGTTGTACTCCTTCTGGATGGCGCGACGGCGGTTGGTCTCGTCGATGGCGTTGCGGAGCGAGTCGGTGATGGTGTCGGCGTAGAGGATCGCCACGCCGTTGATGTGGCGCGCGGCGCGTCCGATGGTCTGGATCAGCGAGGTGGTCGAGCGGAGGAACCCCTCCTTGTCGGCGTCGAGAATGGCCACGCAGGAGCACTCGGGGATGTCGAGGCCCTCGCGGAGGAGGTTGATACCGATCAGAACATCGAAGACACCCATACGGAAGTCTCTCAGGATGGCGATACGCTCCAGCGTCTCGACGTCTGAATGGAGATAATTCACTTTGATCCCGAGTTCCATCAGGTAGCGCGTCAGGTCCTCGGCCATCCTCTTCGTCAGCGTCGTCACCATCACCCGCTCCCCCCTCCCCGTCCGCTCCCGGATCACGCCGATCAGATCGTCGACCTGTCCCTTCACCGGCCGGACGACGATCTCCGGATCGATCAGGCCCGTCGGCCGGATCACCTGCTCGACGTAGACCCCTCCGGTCTTCTCCAGCTCGTACGGCCCCGGCGTGGCGGAGACGTAGATCACCTGGTCGAGCTTCGACTCGAACTCCTCGAAGCTGAGGGGGCGGTTGTCGAGGGCGCTCGGCAGCCGGAAGCCGTACTCGACGAGCGTCTCCTTGCGCGCCCGGTCGCCCCCCCACATGGCACGCACCTGCGGCACGGTCTGGTGCGATTCGTCGATGACCATGAGGAAGTCGTCGGGGAAGTAGTCGAGAAGGGTCGGCGGCGGCTCGCCGGGCCTGCGCCCGCTCAGGTGGCGGCTGTAGTTCTCGATCCCGTTGCAGTAGCCGAGCTCGGCCATCATCTCGAGATCGAAGAGTGTCCGCTGCGACAGACGCTGCGCCTCGAGCAGCCTCCCGCTCGCGCGCAACTCCTCGACCCGGGCGTCGAGTTCGGCCCGGATGTTCTCCATCGCCTGCATCAGCCGCTGGCGAGGCGTCACGTAATGCGTGCGCGGATAGACGGCCAGACGGTCATACGTCCGCCCGGTCCTGCCGGTGACCGGATCGATGCGCGAGATCCTGTCGATCTCGTCGCCGAAAAACTCGATGCGCACGGCCTCGTCCTCGTACGCCGGCCAGAGTTCGAGCACGTCTCCCCGGACGCGGAAGGTCCCGCGTCCCAGATCGTACGGCGTCCGCTCGTACTGCATCTCGGTCAGGCGGCGGAGATACTCCGTCATCGGCTTCTCCGCTCCTCTCTCGAAGAACAGCAGCATCCCGAAATAGAGATCGGGATCGCCGATCCCGTAGATGCAGGAAACCGAGGCGACGATGATCACGTCCCGCCGCTCGAAGAGCGCCCTGGTCGCCGCGAGGCGCAACTTGTCGATCTCGTCGTTCTTCGTCATCTCCTTCTCGATGTAGAGATCGGTCTGCGGGATGTAGGCCTCCGGCTGGTAGTAGTCGTAGTAGGAGACGAAATACTCGACGGCGTTTTCCGGAAAGAAGTTCCGGAACTCCTGGTAGAGCTGTGCGGCGAGCGTCTTGTTGTGACTGAGCACGAGCGTCGGGCGATTGACGGCCTCGATCACTTTCGCGATCGTGAAGGTCTTTCCCGATCCCGTCACGCCGAGGAGCACCTGATGCGTCACACCCGACCGCACGCCCTCCACGAGCTGCCGGATGGCCTCGGGCTGATCACCCTGCGGCTGAAACGTCGAGACGAGCTTGAAATCGCTCATCGGGAGGGCCGCTCATGCGACGCCTGCGCCTTGTCGTTGACCTTCTCCATCTCCGCCGCCAGTTCCGCGACTTCGCCAGCGGTCAGGGTCTCGTCGGCCATGGCCTCGCGCAGCGACTTCAAGACCGGCTCGAGCGCCGGCACGGCCACCTGCCCGGTCCGCAGGTTCTCGCGCAGCAGCGTCATCTCGCGCGCGAGCGCCTCCTTCTCGGCGGAGGCGACGTCCTTCGCGTAGGCGCGCACCATTTCCGTCTCCATCATCCCGAGGACGAAGTCCATCGCCTTTCCCATTCCATATCGTGTGACGAGAGCCCCTCCAACGAACAGCACGACGAGAAAGACGAGCGAGGCAATTCCGCATCCTGCGGGGACCCAGCGAGGGAACAACGGCCGCACCCCGGTTGACGGGGCGGCGTAGTATTCCGCCGGAAGACGGAAGCGCTTCGGGGGTGGGGTGGTTGGTGCCGGCGGTTCCGCGGGAATCGTGTCGGCCAAGGGAGGTCCTCGAAAAAAGGGGATAGGTACGGCGCGAGAGAATGTATCATGGGAGGGGTTCGATAGCCTTTCAGCAAGGGAACAAGGGGGGATGCGCGTTCGATGTCGCCGCTCTCAGAGGTAACGGTTCTGATCCTCGATGACAATCCGCTCGTGTTGAAGCTCGGGCGCGCGCTTCTCGAACGGGAGGGATGCACCGTTCTGACGGCGTCGAGCTGGATCGAGTTCAATCACGTGCTCGCCAGCAACACGCCGGACATCATCTTTCTCGACGTCAATCTGCCGAGCATCAAGGGCAACCGGCTGAGCGAGGTCCTGAAATCGCAGTCGAACAAGAAGGACATCCCGATCGTCCTGATCTCCGACCTGCCGGAGAAATCGCTCGAGGAAATGTTCCCCGCTTCGGGAGCGAACGCCTGGATGCGGAAGCCTCTGACGCGCGACAAGATGGTCGACATGATCCATCGGTACGTCGCCGTCCGGTAAGTTCGCCCATCGAGCGGTGTGGCGGAGGGCGGCCTCAGCCGCCTCCGCCCGTCATCACGGGACATCTCCCTCAGCGGGCGGGCGGCGGTGTGGTCGTCGTCGGAGGCGGTAACGGATCGACACCGGGCGCCGGTGACTCCGCCCCCTCTCCCGTCTGCGCCGAGGCATCTTCGGCGGACGCGGTCGGCTCGGCCTCCTTCGGCTGGTAGAACGGACGCTGCAGGTAATACGGCAGGTTCGTGACGGCGACATTCGCGCCGCTGCAGTCCTTGTCGGGTTCCTGCCCGGCGATGAACGCCTGCATCACGACCCGCCCGCACGGCCCGCTTCCACGCCGTCCCGTTTTCAGGTCCATCGGCACGAACACCACTCCCTGGGGCGGATCGAAATTCTCCTTCGGCGTCCGGAGCT
>DATLYG010000142.1:0-7278 GCA_035574985.1 Thermoanaerobaculia bacterium | reverse complement strand
CATTCTGGCGACGACCTTCGGAAAGGCGGCCGCCGATCTGGTGGCCACGGGACAGTTCGGGAAGATGGTCGCCCTCCAGCAGGACCGGATCGTCTCCGTCCCGATCCGCGACGCGGTCTCCAACCCGAAATACGTCGACCCCAGCGGCCAGCTCGTGGCCACGGCGCGCAGCCTCGGCGTCTCGTTCGGGGATGTGGCATAGCCGTGCCGAGGCGCTACAATGCGCCGCCACTAACGAACAGGAGCGAGACCGATGGCTGGAAACCTGGTTGATTACCGTGTCGAGAAAGGTGTGGCGATCTTCGAGCTGAACGATCCCCCCGCCAATACCTACACCTACGAGATGAACCGTGAACTCGACGAGTGCATCCTGAAGGCGCGGATGGACGACGAGGTGCACGTGATCGTCATTCGCGGCGCGGGAGAGAAATTCTTCTCCGCCGGCGCCAACATCAAGATGCTCTCGGAGGTCACCCCGCAGTTCAAGTACTTCTTCTGCCTCCACGCGAACGAGACGCTGCTCCGGCTCGAGCACACGCCGAAGCTCGTCATCGCCGCGCTCAACGGACACACCGTCGGCGGCGGTCTGGAAATCGCCATGGCCGCCGACATCCGCATCGCCCTCGCGGGGTCGGGCAAGTGGGGACTCCCCGAGGTGTCCCTCGGAGTCCTTCCCGGAACCGGCGGAACGCAGCGCCTCTCCCGGCTCGTCGGCAAGACCAGGGCCATCGAGCTGATGGTCGAGGGCGGACTCTTCGAGTACGAGCGGGCGCTCGAGCTCGGGATCGTCAATTACGTCTGGCCGGCCGAGGAGAACGGGAAGAAGTGGTGGGACCGCGTGATGGAGTACGCCCGGAGCTTCTGCCCGCCCAACAAGGCGGCCAAGGCGGTCGGACGGATCAAGCGCGCGGTGCAGACGGGGTGGGAAATCCCGCTCGAGAGCGCGCTCGCCGTCGAACGCGAACTGCAGCAGCAGCTTTTCCAGAGCGAGGACGCCAAGGAAGGCCTCGGGGCTTACAATCAGAAGCGGAAGCCGAGCTTCTCCGGTAAGTGAGATCGTGCCGGGTGCCGGGATGTCCCCGGCGCCCGGCCTCCTGCTCCCATGCGCTATCGAAACCTGCACGGCACCGACCTCTCTCTCTCCGAACTCGGGTTCGGGACATGGACCGTCACCACCGGCTGGTGGGGGACGTATACCGACGAGGAAGCGCGCGACCTGATCCGCGCCGCCATCGACCACGGCATCAACTACATCGACACCGCCGACGCATACGGCAACGGCCGCGGCGAGACCGTCCTCGCCCCGATCCTGAAGGAGCATCGCGACCTGATCGTCGGGACGAAGTTCGGCTACGACTTCTACAACCATCCCGAACGCCCCCGTGGCCAGCGCGAGCTGCCGCAGAACATGTCGCCGGAGTTCATCCGCTTCGCCTGCGAGCAGTCGCTCCGGCGCCTCGGAACCGACCACATCGCCATCTACCAGCCGCACAACCCCCGCGTCGATGTCCTGATGCGCGACGAGCATTGGGAGACGCTCGAGGCGCTCCGGCGCGAGGGGAAGATCCTCGCGTACGGCCCGTCGCTGGGACCGGCGATCGGCTGGCGCGACGAGGGAATCTACGCGACGGCCGCCCGCCGCGCGCCGGTGACGCAGATGATTTACAACGTCCTCGAGCAGGATCCGGGGAGGGAATTCATTCTCGCCGCCCGGGAAGGTCCTTCGTATCCCGGAGTTGCCGGAGCGATGCGCGGCGAGACGAACAAGCGGACATGCGAGCCGTCGCCGGCGTTCGACCCGTCGTTTCGCGCATGGAAGTCCGATCCCGGCCCGCAGTTTCTCGTCCGCGTGCCGCACTCCTCGGGGATGCTCGAAGGAAAGTACACGCTCGAGACGAAGTTCGACGAGACCGATCACCGCTCCCACCGTCCGCGGGCCTGGCTGGTGGAGGGTCTGCAGAAGGTCGAGCGGCTGCAGCCGTTCTGCCAGGAGCGCGGCGTGACCATCGGCCAGCTCGCACTCCTCTGGCTCTATGCGCACCCGTCGATCATCTCGGCCCTGCCGAATGTCTACGGGATCGAGCAGATCGAGGAGTTTGCGGCCGCCTCGGAGCATCCCCCGCTCGACGACGCCGCGATGGAGCAGATCCACCAGATGTATCTGCGCAACTTCGACGTCGAACCGCATCGCGAGGAGATCACCGCCTGATCGGCCCTTTGCGTCAGGCGCAATGAACTCCTGAAATCGTTTCATCCGGTGCAACGTCCCCGGGAACGGAAGAGCCGATGGTAGGATGCGCCGCCATGGACGCAGCGACCACCGGACCCGCCATTCAGACGAAGCTCTTCATCAACGGCGAATTCGTCGACGCGAAGAGGGGCGAGACGTTCCCCAGCATCAATCCCGCCACCGAGGAGACGATCGCCGAGGTCGCCTCGGCCGGGGCCGAGGACGTCGATGCCGCGGTCCGCGCGGCGCGTGCGCAGATGGAACCGGGTTCGGAGTGGCAGAAGATGAAGCCGCGCGACCGGGCGAAGATTCTCTGGCGCCTGGCCGACATGCTGATGGCGCGCGCCGGGGAGATCGGCCGCATCGAGACGCTCGACAACGGCAAGCCGATCTTCGAATCGCAGTTCGTCGATGTCCCCGCCGCCGCGGAATGCCTCTACTACTTCGCCGGCTGGTCGGGGAAGGTGACGGGTGAGACGATCCCCGTTGCCGACAACGCCTTCACCTACACGCTGCGCGAGCCGGTCGGGGTGATCGGCTCGATCACGCCGTGGAACTTTCCGCTCATGCTGGCGGTGTGGAAGATCGCGCCGGCGCTCGCGTGCGGGAACACGATCGTCGCCAAGCCGGCGTCGAACACGCCGCTCTCGCTTCTCAAGTTTGCCGAGTATGCGCGGGAATGCGGTCTTCCGGCCGGGGTGCTGAACGTCGTTCCCGGCCGGGGAAGCGTCGTCGGCAACGCGCTGGTCGATCATCCGGGAGTCGACGCCATCGCCTTCACCGGTTCGACGCAGGTCGGAAAGGATCTGATGGCGCGCGCGGCGAAGACGCTCAAGAAGGTCTCGCTCGAACTCGGCGGAAAGTCGCCGAACATCGTCTTCGCCGACGCCGACCTCGACGCCGCCGCGCGCGGCGCGCTCAATGCGATCTTCTACGGCAAGGGGGAGGTCTGCGCCGCCGGATCGAGGCTTCTGGTCGAAGAGCCGGTCCACGACGAGCTGATGGCGAAGGTCGTCGATCGCGCCGCGAAGATGGTGGCCGCCGACCCGCTCCATCCGAAGACGCGCCTGGGGGCGATCGTGTCGAAGGAGCAGATGGAGACGGTGCTCCGCTACATCGAGACGGGAAAGAGCGAAGGGGCGAAGCTCGTCGCCGGGGGCGAGCGCGCCGACATCGGCACCGGCAGAGGGTACTTCGTCAAGCCGACGATCTTCGACGACGTCGATCCGCAGATGACGATCGCGCGCGAGGAGATCTTCGGCCCCGTCCTCGCCACGATCCGCTTCCGCGACGCCGATGACGCCGTGGCGAAGGGGAACGCGACCGTCTACGGCCTGGCGGCCGCCGTCTGGACCCGCGACGTCTCGAAGGCCCACCGCATCGCCCGCGCCCTGAAGGCGGGGACGGTCTGGGTGAACACCTACAACCTCTCCGATCCGGCGCTGCCGTTCGGCGGTTTCAAGGAATCGGGATTCGGCCGCGACCAGGGGCGCGACGCGCTCGAGAAGTACACGCAGACGAAGTCGGTCTGGGTGAACCTGTAGCGGCCCCGTTCGTCCCTCTCATCCGGCCCGGCGTCCGCCGTTCCGGATGGAGCGGCACGCATGAGAGCGTTGACGGCGCCCGGTTCCATGTAGAATCCGCTCCCTGAACCTTGGACGAGAGGGACCACTGCATGCGAAGAAGAGTCTTCGTTTCACTGATCGCCATCGTGTCGCTCGCGCTGATGGGCTGCCCGCCGAAGTCGGAGCAGGGAGCGGGCACCGGAACGGAGGGAGGGGGCGGCAACGAGATCCTCGTCGGCGAGTACGGCTCGCTGACCGGCTCGGAGGCGACGTTCGGCCAGTCGACGCACAACGGCATCATGATGGCCGTCGACGAGATCAACGCTGCCGGCGGGGTGAAGGGGCGCAAGATCCGCGTCATCACCGAGGACGACCAGTCGAAGGCGGAGGAAGCGGCCAACGCCGTGACGAAGCTGATTTCGCAGAACAACGTCGTTGCCGTCCTCGGCGAAGTGGCGTCGTCGAACTCGATCGCCGCCGCGCCGATCTGCCAGGCGAACAAGGTCCCGATGATCAGCCCCTCGTCGACGAACCCCGAGGTGACGAAGAAGGGCGACTACATCTTCCGCGTCTGCTTCATCGATCCGTATCAGGGTGAGGCGATGGCGAACTATCTCGCACAGCAGCTCGGGATCAACCGCGCCGCCATCCTCATCGACATCAAGAGCGACTACTCCACCGGGCTGGCGTCCTTCTTCGAGCGGACGTTCACGGCGCAGGGCGGGAAGATCGTGGCGAAGGCCAGCTACGCGAAGGGCGACAACGACTTCCGCTCCCAGCTCACCACGATCAAGGCCGCCAATCCGCAGGTGATCTTCGTCCCCGGCTACTACAACGACATCGGGCAGATCGCCATTCAGGCGCGGGACCTCGGCATCACCGTTCCTCTCGCGGGGGGCGACGGATGGGAGTCGCCGAAGCTGATCGAGATCGGCGGAAAGGCGCTCGAGGGCTGCTTCTACTCGAACCACTACTACGCCGATGACCCGACCCCGGTCGTCCGCGACTTCGTCCGGAAGTACTCCGAGCGCTACGGACAGAAGCCCGACGCGCTGGCGGCTCTCGGCTACGACGCCGCGCGCGTCCTCGCCGACTCGATGGGACGCGCCACCGCGATCGAGGGGCCGGCGATCCGCGACGCGATCGCGCAGACGAAGGGGTTCCCCGGCGTGACCGGTGCCATCACCATCGGCCCGGAGCGGAACGCCGAAGGGAAAAAGCTCGTCATCGTCGAGATCAGGAACGCCCAGCTCGCGCTGAAGGCGATCGTCGATCCGGCGGCACAGGTGACGCCGGCGACCGGCGGGACAGCGACCGCGACACAGTAGGCGAGGAGGCGAGAAGGCGAGAAGGCGAGGAGGCGAAGGAGGCGAAGGGGCGCGAAGAGGGGCTACCGTCTCGTCTCCCGCCCGACCCGGATCTTCGCCTCGTCTCCAAACTTTTGCTTTACAACCCGCGCCCGCGTGAGTAGCGTTCGCCCCGCCGCATGGAGATCTTCCTTCAGAACCTTTTGAACGGGATCGCTTTGGGGTCGATCTATGCCCTGATCGCCCTCGGGTACACGATGGTGTACGGCATCCTGAAGCTGATCAATTTCGCCCACGGCGACGTCTTCATGCTGGGCGCCTTCACCGGCTACTACACCGGCAACTGGATGGCGGCGCGGGCGGGCGGACAGCAGTCCGTCACCGGCGCCATCCTCGGGATGCTCGCGGCGATGCTCGTCTGCGGGGCCTTCGGGTACCTGAATGAACGGATCGCCTACCGCCCCCTGCGCAATGCGCCCCGGATTGCGTCGCTGATCACCGCCATCGGCGTCTCGTTCCTCCTCGAATACGGCGGCCAGTTCGTCTTCGGCCCCGATCCGAAGTTCTTCCCGACGCTCATCGAGAAGCACGTCCTGACGTGGGGCGGAGTGACCACGACGAACTACCAGCTCATCGTCCTCGTCGTGGCGCTCGGATTCATGGGCCTGCTGCAGTACATCGTCTACGGGACGAAGTTCGGTCGGGCGATGCGGGCCGTATCGTTCAACTTCGAGACGGCGTCGCTGATGGGCATCCCCACCGACCGGGTGATCTCGCTGACGTTCGTCCTCGGCTCCGTCCTGGCCGCGGTCGCGGGGATCCTCTACGGCCTCTCCTACCCGCGGATCGATCCGCTCATGGGAATCATGCCGGGCCTCAAGGCGTTCGTCGCGGCCGTGCTGGGCGGCATCGGCAACGTTCCCGGCGCCGTCGTGGGAGGACTGATCATCGGAGCGATCGAGTCGTTCGTCGGCGGCAGCGACTTCTCCAACTACCGCGACGCCATCGCCTTCGTCATCCTCATCGCGATCCTGCTGTTCCGGCCCTCGGGTCTGTTCGGCAAGTACCAGGCGGAGAAGGTATGAGCGCCTGGCGAGTCGAGACTTGCGATTGGAGAGTCGAGAAGGGCGGTCGTTGCGGCCGGTCCCGCTGCTCCCTTCTCTCTTCTCCCTTCACGCCCGGCCTCCGGAGGGAGGGCGCGTGAAGCACTGGATGGTTCGCGACCTGACGTATCTGGCGGTCTTTGTCGCGGTCCTCGTTGCGCTTTCGTACGGTCTGGAGGCGATCCCCATCGCGGGGATGGCGTACTACAACCGCATCATCGTGATGATGGGGATCAACATCACCCTGGCGGTGTCGCTGAACATCATCAACGGTCACGCCGGCCAGTTTTCCCTCGGTCATGCGGGATTCATGGCCATCGGCGCCTATTTCGCGGCGTTCCTCACGGTCTACCACTTCGCTCCGATCGTGGAGAATCTCCCCGTGGGGATGCAGCAGTGGCTGATGCAGAACGCGCTGCTGCTGCTCGCGGTGCTGCTGGGGGGAGGGATGGCCGCCGTGTCGGGGTATGTGGTCGGACTTCCGTCGCTGCGCCTCCGCGGCGATTACCTGGCGATCGTCACCCTCGGCTTCGGAGAGATCATCCGCGTCATGATCCTCAACATCGAGAAGATCGGTGCCGCGCGCGGCTTCTCCGGCATCCCGCGATGGGCGAACTTCTTCTGGGTCTATTTCTTCGCGGGGTTGACGATCCTGGTGTCGTGGCGGCTCGTCCGCTCGTCGGTGGGCCGCGCTTTCCTCGCCGTGCGCGAGGACCAGATCGCGGCCGAGGCGATGGGTGTCGACGCCACCCGGTACAAGGTCAAGGCGTTCATCATCGGATCGTTCCTGGCCGGCGTCGCCGGCGGCCTCTTCGCCCACTACATGATGTACCTCAACCCGACGATGTTCATGTTCGTCCGCTCGTTCGAGGTGGTGGCGATGGTGGTGCTGGGCGGGCTCGGATCGATTTCGGGCTCCGTCGTCGCGGCGGTCATCCTCACCTTCCTCCCCGAGGGACTCCGCGCGGTGAAGGACTACATCCCCGGCGGAAAAGACCCGCGGATGATCATCTACTCGCTGATGCTGATCATTCTGATGCTCACCCGGCCGCAGGGTCTGCTGGGCCGGCGGG
>DATLYG010000141.1:0-11166 GCA_035574985.1 Thermoanaerobaculia bacterium | reverse complement strand
ATGCGATCGGGGCGTCCTGGTTCGACAGCTCGAGCCGTACCGTGGCGGCCGACGGGTTGGGATTGAAGAAGCCGATGTTCGTTCGCGACCCGCTGGTGAAGTCGACGGTACGGTTCGAGAGCTGGGGGAGGACGCCGCGGGTCGCCATCGCGTCGCGCCGGACCGAAGGCACGAACTGCCCGTAGGTGCCGAGTCCTGCGCTCCGCTGGTCGTTGTAGATGCGCGAGGTGACCACCAGCTTCGAGCCGCTCGAGATCCGCAGCGCACCGGTGCCGCTGGCATTGAGGAAACTGATGCCGTTCACGTCGTCGATGATGCCGGTGCCCCGCGGTTTGATCTGGAACGCGAGGGAGGTGGCCGCGGTCGGACTGCTCGTGCCGACGGGGAAGAACTCGAGAAGCACGGTGGCGGATGTGTCGAACGACGGATTGAAGATGCGGACGTCGGTGACGAAGTTCTGGCCGAAATTGTTCGTCACTTTTCCGGCCACCGGGATGTCGTATTCGTTGGCGTAAGCGAGCTGCCCGCGGAGTTCTCCGCCGGGATGTGCCGTCGAATGGACGTTCACGTAGAAGACTCCGGGGTTGGCGCGGATGGCCGCGAGCTGCGCCGCGGTCAGGCCGGCGATCGAGGTCGTTCCGGAGAGCCGGCCGTTGACGAATGCGGACGACGAATTCGCGAGTGTGATGATCGGCGAGCCGGTCACGCCCTTTTCCCCGAGGTGGATGTGGGCGAGCGTCGGATTGGCGAGCGAGCGGACGTTGATCTCCCAGGTGAGGTTGTTCTGCGCGTCGAGCGTCATGAAGTAGGCGCCGATGGCGTTGGTGGTGACGGCGGGGACTTCGTTCGACCCGAGCAGCTCGCCCGCGAACGTCACGATGCCGCTGGTCGAAGCGAGCTGGCCGCGAATCTCGCCGCCGGGGTATTGCGTGGTGTGGACGTTGACGTAGTAATTCTGCGGGTTCGCAATGATGTCGTCGGCGAGGCCCGACGCGATCGTGAAGGTTCCGGTGATGCGGTTGCCGGAGAGACTCGCCGGCGCATTGAAACTCACCACCACCGGCCCGGCCACACCGGCCGCCTCCTTGTGGATGTGCGCGCCGGTCACGGGTGTCGTCAGCCCGGTCACCTTCACGTTCGCCGTCAGTTGCGTGCGCGTGGAGTCGATCACGATCGTGGCGAACCCGTAGGCCGTGCTCGTGTTCGGCGTCGGGGCCTCCTGGCTTCCGGTCAGGACCGCCTGGAAGGTGGTGGTTTGTGCGAAAAGAGGAAGAGCGAGGAGAACGAGAAGAAAGCCGGGGACGACTGGATGCTTCATGAAACCCTCCTGTCGATTGGCTCAGGGCGCGGTGCACGGACCGCGCCGGAATCCCGTGCGTTTCGTGTCCGCCGTCAGGGGCGGCGCGATTCGACGGCCCGGATGGCCATCATCGCCGCCCCTTCGACGGGGGTCCGCAGCGGCCGGATCAGGCGCGCCTGCGGGGCGTTGTTCTGGATCACGCGGGCCATCGGTTCGAGCAGCAGCTCACCGGCGTGGAACGCGCCGCCGACGTAGGCGACCGGAAACTCGGAATCGAGCATGCGCAGGCGCCGGCCGACGGCGAGAACGCACTCGCCGAGTTCCCTTCCCGCTGCGGAGAGGATGTCGATTGCCACGCGATCGCCGGCGACGGCCGCATCGATGACCAGCTTTCCGAAGCGTGCGATGTCGTCCGCGTGTGTCGTCGTCGCGTAGACGAAGCGGGGCAGGTCGGCGGGATCGCACATTCCATACTGGCTGCAGAGCATTTCCGTCATCAGCGTCGCCCGTCCCCGGCCGTCGTGCGCGCGGACGATGGCCGAGAGACCCTGGCGCCCGATGGCGAAGCCGCTTCCCTCGTCGCCGATGGTCGGCCCCCAGCCGCCGGCGCGCGCCTCGTCGCCGCGCTCGTTGCGCCCGAACGCGACCGAGCCGGTCCCGGCGATGATGACGATGCCCGCGCCGAAGCCCACCGCCCCGGTGAGCGCGATGCGCGCGTCGGTGTCGACCACGAAGTTCCCGCGAGGGAAAAAGATCTTGAGCGCCTCGACGACCCTCTCGTGATGCGCGGGATGGTCGGAACCGGCGATGCCGCAGTAGGCGTACTCGATCTCGCGGATGGCGATGCCGGCCTCGACCAGGGCGATGTTGACGGCGCGCTCGATGTTGCGCGTCGCCGTCTCGATCCCGACGCGGAGGTGGTTCGACCCGCCGGCAAGGCCGCGGCCCAGCGGCGACCCGCTCCCGTCGGTGACGAGAGCCGCCGTCTTCGAAGCTCCGCCGTCGACGCCGAGAAAATAGCTGGGCATTGGGTCAAGAGCATACGACGGCCGCGTGCCGGGGTGTCAAAAAGGAGCCGCAGCGGCAGAGGCCGTCAGGTCCTCCGGAGCGACGCGACCAGCACCTTTCTTGCACCTTCCCGCCCCGAAAGGAGACACATCGATGAAACGCAATCAGGTTGTGGCCGCCGCGGCCCTGGCGCTCGTCCTCGTTGCCTCGCTGGCGACGACCGCCTGCAAGACGAGCGGCATGGCGGCGACGACGCGCGGGCAGGTGCTGCGGCTCGACATCGTCCACCCCGACAATCTCCCCGAAGCGGGTGAGGACAATCTCGACGTGATCATCAGCAACGTCGGAATCAACAACATCCGCGACGTGGTCGTCGACGTGGAGATCCCTCCGCAGTTGATCGTGCTCAATCAGACTCACGATCGCGGGGTGACCGTGACGAACGCGCCCGGTTCGAATCTCTACACCTACACGTTCGGCAACATCCAGCCGGCGGAGAACTCGATGCTTCGTTTCCGCGTCCGAACGGCCTTCGGAACGATGACGGAGACGGGAAGCGTGAAGGCGACCGCCTACCAGCGCGACTTGCCGGGCGACAAGCTCGTGGAAACCGCGGTCATTCGTCTTCGGAAGTAGCGGGAAACGGGTGCGGAACGCGGGGTCCGGGAACGAGCAGACTCCCGAGAGAGTCGCTCCGTCGCCGGGACACCGCTTTTCTCATCGGGGGGAAGGCGGCCTGCGCGTCACCCCGGGCCGCGGCTCAGGGTGACACCTTCTCGTGCTCTTCCTCGGCCGTCTCTTCCACGACCTCGATCTCTGGCGCTTTCGCCTGCACCAGCACCCATCGGACGCGGAAGCGCTCGGCCTCGAGCACCTCGATCGACAGATCCCCCAGTTCGCAGCGGTCGCCGGCCGTGACTTCGCGGCCCAGCCGGGCGGCCACGTAACCGCCGATCGTCTCTTCCTCCGGCTCGCCGACGTCGATCTTGAGCCGGTCGGCGAGGTCCTCGATCAGATAATCGCCGCGGACGCGGTAGCGCCCGTTTCCGAGAGGCTCGATCTCCGGCCGCTCGCGGTCGAACTCGTCCTGGATCTGCCCGAACAGCTCTTCGGTGATGTTTTCCAGCGAGACGATCCCGGAGGCGCCGCCGTATTCGTCGAGGACGACGGCCATGTGCGTCTTGTGTTCGATGAACTGCTGCAGGACCGCCTCGACCGTGCTGTTCTCCGGAATGAAGAGGACGTCGCGCTTGAGTTCGTGCAGCGGGCGGCCGGGGCCGCGGAGCTGCGCGAGAAAGAGGTCCTTCACGTGAATCAGGCCGATGGTCTGGTCGAGCGTCCCCTCGCAGAGGGGATAGCGCGTGTGCCGGGTCCTGCGGATGATGTCGAGGTTCTCCTCGATCGACTTCGTCGTCGAGAGGATGGTGACGTCGGTTCGCGGCACCATGATCTGCCGCGCCGTCCTCTTCGAGAACTGGAAGACCCCTTCGATGATCTCGCGGTTCTCTTCCGAGAGGATTCCCGCCTTCTCCGACGATGCGAGGATCAAGCGGAGCTCTTCGGGTGAATGGGCCATCTCGATGTCCGCCGCCGGCCGGATCCCGATCGCCTTGAGCAGCGAGCGCGACACGCCGTTGAGGATCCAGATTGCGGGGAACATCACCAGGTAAAAGGCGTGGAGGGCATGCGCCACCCAGAGCGAGGTTCCAACCGGCTTCTGAATGGCCACCGACTTCGGCGCGAGTTCGCCCAGGACGATGTGAAGGATCGAAATGATCGTGAAGGCGATCGTCAGCGAGACCGAATGGGCGATGGCCGGAGCGAACGCGCCGCTCTCGACGAACAGCGGCTCGATCAGACGGGCGAAGGCCGGCTCACCGATCCATCCGAGAGCGAGCGAGGCGAGCGTGATGCCGAGCTGCGTGGCGGAGAGGTAGGCGTCGAGATCTTTCGTCAGCTTCCGCGCCATCTTGGCGCGGGTGCTTCCCTTCGCCATCGCCTCGGCGAGCTGCGTCGGGCGCACCTTGACGATCGCGAACTCGGCGGCGACGAAAAAGCCGTTCGCGGCCACGAACAGCAGAGCCAGCAAGAGATACCAGACTTCCATCAGGGCTTCATGATTCTATGACCGGTCGCCGGTCCGAGCCCCCGATACGACCTCGTCGAGTGTCATCCAGAACCGCGGATACGACTTCGACACCACCTGTTCGCCGGCGATGGTCACGTTCCCCCGCGCGAGTCCCGCGATGGCGAAGGACATGGCGATCCGATGATCGCCATGGGTCTCGACGACGGCCGGTTCGCTGCTCCACCCGGGTTCGATCCGGAGCGAGTCGGGGCCCTCCTCGACCGAGGCACCGAGCCTCCGGAGTTCCATGGCCACGGTGGCGATGCGGTCGGATTCCTTCACCCGGAGATTGCCGACGTTCACGATCCGGACCGGATCGGCCGCCAGGGGGGCGATGGCGGCGAGCGTCGGGACGATGTCGGGGGTGGCGTTGCAGTCGAATTCGCCGCCGGCGAGCCGCTGCGGCCCGCGGACCTCGAGATCGCCGCCGGCCCACCCGACCGTACATCCGAGCGAGGCGAGCACGTCGAGGAAGCGGGCGTCGCCCTGCTCGGAAGTCGTGGCCAGGCCTGCCACGCGGATGGTGCCGGCGGTCGCCGCTGCGGCGGCGAACCAGTAGGAAGCGGACGAGTAGTCGCCCTCGACCGCGTAGATTTCGCGGTACAGGCGCGGCGCGGCGACGCGGATGGTTCGCTCCGTTCTTTCGACGGCGGCGCCGAAGTCGCGGAGGATGTCGGCGGTGATGTCGAGGTAGGGGGCGGAGGCGAGGGAGGTCAGCGTCAGCGAGATGCCGCCCGGGAGGGTCGCCCCTCCCAGCATCAGGGCCGAGGCGAACTGGCTGGACGTGTCCGCCGAGACCGCCACATCGAAGCCCCCCCGCATTTTTTTGCCACGAATCCGCAAAGGAGGATAACCATGCTTATCGACATATTCCACTTCAGCGCCGATCTGCAGAAGGACGTCGACCAGATCGCCGATCGGCCGCTCGTGCATCCGCGCCTCGCCGTGCAGAAGAAATCGTCCCGGCACGAACGGGAGCCAGCCGGTGAGAAAACGCATGGCCGTTCCGGCGTTGCCGGTGAAGATCGGCACTTCGTCGGCCGACATCCGGACCCGCTCGCCGATCGTGAGGCCCTCCCGGAAGCTGCCGGTGACGCGGTAGCCGAGCGTGCGCACCGCCTCGAGCGCGTAGCGGGTGTCGTCCGAGTCGAGGCAGTTGGTCACCGTCGTCTCCCCCTCCGCCATGGCCGCGAGGAGAATCGCCCGGACCGAATACGATTTCGAGGGAGGGACGGAGACGCGGGCGTCGACGGGACCGGTTTTCGGAATGCTCTTCATCAGAATGTGATCGTCAGGCCGTCGTACGCCAGGCGGACCCCTTCGGGGAGGGTCGCCTCGAAGGGAGCGTGGTCGACGTCGTGCGTGAGATGGATCAGGTACGTGGTCTTCGCGCCGATCCGCTGCGCCGCCTCGACCGCCTCGCTGATGATGAAATGCGTCGGATGCGGGGGAGCGGGGCGGAGGCCGTCGAGCGCGAGGGTGTCGACCCCTTCGAGCAGACGGATCGATTCCGGCGGGATGCCGTTCGTGTCGGTGATGTAGGCGAACGGACCGATGCGGTAGCCGAGGATGGTCCAGTCGCCGTGGGCGACCGGGACGGGCACGATCTCGATGCCGTCGTGCGTGAAAGGTGCGTCGACCTCGTGCAGTTCGAGCTGAGGCTTCCCGCCACCAATCTGCGATTCGTTCCAGATGTAGCTGAACGCGCGCCGGATCGCCTTTGCCGTCATCGGCGAAGCATACGCTCGGATCGGCTCCTTCTGCCGGAAGTTGAACGGCCGGATGTCGTCGAGTCCCATCAGGTGATCGGCATGCGAATGGGTGAAGAGGATGAAGTCGAGACGGGCGATCGGATGACGCAGGAGCTGGAGCCGGAGATCGGGCGTGGTGTCGATCAGAAAGGTCCGGCCGTTCATCTCGATCTTCACCGACTGCCGGAGGCGCTGGTTTTTCGGGTCGCCGGAGACGCAGACACGGCAACGGCAGCCGACGATCGGGACGCCGGTGGAAGTGCCGGTACCGAGAAACGTGACTTTCATCTCAGATGCGGACAAAGGAGAAGTCGCCGCCGGCCGGATCGATCATCATGGCCTCGCCGGACTCGTACCAGGCCGGGAGGATCGCAATCGTGGTGCCGTTTGCCGGGAGAACGAGCTTCTGGTGGAAGTGGCCGAAGACGACATGGGTGAAGCCGTCGCGGCCGCGCCTGCGGCCGTACGCCTCCATCAGTTCGACGGGCAGTCGCGTCTTGTGCTTGAAATTCGACTGCGCCAGTCTCCGCTCGATGCGGTCGACGAATCGCCGTGCGAAGCCCTGCGGGATCATCGTTACGCTCAGTTTCGTGAGGGGGTTCTTGGAGACACGGCGCCAGAACCGGTAAGGCCAGTCGCGGTCGTTGATCATGTCGCCGTGGACCACGAGGTAGCGGTTCCGGCCGGCGCGCACTTCGTACTCCCGTCCGACGTCGGTGACCGACTCCTCGACGAAGGAGCCCTCGAGGAAAAAGTCGCGGTTGCCCTCGACGTAGTGGACGGCCGCTCCCTCGTCGCGCAGCCGGCGAAGGCGGGCGAGAAACTTCTCGACCGGAGAGGTGCGGAACTTCGGGTGCGCGATCAGGTAGTGGAAGACGTCCCCGTTGAGGTAGAGCGCGCGCGGCCTGTGCGCGGCGAGACGGTCGAGCCACTCGACGACCTGCTCTTCGCTTCCCTCCGAGAGGCCGATGTGCGAGTCGCCGATGATGAAGATCTGGTCGTGCGGGATCATGGTGCGGCCCGTCGTCGTCTCACAGGGCGGTGTTCAGCCGCGCCCGCGGGTTTTCCGCATAGGAGCGTTCGATCGCATCGATGGCGTCCTTCGGAGCCTCGCGGGGTACGGTGATCACGATCTTGTAATAGTGATCGCCCGTCGTTCCTTTCCGCCGGACACCCTTTCCCCGTATGCGGAATGTCTGCCCTCCCTGCGTGCCGGGGGGGATGCGCGCGCGGACCGGGCCGTGAATCGTCGGCACGTCGATCTCGGCGCCGCGGATGGCCTCGCCCACGGTGACGGGAAGCTCGATGTAGATGTCGTCGCCGCGCCGCTCGAAGAAGGGATGCGGGCGCACGTGAACGAGGACGTTGAGATCGCCCGGCGGTGCGCCCCGGGTTCCCGGCGATCCCTTTCCGCGGATGCGAATGGTCTGGCCGTCGGAAACGCCCTCGGGGATCTTGACCTTCACGCGGCCGCCGCCGATGGTCAGGTCCATCGTCGCCCCGGTGACGGCGTCGCGGAAGTCGATGGTGAGTTCGGCGTGGAGGTCGGCCCCTCTCTCCGGTCCGATGTCGAATCCGCCGCCGCCGAAGAGATCGGAAAAGATGTCGGTGAAGTCGGCGGCCGTCCGGCGGGCGCCTCCCCTGCGCGCGCCGCCTCCCATGAACTGCGAGAAGTCGAAACCGCCGAACCCGCCGCTCTCTCCGAACGAGAACGCCTCGCGTCCGAGGCGGTCGTATTGGGCGCGCTTCTCTTTGTCGCTCAGTACCGCGTAGGCCTCGGAGATCTCCTTGAACTTGTTCTCCGCTTCCTTGTTCCCCTTGTTCTTGTCGGGGTGGTACTTCTTGGCGAGCTCGCGGTACGCCTTCTTGATCTCGGCCTCGGTGGCGGTTTTTTTCACACCGAGAATGTCGTAGTAGTCGCGACCGGCCATGGCGAGGGGTGTTGTAGCACACGTCAGAGGCGAGAGGGCGAGAAGGCGAGAAGGCGAGGGGGCGAGAGGGCGAGAGGGCGAGGAGGCGACGCGGCGAGGGCGCCGTCCGGCAGCGGGGCCTTCCTCATTTCCCCCTTTCGCGCCTGGCGAATGAATTGCTTCGGGCCTCTCTTCGTAGAAAAATCACCACTCCACAGGGCGGGGAGCGATGTACGGAGCGCTGACTCGACGCAATGTCCTGACCATGATTCTCGCCGGCGGAATGGGCGAACGCCTCTACCCGCTCACGCGGGACCGCGCCAAGCCGGCGGTGCCTTTCGGCGGCCGTTACCGGATCATCGACTTCGTCATCAACAACTTCATCAACTCCGGCTTTTTCAAGATCAAGGTGTTGACGCAGTTCAAGTCGAACTCGCTGATCGAGCACATCACGCGGACCTGGCGTCTGGTGCCGGAGATCGGCCAGTACGTCGACGTCGTCCCGGCGCAGATGCGAAAGGGGCCGTTCTGGTTCCGCGGCACGGCCGATGCGGTCTTCCAGAATCTCGAGCTGATCTTCGACGAGCGGCCCGATTACGTCTGTGTGTTCGGCGGCGATCACGTCTACAAGATGGACGTGAACCAGATGCTCCAGGAGCATGTCGCGAACGACGCCGACCTGACCATTGCCGCGATTCCGGTCCCGGCGACGGAGGCGCGCCACTTCGGCATCGTCGAGGTCGACGACGAGTGGCGTGTGACCGGTTTCGTCGAAAAGCCGAAGGAAGGGGCGAAGACCATTCCCGGCCGGCCCGACATGGTTCTCGCCTCGATGGGGAATTACATCTTCAAGGCCAACGTGATGATCGACGTGCTGCAGCGGAACGCGCTCCGCGACGCCGCGCACGACTTCGGCAGGGAGATCATCCCGGCCATGTACCCGCGGATGAAGGTCTACGCGTACGACTTCGCGAAGAACTACATTCCGGGGGAGGCGGAAAACAACCGCGGCTACTGGCGCGACGTCGGGACGATCGATTCGTATTTCGCCGCCTGCCTCGATCTGGTGTCGGTCACGCCGGCGTTCAACCTCTACAACCCGCAGTGGCCGATCGTCTCGGCGCCGCTGAACCTGCCGCCGGCGAAGTTCGTGTTCGCCGACGCGCAGTCGCAGCGCATCGGTATCGCCACCGACTCGCTCGTCTCCGATGGCACGATCATCTCGGGCGGGACGATCAACCGCTGCGTGCTCCATCCGCGCGTCCGCATCCATTCGTATTCCGACGTCGACGAGTCGATCCTGATGGACGGCGTCGAGGTGGGACGCCACTCGCGCATCCGCCGCGCCATCATCGACAAGGGTGTCAGAATCCCGCCGGGGACGACGATCGGGTACGATCTCGACCTCGATCGCCAGCGTTTCACGGTGACGGAGACGGGAATCGTCGTCGTCCCGAAGGGGGCGGAGATCGAGGAGCCGGTGACGGCGACGGTGTCATTCTGAGCCGGCGGAAGGCCGGGACGCGGCGAAAGATCGCGGGGAATGACGGCGGCCCGGAAAGCAGGAGCCTTATGCCAGCATCACGACCTGACGGACGAGCAGCCGACGAGCTGCGGCCGGTCGTCATCACGCCGAATTACGTCAAGCACGCCGAGGGGAGCGCGCTCATCGAGGTCGGCGACACGCGCGTGATCTGCACCGCCAGCGTGCAGGAAAAAGTGCCGCCGTTCCTCTACCGGAGCGGCAAGGGATGGATCACGGCCGAGTACGGAATGCTTCCCCGCGCCACGACCGAGCGCACCGAACGCGAGGCTTCCCGCGGCAAGCAGGGGGGGCGGACGATGGAGATCCAGCGGCTGATCGGCCGCTCGCTGCGGGCCGCGGTCAACGCCGAGATGCTGGGCGAGCGGACGGTGTGGATCGACTGTGACGTGATCCAGGCCGACGGCGGCACGCGCACGGCGGCGATCACCGGATCGTATGTCGCGCTGGTCACGGCCCTCGGGCGGATGTACGTGGACGGCAACCTCCTGAGCTGGCCGGTGACCGAATGGGTCGCCGCGGTGTCGGTCGGCATCGTCGGCGGCCAGCCCGTGCTCGACCTCAGCTACGAGGAGGACTCGAAGGCGGCGGTCGACATGAACGTGGTGGCCACCGAGAAGGGGCGCTTCATCGAACTGCAGGGGACCGGCGAAGGGACGACGTTCAGCGAAGAGGAGATGCAGTCGATGATCGCCCTGGCGAAGAGCGGCATCGTGAAACTCGTCGCGAAGCAGCGGGAGGTCCTCGCGCCCATCCTCACGCGCGTCGATAATGTCGCGCGTGAGCGGCTCAACCGAAAGTTCCGCTGAAGCTTCCGTCGTCCCGGGCCGCGAAGAGGGCGAAGGACCGGCCGCCGTCTCCCTGAACGACCGCCGCATCGCCTGGTGGCTCTTCCTCCTGACGTTTCTCGTCTACGGCTACTTCTACGCCGGCGCCGGCTGGAACCAGAACGCCCAGTTCGATCTGACGCGCGCGATCGTCGAGCAGAAGCGCTTCGCGATCGACGACTTCGCTTCGAACACCGGCGACATCTCGCGTCACGGCGGGCACGTCTACTCGAACAAGCCGCCGGGCCTCTCGTTCCTCGCCGCCGCTCCGTACGCGTTGCTCTACGCCGTCGAGCGGCGGGAGGGGGTCGACTTCGATGACCCCCGCGTCGTCGCGCTGAACAGCTACCTCTGCACGCTTGCCGTCGTGGCGCCGCTGGGCGCGGCAGTCCCGGCGGTCCTCTACCTCTACGGGCGCCGGAAGAAGGTCGGAGCGCCATGGGCTGCGACCGTTTCGCTGATCGTCGCGTTCGCCACGCAGCTCTTTCCGTACGCGACGTTGCTGGTGTCTGCCGTTCCCAGCGGTGCGCTGATCCTTCTCGCTCTGCTCGACCGGCGGGCGTGGAGCGGAGGGTTCTTCGCCGGGCTGGCGGTGCTGATGAATTACCTCGCTGCCCCGGCAGTCATTCTTTTCGCCCTTCTTCACGGAAGAAGGAATGCGTGGAAGTTCGCGGCCGGGGCTTTGCCGATGCTGCTCTT
>DATLYG010000140.1:0-12377 GCA_035574985.1 Thermoanaerobaculia bacterium | reverse complement strand
CGAGATCGATCCCGTCACGGAAGGCGAACACTCCTCCGCAGATGAGAGTCGCCGTGACGGCGTCGTAGACCCGCACCTCTCCGGGCCGCAACTGCGGGAGCGGCTCGATCAGAGACGGTTCCGGCCCACAGACGAAGATCTCGATCGCGACGCCGCTTCCGTTGCGCACCGCGAGCGTCGTGTTCCAGAGCCACGGCCCCGCCCCCGTCCGCCAAACCAGGCAGAGCTGTTGCACAATGCGCGCGCCATGAGACGCGCCGCCGCACTTTGTTGTTTTCTGATCGCCGCCACTGCCTCCGCACAGACGAACGATCTGGTACTCCTGCGGAACGCCTCCGGGACCGCCGCAAACCCGGGACCGGGCGATGCCCGATTCCGGATCGCCGGCAACTGGACGCTGTTCCATGACGGCTCCCTGTTTCTGACGCACAGCGGGCAGAGCGGGCCGAAGGAGCAGCGAAACGAGGTCTTCTCGACCAACTGGCTCGCCTTCGGCGCCCATCGCACCCTCGGCGACCGGGGGGAGCTGCTCTTCCGCGTTCGCGGATCGCTCGAGCCGCTGACGATTCCGGAGGACGGATATCCGCAGCTTCTGCAGGAGATCTCGGCCGAGAGCGGCGGGCCGCAGATCGACACGATGCGCGCGCACGAACTGATCGGCGAGGCCGCCGTGCACGGCGCGCTCCGCATCGGCACCTCGTCGTATCTCCACCTCTACGCCGCCGGCGTCGGCGATCCGCCGCTGGGTCCCGTTCCGTTCGCGCAGCGCTCCTCCTCGCGCGAGTTCGCCGAGGCGCCGCTCGCCTACGACGTGCAGGAGCAGTTTCATCTCGCGACCCGCGTCGTCACCGGCGGCTTCTCGACCCGCTTCTTCTCGCTCGAGGGCGGCGTTTTTCATCATTCCGTCACCGGCGGCCGCCACACGAGCATCGACGACGGGACCATCGACTCGCGCGCCGCGCGCGTGACGCTCACGCCGCATCCCAACCTCTCGATCCAGTACTCGCGCGGCGAGCTGACCGATGCCGATCGCGAGGTGACGAGCGCCTCGGCCTCATGGTCGAGCGAACGCGCCGCGATCAGTGTCATCCGGACGCAGCGGGAAAATCCCGCCGGGCAGGCGCTCGTGTCGCAGGGAATCGAACTCGCGCTGCGCGTGGCGAAGCGCAACACGTTTCTCGCGCGCGTCGAGGCCGTCGATCGCCTCCTCCACTCGCTCCATCCGCCCGATCCCGACTGGACCGCCCACTATTCACTCGGGTACATCTTCGATTTCATTGCCCGCAGCCATCGGGCCGGCTTCGGCGTGAACATCGACTACCACACCGACACCCACGCCATCGAGGACGTCTACGGTCACAAGCCGCAGTCGATCTTTCTGTTCCTGAGGGCCCGAACGGACTGACGGAGTCGCAGACTACTCGCCGAGGGTTTTCTTCAGGTCCGCCAACTCCATTTCGAGGGCGGCGAGGCGTTCCTCGAGGCGCTGCACTCTGACCGACAGCGGCTCGCGCGAGTGCGTGTCGTCGCCGCTGAAGGCGGCTGGTTCTTCCTTCGCCACCGCTCCTCCGGCCAGATGCGCCCACCGCTCCTCCTTCTGCCCGGGGCGGCGTGGCAGCGGGGCGAGGAGCGGGTCGCTGTGCGAGGCCATCTCGCGCAGCGTCTGCTCGACTTCGGCCACGCTCTCGAAGCTCTGCAACCGGTCGCTTCTGGCCCGCAACTCTCCCGCGGTCTGCGGCCCGCGCAGGAACAGCAACGTGAGAAGCGCCTTCTCCTTCCGGTCGAGATGCCAGACGCGATCGAGGTTGTGGTCGTACCGCACGGCGCGTCCGCCCATCACGCGCCAGACGAGTTTCTCGTCCTGCAGCCGCTGCAGCGCCGCGTCGACCTCTTCCTCGGTCAGATCGGTGACCGGCTCGCGGCTCGTCTTCTGATTGCACGCGGCCACGAGCGCGTTGAGCGTGAGCGGATAGTACTCCGGCGTCGCGAGCTGCTTCTCCATCAGGCTGCCGAGGATGCGGACCTCGGTCGCATCGAGAACGCGCGGAAGCCGCCGCCCCGGAGCCTGCTCGCCGATCGGTGGAACGTATGTCATACCGGTGATTCTAGGGCGGGAAGGCGAGGGGCGAGAGGCAGAGGGGGCGAAAAGATGAACCGAAGAAGAGAAGAACAGATGAAACGCTGAAAAGACGAACAGACGAACAGACGAAGAGGCGAAAAAACCGGGGGCCGCTTCTCTCGGCCCCTCGCTTGCTCGCCTACTCGCCCCTCCTTCGCCTACTTGCCTCCCTCGCCTTTTCGTCCCCTTCGCCCTCTCGCCCCCTCGCCTACCCGCCTGCTCGCCCCTCGCCCCCCTCCACATCGAACAGCGCCTCCTTCGCCTTCCGCGTCTTGCCGAAATAGTTGTCGACGCGGAGGGCCACGCGGCGCGCCAGCGCCATGAACGTCGTCATCTTGCCGCCGAAGACATTCACTGCGTTTCCGTCACGGACGACGCGGTACTCGCGGCCGATCGCGCTCGGGTTCGAAGAGCGTCCGACGAGCGGACGGACGCCGGCGAAGGTCTCGCGGATGTCTTCCTCCCCGATCGCCTCGCGAAAGTAGCGGTTGTAGCGCGCGAGCAGGTAGGCGATCTCCTCGCGCGAAGCCTCGATCCGGTCGAGCGGCTCGCGCTGGACGACCTCCGTCGTCCCGACGAGCGTGGTCTCCTTCCATGGGAGCACGAAGAAGACCCGCCGGTCGTCGGCCGACTGCAGCAGCACCCCGCTGTCGCTCACGCGCCGCCGCAGCACGAGATGCGATCCGCGCACGAGCGACAGCCGGTAGGGCGATTCGATCCCGCTCGCCTCGAGGAGCTGGTTCATCCAGGGGCCTGCGGCATTGACGACGAAGTCGTACCGCTCCTCCCCGCGCGGCGTCCGCAGCATCCACTGCTTCCCGTCGCGCCGCAGCGACTCCACGCGCGTGAATTCGCGTGCCTCGACGCCGTCACGCACGGCTGAACGGACGACGGTGCGAACGAGTTCTCTGTCGTCGACCTGTGCGTCCCAGTAGGAAAAACCGCTCGAGAGGCCCTCGCGGACGACCGGCACGCGCGCGACGACCTCCTCCGCGGTCAGCGACGTGTGCGGCTCGATGGTTCCCCGTCCTGCCAGCAGGTCGTAGAGCACGAGACCGGAGTGGATCCGGAACCGGCTGCGGGGGCTGTCGCGGTAGACCGGCAGAACGATCTCGATCGGCCTGACGAGCTGCGGGAGATGGCGAAGGAGCCAGGCCCGTTCCCGGAGCGACTCGCGCACCAGTCGCACCCGAAAGTGCTCCAGGTAGCGAAGGCCGCCGTGGATCAGCTTCGTCGTCGCCGACGAAGTCTTCGCACCGAAGGCTCCCTGGTCGAAGAGCGCCACGGCGTAGCCGCGCCGCACCAGTTCCCACGCGACGCCGGCGCCGTTGATCCCTCCGCCGACGACCGCGATCCGGGGGCCGCTTGCGCCCGATGCAACGCCGCTCATCCGTTGGCAGATCCCCTGCAATGCGAAGGCACCATGGCTGTAGCCGGCGTCGGGCCGGTCGCAAGAGCGGCCGGAAAGCAGAGGGATCGAGGGCGTCTGGCGATCATGCTCACCGGCGGCGGAGCGCGGGCAGCATATCAGGCAGGGCTTCTTCGGGGCATCGCACGTCACTTTCCACGTCTGAAGGTCGACGTCATCACCGGTGCGTCGGCCGGCGCGATCAACGCCGCGTTTCTCGCGGCCGCCGAAGGAACGTTTGCCGATCGCGTGGCGCGCCTCTGCGACCTCTGGTGCGATCTGGAGTGCAGTCACATCTTCCGTTTCGACCCGAAAACGGTCATTCCCTGGCGGGGGTTTCGCGGACGAAGCACGGCGCGCCGGCACGCGCTCTTCGACAGCACCCCTCTCCGGGAGCTTCTCCGGCGCGTGCTGGGATGCGGATCCTCGACCGAACCGATCGCCGGAATCCGGCGCAACCTCGAGGCGGGGGAACTTCGGGCCATCGCGCTCATGACTCTCGACTATTCGACGGGCCAGAGCGTCCGCTGGGTCCAGGGAGAGGCACTCGAGCCGTTCGACGGACCCAATCACCGCGGGGTGCAGACGGAGTTGACGCTGGCGCATGTGATGGCCTCCTCCGCCCTCCCGTTCGTCTTTCCGGCCGTCTGCATCGACGGCCGCTGGCACGGCGACGGCGGCATCCGGCTCGCCGCGCCGCTCTCCCCCGCGGTCCACCTCGGCGCGCGCCGCATCCTCGCCATGTCGACCGGCTACCAGCGCACGCCGGACGAAGCGGGGAAACCGCTCGTGGAGGGGTACCCCCCGGCGGGGCAGGTCCTCTCGCAGCTCGTCAACGCCGTCTTCCTCGACGCCATCGACGAGGACGTGGCGCGGATGGAGAGGATGAACGAGATGATCCGCAGAATTCCTCCCCGCGAATGGAACGGGTTCAAGCAGGTCGATCTGATGGTGCTCCGCCCCTCGTGCGACATCGGCACGCTTTCGGCCGAATACGCAGCAAAGCTCCCGCTCGACGTGAGGCTCATCACCCGCGCCCTCGGGGTGAAGGAGACGCAGTCGCCCGACTTCGTCTCGCTCATGCTCTTCGAGGGCGGCTACACGCGGCGGCTCATCGAGATCGGCGAAGCCGACATCGAATCGCGGCTGCCGGCGCTGCGCCGGTTTCTCGGCGAGAAGGCCCGGGCGCTGACGGCCGTCTAACGCTTCGTCCCGATTCCATATCGATCGCGGAACCTGCCATAATCGCGGAGGTCCATGATCGTCCTTCGTCTCTCGCTTCTCGGCGACCTGCAAATGCATGATTCGGCCGGCGCGCTGGTCAGCCTTTCCGCAAGAAAGTCGCAGGCTCTGCTCGCCTATCTCAGCGTCCGGCCGGCGCAGCGCGTCTCGCGCGACAAGATCGCGGGACTTCTCTGGAGCAGCACGGGACCCGAGCAGGCGCGCCAGAGTCTGAGGCAGCTTCTCTCGAATCTGCGCAAGGACCTGCACGCCATCTCGCCCGACGAGACGATTCTGATCGAAGAGGGGGACTTCCTGGCGGTCGATCCGGCCGTGCTGTGGGCGGACGTCGCCGATTTCGAGGCGCTCGTCGCCAACGCGTCGGAGCCGGCGCTGCGCCAGGCGGTCGACCTCTACCGCGGCGACTTTCTCGACGGCTTCTCGCTCACCGAAGAGCGCTTCGACCAGTGGGTCCTGGCCGAGCGCGACCGGCTGCACCGCCTCGCGCTCCGCGCGCACTCCCATCTCGTCGAGGCGCTGCAGAAGAAGGGGGCGGTCGACGAGGCGATCGAGACCGCACAGCGCTCGCTCCGGATCGACGCGCTGCAGGAGCCGATGCACCGGACGCTCATGCGCCTCTACATGCAGAGCGGCGACCTGGCGAACGCGCTGCAGCAGTACGAGACTCTGGCGCGCGTGCTCAGGCGCGAACTGCGCGTGGATCCCGACGCGGAAACGAAGGCGCTCTACCAGCAGGTCGTGCAGCTCCGGAGCCGGCGCGTCGAGCCGCAGGGCGACGCCGAAGGGTCGCGGAAAAAGACGATCCTCGTGGTCGAGGACAACATCCTCAATCGGGAGCTGACCAACGCCGTCCTCAAGTCGGCCGGATACGAGGTGCGACTCGCGAACGACGGCGCCGAGGCACTGATGGTCATCGGACGGGAGAAAGTCGATCTTCTGCTGCTCGACATCGACCTGCCGTTCATCGACGGTCACAAGGTGCTCGAGGCGCTCAAGGAGAAGGGCTTCGACGTGCCGGCGATCTTCGTCTCCGGACTCCCGGGCGAAGAGCCGGAAGTGCGCGCCTTCGAAATCGGCGCGGTCGATTTCATCCGCAAGCCGATCCGGAACTCGGTACTCCTGGCCCGCGTCGCCCGCGCGCTGCAGGAAGCCTGACCCCGCTTCAGCTTGCTGGCGTCGTTTCGGGAACGGTAGTGTCGGCGGCATGAAGAGAGAGGGAAAGATCCTGATCGTCGAGGACAATCCGCTCGTCGCGCAGGCGATCGAGGATGCGGGCGCGCGGTTCCAGCTGGTCGCCGACCACGCCACCGATGGGTGGGACGCCATCGAAAAGCTCGAGCACGAGCGCTACACCACGATCGTCATCGACGCCGACATGCCCCGCCGCAGCGGTTACGGCGTGCTCACGTATCTGCGCGAGGAGAACGGCGAAGACCTCCGGAACGTGATCGTGATGAGCGCCGACGAGGCGTCGGTCCAGCGACACCTCGGAGACGAACGCGTTCGCGTCATCCGGAAAACCGACGCCGTCGACGAACTGGCGAAGGCGCTCTCGGAGTGACGGTCAGCCGAGAATCGCCCGCGCGGAGCGCTCGACATCGGCGTCGGACGTGGCCCAGTTCGAAAACGAGATCCGCATCGCCGTCATGCCGTGCCACGTCGTTCCTCCCAGCCAGCAGGTGCCTTCCCGCTGCACGCGGGCGATGACGGCGCGCGTGGCCTCGTCGTCGTCTTCGAACCGCACCAGCACCTGATTGAGGACGACGTCGTTCAGGATCGTCACGCGCGGATCGCGCGCCAGGACCTCCGCCATCATCCGCGCGTGACGGCAGCAGCGGTCGACCAGTGCCTCGATCCCTTTCCGCCCGAGCGTGCGCAGCGCCGCGTAGACGGGCAGCCCGCGCGCACGGCGGGAGAACTCGGGGACCCAGTCGAGCGCGTCGCGTTCCACCCCCGCCGTCTGCTGGAGGTATGACGCGGAGACGGTCATCGCCGCCCGGTGCGACGCCGCATCGCGCACGATGGCGATCCCGCAGTCGTACGGGACGTTGAGCCACTTGTGCGCGTCGGTGGCCCACGAATCGGCGCGATCGATGCCCGCGGCCAGGTGCCGCAGCGACGCGCTCGCCCGCGCCCACAGCCCGAACGCGGAGTCGACGTGCAGCCACGCACCGCGCGCACGGGCGATCTCCGCGATGTCCGCCAGCGGGTCGAAGGAGCCGGTGTTGACGTTGCCCGCCTGGGCGCAGACGATCGCCGGCCCGTCGACGCCGCGCATCGCCTCCTCCAGCTCCGAGGGGCGCATTCTCCCCTCGCCGTCCGTAGGAATGGCACGAAGTTTGCTTGTGCCGAAACCGAGCATCCGCATCGACGTCAGAATCGTCACGTGCGCCTCGGCGCTGACGAACAGATGCACCCGCGGCGCGCCGTCGAGCCCGTCCTCCTCGACGTTCCATCCCGCGCGCCGCAACACGGCGTGCCGCGCGGCCGCCAGGGCGGTGAAGTTCGCCATCTGGCACCCCGTCACGAAGCCGACGCTCGCCGTCCGCGGCAGGTCGAGCACTTCCAGCACCCACGACGCCGCGATCTCCTCGACCACCGACGCGAGCGGCGAGGTCGCGTAGATGCCGGGGTTCTGGTCCCAGGCGCTCGTCAGCCAGTCGGCCGCCAGCGCCGCCGGAAGCGATCCCCCGATGACGAAACCGAAGTAGCGCGGACCCGCGCTCGCCACCACGCCCCTCTCCGCCGCCGCGGCGAGGTCGTCGACCACGCGCAGGGGATCGTCTCCGGTCTCCGGCAGCGCGCACCCGAGCGCCGCGTGAAGCTCCTCGCGCGTGGCGCGCGCCCCCACGTGCCTCTCCGGCAACCGTTCGAGGAACGTTCGCGCGTGCTCGTGCGCGCGGGCGAGAAGGGCGGGATCGACGATCGGCTGTCGCATCGACGCGCGATCACACACCATCGCGCTCCGGATGTCGAGTGCGCACCGTCACTGCGGCCGTTCGACCCTGTAGCTCTTCCCGTAACGGCCCCACGAGCTGGTCGTCACTCCGTTCTTCGTGCTGCCGGCATACTTCGGCTGTCCGGCCACGATGGTCACCTTCACCACGGCCGTCTCCCCCGCTCGCACCGCGCCGGCGTGCACCGCCGCCTTCGCCAGGTTCGAATCGGTCGTGTAGGGGTTCGATCCCCAGACCGCCCCGCCCGACGGCGTTCCGGTGACGCGGAAGTAGAGCACGGTCCCTTCGGCGGCGTTCGCGTGGGCGGAGAGATTCCCCGGATCGGGCCGTGCGTTCACGCCGCGGGCCGCGAAATCGCTTCTGAGATTGCGCAGAGTCTCGCGCACGGCGACCGCACCATCGAGGTCCCCCTTCTGCGCGAGATCGCTCTGCAGCTTCTGAAGGTCCTGGAAGAGCTTCTCGCGCCGCGCCCTCAGCTTCGCTTCCGCTTCTTCCCGGATCTGTTGTTCCGATCCCTCGTAGTCGGTGATCAGTTTTTTCGCCGACGGAGGGATGTCCGCCGCGACGGCCCCCGACGCCAGCAGCAGCATTGCGAGAACTGTGACCGCGGGTCCCCGAGCTCCCATGATCTCCTCCTTTGCACCTGGAAGTTCCGATCATAGCGCCGGGTTCCACCTCTGACGATGAGTTACACGATCTCGACCGACAAATCGCTCCTTGACGTCGATCGGATTCACGCGTTCCTCAGCCGAGAGTCGTACTGGGCGAACAATATCCCCCGTGAGATCGTCGAACGATCGATCGCGAACTCGCTCTGTTTCGGAGCCTACGACGGCACCCTCCAGGTCGGCTTCGCGCGCGTCGTCACCGACTACGCGGTGTTTGCCTATGTCGGCGACGTCTTCGTTCTCCCGTCGCATCGGGGGCGCGGCATCTCGAAGATGATCCTGCGGGCCATCCGCGAGCATCCGGCGCTCCAGGGGCTGCGCCGGTGGCACCTCGTGACCCGCGACGCGCACGGTCTTTACGAACAGTCTGGCTTCCGTTCGCTCGACGAGCCGGCGCGCCACATGGAGATCGTGGTCCGGAACCCGTACGGCTGACACTCGTACACCAGGCGGAATCTTTCCCTCCGCATTGCGTTAGTCCCTCCGATGGAACGGAATACACGCGAGATCCGCATCGGCAACGTCCGCATCGGCGGGCGCAATCCGATCGCCGTCCAGTCGATGACGGCCACGCGGACGCAGGACATCGACGCCACCATCCGCCAGGTGGAACTGCTCGAGGAGGCGGGTGCGGACGTGATCCGCATCGCCGTCGACAATCCGAAGGACGTCGCCGCCCTCGCCGAGATCCGGAAAGCGCGTCCGCATGCCAACCTTTCCATCGACCTGCAGGAGAACTACCGGCTCGCGGAGAAGGTCGCGCCGTTCGTCCAGAAACTCCGCTACAACCCCGGGCACCTCTACCATCTCGAACGCAACAAGCCGGTGGCCGAGAAGGTCCGCTACCTCGCCGGCGTCGCACGCGAGCACGCCTGCTCGATCCGGATCGGCGTGAACTGCGGCTCGGTCGATCCGGAGAAACTCGGCAGGTATCCGAAGGAGGACTCCCTCACGCCGATGATCGAATCGGCCCTCGAGCATTGCGCGATGCTCGACGATCTCGGGTTCGATCAGTACTGCGTCTCGCTGAAGGACTCCGACCCGAACAAGGTCATCGACGCGAACGTCCGGTTCGCCGCGGCGAGGCCCGACGTGCCCCTTCACCTCGGCGTGACCGAGGCGGGGATGCCGCCCGACGGCGTGATCAAGACGCGCATCGCGTTCGAGCAGCTCCTCACTCGCGGCATCGGAGACACGATCCGCGTCTCGCTCACTCTTCCCTTCGAACAGAAGGGGGAGGAGGTCCGCGTCGGCAGGCAGATCCTCGACGACATCGCCTCCGGCCGCTTCCGCTCGGTGCCGCGCTTCGAGCAGAAGGGGCTGAACATCATCAGTTGTCCTTCCTGCTCACGCGTCGAGAACGAGGCGTTCATCGATCTCGCGCAGAACGTGCGCGAGATGACGCAATACGCGAAGGAATACGACATCACCATCGCCGTGATGGGATGCCGCGTGAACGGACCGGGAGAGACCGACGATGCCGACCTCGGCATGTGGTGTGCTCCCAGCTTCGTGAACCTGAAGCGGGGGCCGGAATCGATCGGCGCATTCAGCTACGATGAGATCCTCGGGCGGCTCCGTCTCGAGCTCGACCGCCTGATCGAGGAAAAGAAGACCGCAACGGCATGAAACGCATCCCCTACCTGATCATCACGCTCGCCATCGTCGTCCTCGATGCCGTGACGAAGTGGATCGTCAACCAGCGGATCTCGCTTCACCAGTCGATTCCCGTCATCCCCGACTTCTTCCACCTCGTTCACGTCCGCAACACCGGGGCGGCGTTCGGGATCGGGGCAAACGCGCAGTCCGGCATCGTGCCGATCCTTCTCAATGCCGGCGCGATCGCCGTCTTCTTCGTCGTCGTGGTCTACGCCTGGCGCACGGCGGTGACCGACCGTGTCCTTCAGGTCGGCCTGCACCTGATCCTCGGCGGCGCGATCGGAAACCTCGCCGACCGCTTCCGCTTCGGCTACGTCGTCGACTTCCTCGACGTCTTCGTGACCATCGGCGGCCGCGAGCATCACTGGCCGGCATTCAACGTCGCCGACTCGGCGATCTGCGTCGGCATCGCCCTGCTCTTCCTCGACATGAGGCGGAAGCCGGAGACGAAGAAGGCGGCGGTCGGGCCGGCGTCCTACTCGTAACGGTAGATCAGCAGCACCGGAGCGCCACCGGAGGACCATTCCCTGACCGGGCGAAGGCGGCGCATGCAGTCGGTGTCGAGTTCCGTCGCCCAGTCGCGGCGCGGTACGAACATCACGTAGACGGGATGTCTCCGTGCCAGCTTCTGCATCTGCTGCATCCGCACCGCGGCCGCGGCGGGGCCTCCTCCGCGAGGGTAGTGGACATAGCGGATGTCGGACCGGAGCCGGAGCGGTGCCACGAGGTCGACGGCATGCCCGGCGATCGGGACGACGAGCAGCGCGCCGCGCGGGGCGTTCTCGTTGATCCAGCGGAGTCCGAGCCGGTAGCTCGCCGCCCAGTAGTCGGAAGACTGCGGCAAATGGCGACGCTGCGCCCCGGCGAGGCCGCCGGTGAAGGCGTTCCAGTAGGTGCTCTCGAACGGATGGACACGCAGCGTCGCCACGGCGGAGGCGACGACCGGCACCGCGACGAGAGCCGCCCGCGCCGCCCGGCGAGACGTCACGCCGCTCGCCAGTTCCGCGCACGCGATTCCGGACATCATCGCCAGCGGCGGGAAGATCTCCAGAAAGTGCCGGACCCCGTCGAAGTTGATTGCCACGAGCGAGACGCGCGCCGCGACGACGGCTGTCCACGCGATCAGCAGCACCGCGGCCGGCTCGCGGCGAATCGCGCGGCGCAGGAAAAGCGGAAGCGCGATCGCGAAGAGCAACAGCGTCAGCGGCGGTGTCGTGAACGCGAGCGCCGTCCAGGGACCGATCAGCGCGGCACTCGCGGGCCTGTGACCCGAGCGATACGCGAGGTAGGTGAAGTTGTCGCGAAGGCGGGCAATCGGATCGGCCCACAGCCATGGCCATGCGGCGAACATCAACAGCACCCCGGTCACCGCCGCACCGAAGAGCGCGAGGCCGAGCCGTCTCTCCTTCCCTTCCCAGGGCTCGGTTCCACGCGCGATGACATGGACGATCACGATGAACGGCAGAAAAAGCGCGTTCGCCTTCGTCCCGAGCGCGAGGCCCCAGATCGCGCCGGAGGCGACGATGCCGCCTGCCGACGCTCCCTCGTACGCGCGGAAGAACTGCAGGAGCGCGAGCGAGAAGAAGACCATCTCCGGGAAGTCCTTGATGTTCGCCATCAGGTCGGCCACCAGGCGCGGCATCAGAACGAGAAGCGAAACCGCAGCGGCCGCGGCGAGCGGCGACGATGCACGTTCGACGAAGCGATACATCGCCACCACCAACAGCGCGCCGAGAATCAGATTGAGCGCGTGAAAACCGTCGAAGGGATCGGCCAGACCCGCCGCGGCCACGACGCGAGACGTCGCCGCGGCGAGAGTGTTCGCGACCGGCCAGTACTCCCACGGGCGCATCCGGAAATAGGAACGGCGGAGATCGGGAGTCGTCCCTTCCGGATAGGGATCGCTCGCGAAATCGAGATAGCGCGCGTCGAACGTGGTGAAGAACGAGAGATATCGCTGTCCGAAGAAGAAATCACCCAGCGCCTCGTCCCAGGTGACGTTGTACTGGTCGAGCTGGCTGAAGCCGATCGTGATCAGCGCGAGCGCCAGAAGCCATGGAAGGAAGCGTGCGCTCATGATTCGGCGGACGGGGCGCCCGCCCACCTCGCGAGAAGCAGCGATCCTGCAGCCATCCACATCACCACGGGAAGCAACGAGAGGGGACTCCCCGGAGCGATGAATTCGCCGAGGTTGAAGCTCGCCCACTCCGCCTCGGGCGATCCGGGGCGATGCTTCATGAACGGGACGAACTCGTCCCCGCTGTGCCTGTTCACGGAGACATGACCGGGCGATTGCTTCCATGCCAGCGGCGGATAGGCGGGCG